>PWKZ01000057.1 GCA_003559575.1 Bradymonadales bacterium | reverse complement strand
CTGAGAATGTGATTCTAATTTGGCCCCACTTGTCGGGGTAGTGATCCTGAAAATTGGCCCCACCCTGGCCACCTGAGGCACCGTGTCGTTATACAAACAGATACGGGGGCCATGGAGATGACCAAGGTGGAGCTATTCGAAGTTATCAGACGAGACCATGAGATTTACGAAAAATCGATTCGTGGGATCGCTCGCGACCGGAGTGTGCATCGTCGGATGGTGCGCCAGGCACTTCGCAGTGCGGTCCCACCGGCTCGTAAGCGTGCGAAGCGTTCTCCGCCGGTGTTGACCGAAGCGTTGCGCGCGACGGTGGATCGCTGGCTTCAGGCGGATCGCAAGGCGCCGCGTAAACAGCGGCACACTGGGCGTCAGATCTTTCGTCGTTTGCGCATCGAGGAGGGCTTTGTCGGCGCGGAATCGACGGTTCGCCGGTATGTCGGGCGACGGCGTCGAGAGCTCTGTCTGCATGGGGGTGGTGTGTTTGTGCCCCTTGCCCATGAGGCCGGTAAGGAGGGTGAGATCGACTGGTACGAAGCGGAGGTGGATTTTCCCTGGGGCCGGCAGCGGGTGCAACTCTTTCAAATGCGCGCCTGTTACAGTGGCCGGGAGTTCCACATGGCGTTCCCACGCCAGACGCAACAGGCCTTTCTCGAAGGTCATGTGGCCGCATTTGCTCACTTTGGAGGGGTGTTCGAGGTTCTTCGTTACGACAATCTGAAGTCCGCGGTGCGACGTGTTCTGCGGGGTCGGCGTCGTCAAGAGAGTGACTGTTTTGTGGCGCTGCGCTCGCACTACCTGTTCGAATCGGAGTTTTGCCGGCCGGGCAAGGCAGGTGCTTCGGAGAAGGGCGGCGTGGAAAATGCTGTGGGCCGTTTCCGTCGCAGCCACATGGTGCCGGTGCCGCATTTCGAGAGCTTCGAGGAGCTCAACCGGCAGCTGCTCGACTGGTGCGCGGAAGATGACCTGCGGCGCATGGAGGGTCGCCAGCGCACAGTGCTGCAAGACTGGGAGGACGAAAAGGAGGTTCTGCACCCTCTGCCCACCAGTCGCTTTTCTACCGAGGAGGTGAGCACGGCGCAGGTGGACGCCAAGGGGCGCATCAGTGTACGAAGGAATCACTATTCCGTACCCATCCACCTGGCGCACGGCACCGTGGAGGTGCGCGCACATGCCCAAAGGATAGAGGCGTGGAGCAGCGGCCAACTCGTTGCAGTGCATGAGCGGCTTCAGGGTCTGCACGGCGAGCGATTGGAGTTAGATCACTACGTCGAGTTGCTGTGGAACAAGCCCGGTGCGTTGGATCGTAGTCGCCCATTGCGCCAGCTGCGTGACCGAGGCCGCTGGCCCGCTTGCTACGACGAACTCTTACGGCAACAGAGGGATTCCTACGGAGCTACGGAGGGGACACGCCAGCTTCTTTCCGTGTTGCTGCTAAACCGAGAAATACTGCCCGACGCCGTACAAACCGCGGTGGAACTCGCCCTGGAATTGGGCACCTGCGATGCCAGCGCCATTGCGCTGCCGGCCCGCCAGTTGACAGACGAAGATCCACCGCCCGCCGAGCGACTGAGAGCTCTGGGACAGTTGGGCCGTTATGATCGCCCGGTGCCCGGCCTAGGCGATTACGACACTCTGCTAGGCCGCAGCGGATATGAGGAGGTGCAACAATGAGCATCGCCGCCATCGAAACCGAACAGTTGTCTGCGCTGTGCCGGGGCCTCAAGCTGCCGACCATTGCGCGCCTTGCGAGCCAGCAGGCCGAGGAAGCTGCTCGACAGGGACGCAGCCATATGGCCTATCTGATCTAGCTACTCGAGGCCGAGTCGGAGCAGCGGCGCCAACGTCGCGCGCAGCGACGCACGAAGGAGGCGGGCTTCCCCGTGCTCAAGACGCTTGACGGCTTCGACTTCTCCCGAGCCCCGCACCTGCCTGAAACACAGCTGCGTCAGCTCGCAAATGGTGAATACATCGACAAGGCTGAGCCTATCCTCTTCCTCGGTGAACCAGGCACAGGTAAGACTCACCTGGCGACTGCGCTTGGTATGGCCGCCGCAGCTGCCGGCCGCCGTGTGCGTTTCAACACCGCCGCCGGTTTAGTGACCGAACTGGTCGAGGCCCGCGATGCCCGTGAACTGGGACGTGTTATCAGACGCTACAGCCGCGTCGACCTGCTAATCATCGATGAGTTGGCATACCTGCCGCTCTCTCGCTCGGATGCGGAATTGCTGTTTCGCGTCTTGGGCGAGCGGCACGAACTGCGACCGCTCGTAGTCACAACGAATCTGCCGTTCAGTGAGTGGACCAACATGTTCCCCGACCCGCGGCTCTGCCGCGCTATCGTTGACCGAATCACGCACCGGGCGCACATCATTGATACCGGCACTTCCTCCATCCGCTTGCAGGAAACCCTCGCCCGGACACAAAAGAAAACCTCGAAGCGAAAGGAGTGAGCATCCACAGCAGAAGAAGAAACACGCACTTGTATGCCGAAATCTCGCCCCCCTAGGGGGGCGCCCCGCCCCGCTGGGGCGGGGGAAACACCAGGACGGCGGGTGCCCCACGGGCACCCGCCAGGATCCGGGGGCTACGCCCCCTCAACCACGGCCCAGGTGGGGCCAACTTTCGGGATCAAGTGGGGCCAGTGCGAGTTGACATTCTCACCTCTGCATCTCTGCGATGTTCTCAAGCCACGGCTTGACCGAAGAAACTTGCTGAGGCGCAGACTTACCCGGACAGTACTTCTCCACCGCCGCCTTCAGCTCCTCGGGAGAAGGCAGCTCATCAGCCCTCCCGTCGAGAAGCCCCGCGGCCTGTAACGCGACACGGTATTTCCGTTCCACGTTCGGCCCCATCCGGAGCAGCTTCGCCGCCCGATGACACGTCTCGCCCAGCCGGTGCAATCGCACCAACTCCTGCAATCGATGCATCTCCGTCCTCTTCCTGCTCATGCTCACCTCCATCGGTAGGACAAACCCCACCACCTGGAGGCTCGCCAATTTCGTACAAGCCACCAAGGCTCCAAGGAGCCACTTCCGATATGTCGCGCAGCTGCGATAGAGAGGACGTTCAGTGGCGGGTACGGAGTGCTACGCGAACACGACTCTTGTCAGCGCTGTCCGGCTACTCTCGCGAGGATCCGTTTGGCCGCACTCATGATGATCCGTTTCGCCGCTCTCACGAGGATCCGCTTGGCCGCTCTCACCCCGATCCGTTTGGCCGCACCCACCCGGATCCGTTTGGCCGCACCGAGTCACCCCGAGTCGGATCCGTTTGGCCGCCCTCTCGGGGATCATATAGGCCGCCCTGTGACACCCCACAGGTGCATCGCAGCATCCCATCGTCGCGGGTGATGACGACGCGACCAAAGCGTCCCGCCAGGTCATAGACGGTTTGGTCCACGTTTTCGGGCACTGGATATCGAGCGTGTTCATGGAGGGCTGCCACCATCTCGGCAGCATCGAGCCCCGCCGCACGTGCATTCCAGATGGATAGCGGCGTCAAGCGGTAGGTGTGAACATGCTCGGGACTCTTCACCAGCTCGGCAAATGGGGCGATGGCCTCGCGGGCTTCTTCTGCGCGGGCTGAGTGAAGCTCGAGCAAAACGCTGCAGTCGCTCTGCACCACCAGGGCATTGTCGGGAGAGACGCCCATGCTGTCAGGCTCCAACCGATTGCGATGCCGATTTCCTGGCCGAGGCCTTTCGGCGAGGTTTGGCCGTCTTGACCTCGCCCATGGCTACCAGATAGCCGACCTCTCGCAGCGTGCGCTTGAATGCGGCTTCCGAGGAGGCCGGCACCACGAGGTGCCGCTCACCTGCCAACATGCAATGCTTGCGTGTCCGCGAGTCGTTGGCGATGAGCGCCGCCAAAGCGGGATCGGCGCATTCGACGAGCCGGGCCAGACCCTGGTCCCGGATCTTGTTGCTGCGCTCCGCCACATCATCGAGAAGGCGTGTGACCGTATCTGGGATCTCTACGCTGCTGCGCGCACTGAGAAACTCCCGGACCTCGTCGATGGGGCGCCCCTCTTCGACAGCGGCGAGCAGCTTCGATTGGTCCAGCCGCCAGACGAGATCCGAAACCTGGATTGCGTAGGTGTCGAGGGCGATGCGGTCGCCCTGCTCGAGCTCGGCGCCGATGGCGGTGATTTCGAGATTCGGGAGTACGCTAAGAACCGGTTTTGTTTCCACCGGGGCGGGCTGGTACTCGTCTTCGATGCCGAGACAATAGGCACCGAGCGCTGTGATGCGGAAGTACATCAACCCGTCGTATCGGCTGAAATAGACCAGCTCGTCAGTGCCCCAGAGGCCGCCGTAGTTGTAGCGCGCGCCGGCCGGCGGGATGAGCGCGACATCGATCACCCCGAGAGTGGCCGCATATTCGAGCAGGAACGCCAGGAGGTAGCGCTCATCGAGTATATGCTCACCGCCTTCGTACCCCAGCGATCCATACTGCTTTTCGCAGATGTAGAGTCGGCCTTCCTTGTCGGGATCTTCTGATTGGTGTGTTTGGCCAGCTTCTTGAGATCGTCGGCGTTCATGTGCTCGATGAGCGCGGCATCGAGCGTGGGGATGGTCCCGTCAGAGTAGTATCGTCTCATCTCGTCTCCATCGTCGGCGTTGGCTCCACCCGCCAACGTCTGTTCTGGTCTCGTTTTTTTGCGCCCATCCTCCGCCTCACTCTGCTTCGCGGTCTTCCCATGCCGTCTTGGCACGCACATCGTCGATCAAGAAGCGCACGCCCTGGTTGTCCGTCGGGTTGAGCCAGAGCATCCGTTCGAAGACGCGCTCTGCCTCCTCGAATCGTTCGAGTCGCCACAGGCACAACCCGAACCCGTGCATGCAGCGCATGAAAGGCCGGTTGTCGATGTGCCCCCAGGGTAGGAGGCCTTCGAAGTCCGGCCCGAGGGTGAGCTCCCCGATGCGCACGCCGACCTCATAGTGGCGTATCGCCTCCTTGGCCCAGCTATCGAAGACGAAATTGCCGAGATGGGCGTGGGCGTCGAGGCAGCGCAGATCCGCCTGGCAAAGCTCCATCAGTATCTGCTTGGCTCCAACCGGATCACCACTATCTTTCAGGTCGTTGGACTCGCAGATCGGATCGGAATCGAAATCATCCGGGTCTCGGCCGGGCACGACCTGCTCCATCTCGAACGACGGTCTCGGACCGCGGGCGATGATCGGCTTGGCCCACTCCTCGATTGGCTCGTCGTCTTCGCCCCAGTAGTGCTCCTCGGGTGTCCAGAGTCCCTGGTCCTCACGCTTCAGCGGAGCCAGCCCCAACGCGTCGACGTCGATGCGCGAAGATTCAATCTCGCCGGAAAGATACGGGTGTCCAGCGTAGGTCCACTGCTTGCGCGGTTTCACCACCGCGATCTCGCCCGGCACGATGTCCCACAGCCTGCTCGCACGCAACGTGATGACACGGCCGCTGCCCACGAGGCGGCATCTGGCGGCTTTCTCCTTTACGGATAGGACGACCAGCTCGATCGGGCCACTCAAATCGAGGTCCGTAGCTGCTACCTTGTGCCGGCGTTTCTTGCGAGAGGGTGGGGTTGCTTGCTCAGGCCAGGGATCGAGCCCCGACCATTTGCGGTAAGCGGCGACGAGATGACCGCCTTTGGATTGCTCCGCGAGCGTGACCTCGGATGCAGACACCGTGTGCTCCGAGCGGTCTTCCCTTCTGCATCGGGCCACGAGCCCGCGCCGCTGGTTTCCGTCGTAGTCAAATCCGATCACGGAGACCGGCTCACCGATGACGAACGCATCGCAGGGCAGCTCGATACCGTCCTCGAAGGCGCAGTGAAAGGCCCAGATCTGCTCGTCATCTCCGTAGGCGTCAGTGGTGATCTCTTCGATCAGGGCGTCTAGATCCTCCGCTGTCGTTTCATCGCTTCTCTTCTTCATCGGGTTCTCCGCTCTTTCGCGCTCCACCGTGCCTTGGCGAGCTCAAGGAACGAGGGCTCGTCGCTCGGTCCCATACCGTCGACCAGGCGTTCGAACCCCGGCATGAAGCTGCTCTTGCGGTGGTGGTCGGCGCGAATCTGGCGCACGGTCTTGCTCCATTCGTCTTGCTGCCCGGCCCGCTCGAAGCATCGCTTGGCGCTTTCGAGGTTGGAGAGCGCGGCGTCGTAGTACTTGCTCTTCTTGGCGTTGACGATGCGCAGCCCCTGGGCCCGCCAGAGCCGGGCCGCCAGATCGGGGTGGGGCTTCTCGAACTTCTTGGCCACGGGCTCGGTGGCGTAGTGGCTCAAGTCCTCCAGGTCGTCGTCCTTGGCCTGACGCACGAGCTCGGCGAGGCGATCCAGCTCCTTGGTCTTGAGGAGCAGATCCATGATGGAACGGAGATCGCCGCCCATTGCTGCCTCGATGGCTTTTTTGTGCCACTGCTTCCGTTGGCCTTTGGGTACATATTTCATGAGGTCGTCGTAGGTGTAGGTGCTCGGGTGCTTGCGATAATCGGCCCAGGCAGCGTCGAGCGCTTCGTCACCTCGGCCGAGCTTGGTCAGAAGGTCGCGCTTGAGCTTGGCGAGGTCGTGGCTGGACATCGATCCGTGCGGGTCTTGTTTGTCGACCTCGAAGCCGCGTTCCACCCAGGTGAGGGCATCTTCGGGTTTGCGCTTGGAGACGAGCAGCGTGGCGATGGCGTGGCAGTCCTTCGCCGCGAGGCCGGTCTCCTCGGTGAGCGCAACGTAGTCCGCGACATTTTTCTGGGCCGCATAGAGCGTGCGCAGGACCTCTCCCCAGCGGCGGCGGAGGTAATCGGGACGCTCCCGGAGCTTGCCATCTTCTTTTATGCTTTTCTTCGCTGCCGCGTCGAACCGTTCGCGGACCAGGCTTACGAAGGCGGCGAGGTTGGCCTTGTTGAAGACCTTCACCGCGTCCATCTCGAGTCGGTAGCAGAAGCCGTAATCGTCCTGGTCTATCCAGGTCAGCAGTTGCCTGGCGGTTTCGTTGGGATCGGCCTTGTTGGCCTGGCGCGCCTTGATCCACCCACAATAGAGCTCATCGACGAACTGGCCGAAGCTGCCGCTGGAGTCGTCGAGCTCCTCGATCTTCAGGTAGCACGCCGCGAGGAAGGTCTCGTGCAGAGCGGTGGCGCGTGCCGGGTCGCTGCTGATCAGCTTGGCGATTTTGGTGGCAACCCCGTCGAGCTCGCTCACGAATGAGAAGGAGGCGCCATACGGAATGAAGGCCCCCGGATTGAGCGCCAGCTCGATTTCGTGCTCGATGGGATCGCCCTGGGGGCGTCGTTTTCGGGTCATCGGTCTTGCTCCTCCTGGCGGGTGCCGTCGCGATTCGCACCGCCGTCGTCCACCAGCTCCCGATCGAGGAGCCTGACCACGAAGTCCTGGATCGTGGTGTCGAGCTCGGCGCAGCGGATCCGCAGTCGGCGATGCAGACCTTCTTCGACCCGGATGTGAATCTTCCTCTCGGTGCTTTGCTCTGGCATCTTCTCCTCGCGGCAAAGGTACATCTGCGGCTAAGGTATAAGATGATCAGTGCTTGCACGTCAACCCTGAGGGCGAGCCTGGCAACCCAACGTGATATCTCGTGATTTCCGACAAAGCTCTTGAGCTGTGGCGTGTCCCATGCCTGGATGAAGAACGCCCGAAAGGGCAAAGAAGGGAGAAATTGCCATGGCCCACTACGCAGACAGCATCAACACGGCACCGAGGACATTGACCGATCGGGAGCAGAGGCTGCTCCTGAAGACCACTGGCGAGCACCGGAGTGGCTTTCGGGATCACGTCATCATCGCGACGGCCCTCGCCACCGGTTTGCGCTCGCATGAGCTGCTTGCCCTGGATGTCGGCGACGTCTTCTATCCGGATGGCCGTTGCCGACGGAGCTTGCAGCTGCGCGTGTTCAAACGGAGCAACGACGACCAAAGCGCGCAGCAGGTCGTCCTGCCAGACAGTCTGCGGGCCAAACTCGACAAGCTTCTCCGTTGGAAGCAGGCCAAGGGAGAGGGCGTTGCTCCAGAGGCGCCACTGTTTGTGAGCCGCAACGGGAACCGGTTGAGCGGGCGACAGCTCCGCGAGTCTATAGAACTCATTACAAGGGAACTCGGTTGGCGTGTCAAGTGCTGTGATCGCTGTAGCTTGGGGGTGGTTGTGGCTCCGTGGGGGCTCTCAGGGCGGGGCTTGGTGGCGGCCGGGGTGGGGGAGGGGGCGAACGCTGGGGCGCGCGGGGCATGGCTTCGTGGTGATTCTGGGCGCACCAGTGCGCCTCGCTCGGCCGGGACTGGCGAACGCACTTGGGAGCTACTGATGGTGATGGTCGAGCAGGCAGATTACCCCCGTGCGTTACGGGTTCCTTCCATGATGGACGTCAAGCCCGCTCGCGTCGTTTTCCCTCCCGGCCTAATCCGCTACTTCGCGGTGCGCGACGTTGCGGGG
>PWKZ01000267.1 GCA_003559575.1 Bradymonadales bacterium | reverse complement strand
TCACCTTCACCAAATCGATGCTCGACGTAGCGCTGCTACGCCTCCGCTCGATTTGGTTTGCTTCCTTGCACTTGCACCCGCCTCATTCCCCTCGGTCCACGGACGCGGTGGAGGATTGAGGATCACGAGAGAGCCTTGGCATGTGCTACACTCTTCGACCGGGTGTTTTGGGCGTTGTGAGACTGGTGGCGCGGTCGCCGCCCATTGAGAGGTATGTTGAGATGACAAGTAGGTTGCGCGCGCTTGTTTTCGGTGTGCTCGTCGTCCTCTCCAGCGCGGTGGTTGAGGCCGCCCCTGTGCTGGAGATCATGGGGGCTGCCAACAGCATTCAGCCCTTCACCGCGCGGGTTGTGGGGACGGGGGCCGCCGTGAGCTACTTCAACCCGGCGCTGCTGCCCTATCAGCCCAACCGTTTCGGACTCGATTTCTTGGCGGCGCTCGGTCGGCTACGGATCGATTACGAGTCTCGGCCTCCGGGCAGCGACATCAGCGCTGAGATCTACGACGCCCTCCCCGTGGGTGGAGAGAGCGCCGGCCGTTCGTTTCGCCCACTGCCCACCGACAAGTTGCGATCTCCCCGCGGCCACCACGATCCGTCCCAGACCGATCTCTACCTCGCCATCGGCAGCACCAAACCCTTCTTGGACGGGCGGCTGGCCTTCGGTCTCTATGCCCTCTTCCCTTTGCAGAGGTTTCAGGCTCACCGCCCATTTTTCAATGACGAGCGCGAGCAATACTTTTCAAACTCGTTGCGTTTCGAGTTGTTTGAGGATCGGCTGGAGATCGCCGGGTTCGTGTTCGGATTTGGGGGCCGTCCGCTCGAGTGGTTGAGTCTCGGGGCCGGGCTCACGCTGTGGTCGTCCACGGTGGCGCACACCGAGTTGTTTGTCCCGGACGCCGGCAACCAGCAGAAAAACGAGATCAACTCCACCACCGAGATAACTTTCAGTGTAGTGCCGCACTTTGGCCTCAGCGTTTCTCCTTGGCGCGGGTTGCGGCTGACCTCGACAGTTCATTTGGCGGCCCAGTCAGGGGTGGATGGTCGCTCGGATCTCCAGTTCTGGCGATACGACTATCCCGAGGGTGAGTCTTCGCTCATCAAGGACTTTGAGTTTGCCTACGGCTACCTGCCCCTTCGGGTGAGCGCGGGCGTGGCGTGGTTCGAGGAGCAGGAGGAAGGGCCGAGCTGGAGCGCGGCGTTGAGCGTGCTGTGGGCGATGTGGTCCGACTATCGAGACAGGCACAAGGGCAAGACCGATCCGAGATGGTCGGACACGGTGACAATCGCGGCCTCCGGCGAGGTCTCGTTTCGGGAGCATCGGGCGGGGCTGTCTCTCTCATGGGTGCCGACCCCGGTGCCTGAGAGCCGTGGCCGGCGCAACTACGTGGACAATGATCGAGTCGGGGTGGCGCTCGGTTGGGAGTCGAGTTTCGATCTGGGGCGGGTCGCCATCGGGGGCGGGCTCAATGTTCAGGCGCAGTGGTTGATTCCGCGCAGGGTGGTCAAGGATCCCACTCTCATTCCGGATGAGTTTCCAGAGAGCGATCATGTGTTGACCGGGGAGCGGATCGCGTCGTCAATAGGTCTTCAAAGCAATAATCCGGGCTATCCGGGGTTTCGCAGCAGCGGTGTGATAGTCGGCTTGGGGGCTTCTTTTCATCTCGAGTTCTGATCCACATGTTCTCGGCGAGTGAGGGTGACGGTGGTCGGTATGCGGCGGGTTGGCCAAGTTGTTTTGATGCTTTTGGTTCTTTTGACTCTTGGGGTCTGTGATGGCACTCCCTCGGTTGATCAACCTCCGGCCGGTTTGGCGGGTGATGCGCAGGGCGACTTCGGCGCACCTGATCGCTCGGATGCGGTTGAGGGCTCACGGGGAAGCGACGCCGAAGTCCCGCATGAGCGCCCGCCGCTCGCCGGCTATTGGGCGCAGCGGCGGTTTTATTCGTCCTTGAGCGACTTGCCGGTGCTTGGAATGAAAGAGACGTCCACCACATCAATCAGCCTGGTCAAGATTGAGGAGCACGAAAACGGCCAGTTGACGCTCGTGACGACTCTCTGTGGAATCGACATCGACAATGGAGCGGAAGGAATGGTCGATGTCTTGGTCCCTGACGCGTTTGTGAGGTCGATCCCGCAAGCGACGCTCTCGGCGACCCTGACCCGGGAAGAGCGAGGGTGGCGCTTTTTCCAGCCGCGGCACTTCGATGTGCGGGGGGCGGTGTTGGAATCCAAGGCCGACGAATCGCTCCCTGTGGATGTGGACGATCCCCGCGTATTCGACCAGGACGAGGACGGTGAGCCCGGTGTCACAATGATTGTCACGGGTCTCACCCAAGGGCGACTTTTCATCGTCCAGCGCACCTCCTATGAACTCGACGGATTTGTCGTGAGCGATTTGCTCATCGAGGGGCGGGCCGATTGGACCGATGAGCAGGTGCTCCTCGCGAGCGACAACCCCAATTTGACGGGGAGCCCCCCGAAGACTCCCAAGTTGGAGGCGAGTACATTCACGATGCTCCGACTGACCGGAGAGCCCGACTGCAACACCGCGCGCGAGGCTTTGCGCGCGAAAACCCCGTGACTCGCCGGGGCAGCTCGCTCAGTAAACAAAAGGGATCAGACGTTTGGTGCGTGCGGCGTAGCGGTGGTAGTCTTCGCCGAGCGTCTTGCGGAGAACGCGCTCCTCGGCTCGAATACGAAAGAGTAGCCCGAAGGTGGGCAGAATGATCGCCGGCAATGAGGTGATCGGGTGTAGAAACGCCAGCGCAACCCCCAGGGCGATGGTGAGCTCGGCGGCGTACGCAGGGTGGCGGATATGGCGATAGGGGCCGCTTGTGTGGAGGTGGGAGGGGGTGCGGACCTCCACCGTGAAGCCGGCGCCGAACCAGCGGATGATATAGACGCGCCCCAGGATACCGCTCAACATCACGAGCAACCCGAACCGGCGGAGTGGTCCGAAGGGTTCCTGCCAGGCTGCCTGGGCGCTCTCGCTCAACATGACAGGGAGTGCCATGCCGACAATGATGCAGCTCACCATGACGAATTTGGAGACTCGCTCCTCGACCGGGAGGCGCTGACGGCCGTCGCGAGTTATGAGAATGTAAGTATCAAAGGCCACCCAGGTGGCCACGAGAACGAAGAAGATTATCTGGCCGGACATAACTGGACCTCATTGATGGTGGTTGGGGCTTTCCGAGCTCGCGATCATCGGACGAGACCGACGCTTGAACTGAACCAAAGGAGCCAAAGGTGAAGACTGTTTTCTTGATACTTGCTTTACTCCTCGCCATGGGAACCGCCGCCCCGGCCGCGTCTGCCGACGACACCGGCGCGTTGCGGGTCACCATCGAGGGATTGCGCAACAACGACGGGGTGGTTCGTGTCGCGCTTTACAACAACAGTGAAGGCTTCCCAAGCCAAACCGCCAAGGCGCTCTCCGTTGTAACTATTCGGCCTGTCGAACGCCGGGCGGTAACGATCTTCAATGATTTACCGTTCGGCACATATGCCGTCGCAGTTTTGCACGACGAAAACGAGAACGGCAAGGTGGACACGAACTTTTTGGGGATCCCGCGCGAGGGGGTCGGGGCTTCGCGCGATGCCCCCGCCACCTTTGGCCCCCCCAAATACGATGACGCCGCATTCCCGTTGAATGTGCCCCGGCGCGCGATCCGCATCAGGCTCCGCTATCTGTGAGGCAAGTTGCAAGGGGGCGCGCGATCGCGCATCATGGCCGGTGGCGCCTCCTCGTTTAGGCCGGGGAGGTGATTGCTCGAACGGCCCCGGGGAGGCGCGATGAGGACTCAGTTTTCACCTGCAATGATGACCGCGTTGACATTGGCCGCGGCAGTGCTTTTTTCCGGCACCGCGTTACGGGCGGAGACCGTCTCGCGCGGCCCCTACCTTCAAAGTCCAACCAAAAACAGTATCGTCGTGGTCTGGGAACACCCCACGCCCGCGGCGCCCGTCTTGAGGTGGGGGCTCTCCAGCGATATGAGCGAGCAGGTGGTGCCCGCCGAGCACAGTGTACGCCATGAGATATTGCTCGAGGGTCTACAGCCGGGCGAGATCTACTACTACGCGCTTCACGATGGCGAGGAGACCTTCCTGACGGAGATGGCGGCTTTTCCGACGGCGGTCGAGTCCGGGACCCCCTTTCGGTTCCTGCTGTACGGCGACACGCGGACGCGCCACGACATCCACGCCACTGTCGTCGAGGCCATGCTCAAGGAACCGGATCTTCGCTTTTACGTTCACACCGGCGATTTGGTCTCGCGAGGGGCAAAGCTGGAGCAGTGGGACACTTTCTTCGAGATCGAGCATCACCTCATGCGCCGCACTCCGTTCTATCCGGTGATCGGCAACCACGAGGAGCACGATGGTATCGCCCCACTCTTCGAGGCCAACTTCGTGCTCCCCGACAACTCACCGGATCCCGGCTATTACTACTCCTTTGTCTACGGTAACGTGCACATTCAAGTACTCGACGGACACGTTCACTCCCACGATTGGGACTGGTGCGTGATGGAACGCCACCAGTTCACCAACACCTGTTTCAGCGACAACCAACTCGAGTGGTTGCACGAGGATTTGCGGGTGGCGGCCCAAAACCCGGACGTCGATCACATCATCGTCGTGACTCACGTGGGGCCCTACAGCTCCAAGGAGAACCGTCGCGGCAGCGGTCAGATGCGCGAGCTATTACCTTTCTTCCGCGAGATGGGCGTCGATTTCATCGTCTCCGGGCACGATCACTACTACGAGCGCGGAATTTCCGGCAACGGCATCCCTTATGTCATCACCGGCGGCGGTGGTGCGCCGCTCTACGACATCGGCGCGCCGTCCCCCGATCCGCACGAGGTGATCTACAACGAGATGATTGAGAACTACCTGCTGGTGGACGTCGAGGGGCCCCTCATGCACGTGGTGGCCAAGACTCCGGGCGGTCGGATCATGGACGAATTCACCATCGACTCCACCCCCGAGTGTACGGCCGACGAGGAGTGCGAGATCCCGGACGCCACCCCCGAATGTCCCCTGCCCGAGGTCTTCTGTTCGCTTGGAGGGCGCTGCAGCGTTCGTTGTCTCGAAGAGGACCCCGGCGATCCGGTGGTGCCGGATGAAGACCCGCGTGAGGCGGATGTCGTCGCACCGCCGGCCGAGGATGTCGCCGAGCCCCCCCACGACGACCCGCCGGCCGAGGATGTCGCCGAGCCCCCCCACGACGACCCGCCGGCCGTCAAGCCGCCCGAGGCGGGCCCGCCCGCGGCGGAAGGAGGGGGAGGCTGCAGCAGCGCGCAGCTCGCGGAGCGCGGGCCGGCTGCGACCGGGTTCGTTTTGTTGCTCCTTGTCTCGGTGGTGCTAGTGGCGCGGCGGCGCGGGTCACTCTTCGTCGGCTAGCAGTGGTAGCCCCATGGCGCGGCGCAGCTCGGCGCGCGCCAGCATGTATCCGTAGTAGGCGTTGACGCGGTTGGCGCGGGCGCGTGTCAAGTTGGCCTCGGCGTCGAGCACTTCGGTAGTAGTCGCCGCTTGCACCGAGAACCGCTCGCGCTCTATCCGCAGCGCCTCTTCGGCTTGCTCAATGCTCACCTGGGCCACCCTGAACGATTTCTCGGCGCTGCGCAGGCGGTGGTATTTGTCGGCGATGTCAAGCTGTAAGAGTTGTTCGACTCGTTCGCGTTGGAGCCGGATCTCCTCTACTTGCAGATCGCCGGCGCGCGCGGCGTGGTACTTCCGGCCCCAGTCCCAGACCTCCCAGGAGAGCGCGAGCCCGGCGAAGAAGGAGTCGGCCTGGGCCAATCGGCCTTGGCCTCCCACATGGTCGTACTGTGCCAGCAGCACGAGCTGCGGAACGAGATCCCACCAGCCGGCTCGCGCCCCGTGTTCGGCGGCCATCATGCCGGCGGCGATCTCCAGAAGCTCGGTCCGCCGCCCAAGCGCTTCGCGGCGGGCCTCCTCAATGGTAACCGAGACCACAGGGAGGTCATCGCTCGGATCATCGGGGGCCGAGGTCAGCGCCTCGCTCGCGTCGAGCCCCATCTGGACTGCCAGGTTGGCGCGGGCCACTGCCAGGCTCGATTCGGCCTCGATGACGTATTTCTGGGCGTTGGCAAGCTCAACCTTGACCTTCAAGAGTTCGTTCTTGCCGACGACCCCTTGCTCATAAAATGAGCGCACCCGCGTGAGGTGGGCCTCGATCTGTTCCACCGCCGAGGCGGCGATGATGCCATAGGCTTGCGCCTGCAAAACCGCGTAGTAGGCAGTCACCACCTGGAGCGCAATGTCGGCCTGTTTGGTCGCGACGTGATGTTCGGCTTGCCGGACCTGCGAGCGCCTGGCCTTGTAGCCTTGATACACTTGGTAGAGCGGGGTCAGAGGCTGTGTCAGGCGCAGCGTCACTCCATAGGTGAGCCGCTTGCGCAGCACCATGTCGGAGGCTCCTCCGAACGCGTCCATCAGGTTTGACAAGCCTACGAACTGCTGCAACACCCACAGGTCGAACTGTGACTCGGGTGACGGAGGGGTGGTCGCTTCGATCTCGGCATCCAGGCCGCCGAAGTCGGCGACCAGCTCATCATGCCAGACCATGAGCGTCCCATCAGCCTGCAGAGTCGGGCCGTAGGCGCCGCGGATCGATTTGGCGTCGGCGGTGGCACGTGTGACGGCAATGCGGGCGCGCCGAGCGTCGGGGTGCTTCTCGAACGCGATTCTGAGGCAATCGGCCAGGGTCAACTGGAGCGTTCCGTCGGCGAGCCTCTTCCCGCCGAGTCTCTCATCGCCAGGCTCCGCTATCGCCGGATCTTCTTCGTGCTTTTCGGCGGCCGCCAACGGGTCGCTCTCTTCCCGGGGATCGGCGGCAGCCATTCTGGGGGAGGCGATCGAGATGAGAAGCGCGGGCAGAAGGCAGAACAAGCAATTTAGATGAGTCGGCTTCATGCCTTTGGTCCTTGTCGGTGCCCCACGAGCGGGCCCTTTTTTCGCGGTGCTGGCGAGATCCAAGGCCGCGACTCGAGGGCACCCGCAACACGAGCGGGGATACAACTGTTCCTGTCCCCATGTCAAGGCGACGCGTCGCCATAATCGTCGGCCCATCCTGGTATTCGCGCGCGGATTCACGCACATCTGCGGCGTCACCTTCACGGAGTTAGTGCTCGACGTGAGCGCTGCGTTGGACTGCGCCTAAGAACGTCTTGTTTCCTTGCACATGCACGCGCCTCCACTTAGCGGGGCTCCTCAGAACGAACCGACGATTATGGTGGTGGATTATTGGCTTGAGTTGGGCATGTTTTCGATGGAAACTCACCGCGCGTCGCCAATCATGGCGGCAATACCTCAATTATCCACCGCGTCCCGGAAAAGGGTGGAGGATTGAGGAAATAGACGGGAGGAGGAACCTGTGCCGGCTGAAATCCCCGATCTCGATTGGCTCGAAGATCTGGCGCGCGAGACCACGGCGCTGGCCATGCGGTTGAGCGGCCATGTGGCGGTGGAGCAAAAGGGCGACCGCTCGCCGGTGACCGAGGCCGACCGCGCGTGCCAGCAGCTCGTGACGGAGCGGGCGCGGGCCTTCGAGCCTGATCCTCGGCGGTTTTGTGTGCTCGGCGAAGAGGAGACCCCCGATAGTCAATGGGAAGCTTGGCCTCCCGAGGAGGCGGCCGCAGTCCTGGTGGTCGACCCCATCGACGGCACGGCGGCCTACACCCGAGGGCTCCCCTTCTGGGGGGTCTCACTGGCCATCATGGTCGACGCCCAGCCGGTGGCCGGGGTGGTCCACATGCCGCTTCTTGGGGGCGCCGATGGGTGGCTCTACCGTGCGGCTCGGGGACAGGGAGCGACGCGCAACGGAATTGCCCTCGAGGTCTCAAAGGCGCGCACGCTCGATTCGAGCAGCCAGATAGCAGTGCCGAGCGCCTTTTTTCAGCGCGCGCGGCTCAAAGGGTTCGAGGGGCGGGTGCGCTCGTTGTGCAGCATGGCGCATCATATTTCGTTAGTGGCGGCCGGTGAAATGGACGCCGCCTTCGTGGGGCGGACCAACATCTGGGACATCGCGGGCGCCGCCTGTATTTTGGCCGAAGCCGGGGGGGCATTGCTCAATGGTCAAGGCCAGCCGCCCGATTGGCCGACTCTGTTGGTCAAACCGCGCTCCAGCCGGACGCTGTATGCCGGGACGCCGGCGACCATTCAGGCCATGCACGACCTGGTTCGACTTCAGGACGGATGCTCCTTCGGGAGCTCCTGAGAGAGGCCTCCAGAAGCCCAAAGGCGCCATAATCGTCGGTCCATCCTGGTATTCGCGCGCGGATTCACGCACATCTGCGGCGTCACCTGCACCGAATTAGTGCTCGACGTAGCGCTGCTACGCCTCCGCCTAATTCGGCTTGTTTCCTTGCACATGCACGC
>PWKZ01000158.1 GCA_003559575.1 Bradymonadales bacterium | reverse complement strand
CGGCGTCACCTGCACCGAATTAGTGCTCGACGTAGCGCTGCTACGACTGCGCCTAATTCGGCTTGTTTCCTTGCACATGCACGCGACTCCACACGCTCGCTCCTCAGAACGAACCGACGATCATGGGCGCTTGCGCGCACGTTGACAATGATCATGGTTGTTGATTAGCATCTGTTCGTCAACGGGTGGGGCCGCCGCGGCAGAACAAACCACCACCGAGCCGTAGCCATAAGCGCCGGTTCTTTTCTTAAGCGAGCGGGTGGAGACAGGTCCAATCCGTCCGTGTTTGCCAGGATTAGCCGACAAGTTGGGAACCCCCGCTCACTCGAGGCTCACCGAACGCTCCCGGGAAAGGGTCGCGCCATGAGCGCGTATGGACGCGCAACGACATTGGGGGTCATCTTCATCGCCCTGCTGTTGCCCGCCAAGGCTCACAGCGGCCCGCAAGAGACCGAACAGCTCGCCCACTGGCTGGCTTTGAGAGCCGAAACAAAGCTCCGCCGTCTCACGGCCAAGCGCGAAGTAGGGACTTCACTAGAGGATTTTCTCGAAGAGGAGCGCGACGAGAACGTCGCGCGTGAGCTCAGGCTCCTCTACCGCCGCAACGGGGGGCGAACGTTGTTCATGTCCCGCGGCGAACTCAGCCCAAGCGGCGAGGAGGCGGCCCGCCTGGTCGTCGAAGTCACGCGCCACGGCATCCGCCCCGACGGATACCGCTGCGCCGAGGTCCGCCAACTGGTCGAGAAGACAAAGACACTGAGGGCGGCGCTCCGCCGCCCCCCGGCCATCTGGACCCCCCCCAAAGGCTGGACCGTCCCCGACAGTCCCCCTTTCGAGCCCGAAATCGAAGAGCGCCTGGACGACATCGCGCGCACCTCGCAACTGTATGTCACCGCACTCCAGCGGCTCGATGTCCGGCTGGCGGCCGGCCTCCTGCGCTTCATCCAAGACACCGCCGACGATAGCCCAGGGCGAGGAGTACCGAGCACGCTGGTGCTGCGGCTGGCACGCAGCGAGCCCCACCCACGATCCGAGGTTGGCTCCGTCCCCGGAGCACCGCTCATGGGCCTGCTGCCGGATCATCCACAGTATGCGCTCCTGGTGGCGGCGCTCGAGCGCTACCGCTTTGTCTGGGCCACCTCGAGCTTACAAAAGCTCCCGCCGGAGGCCCCTGTTTTGCCCGGCACTCGCAGCGGTGTGGTGGGCCTCGCGCGCGAGCGGCTGGCGCTAATGGGGTTCCTCGACGAGCCGGGCCAAGCCGTCTTCGACGACACCATGCGGCGTGCACTCGAAAACTATCAGAGATCGCGCGGGCGAAGAGTGACGGGTGAAATGGATGAGGGCACTCGCCGCGACCTCAATCGCGATCCCGAGTGGTGGCTGCGCCGAATCATGCTCGCGTTGCACCGCCACCGCACGAGCCCGACGAGAGAGGTTTTAGGGCGCACATACATCAGGACAAACATCCCCGAGTACGTGACCGAGCTGTGGGTCGAGGGAGAGCGCGAGCTGCGGATGCCGTCGCTGGTGGGTTCGCCCGAAACCCCCACCCCCGAACTCTCCTCGACATTGACCGAGTTTCGAATCAACCCCCGCTGGAACGTCCCACCGGGAGTCGAACAGCGTGAGATCGAACCGCGGCTCCTCGATGATTCAGGCTTCAAGGAGGAGTACCGGTTCAGACGGGCCGGCCGCGGGGCGCGGGTTCGATACTATCAGGAGCCGGGGCCTTGGAACTTTCTCGGGCGCGCCATCTTCCCGATTTACAACCGTGATTACATCGCGCTGCACGGAAGTCGACGAGACCACCTTTTTTCAAGCGAGAAGCGCGCGCACTCCAACGGTTGCGTTAACTTGAAGGACGAGGTAGCCTTCGCCCGCGCCATCCTCGAGGCCGACCGGCACCCGGCGCGCGCGCGGCTCGACGGCTGGCTCGAGAGCTGGCGGACGCGCACCGTTCGCTTGCGGCGCCCGATCCCGGTCTACCTCGAATATCAGACAGTCGTGGTGGACGACGAGGGAGTTATAAACTTCCTGCCCGACATCTACCGGCTGGATCGCCCACTACTCACGGAAATCGACGAGCCGCGACATGTCTGGCCTAAAATCGCCCCACATCGTCCCAAACACCGCTGAAGGCGGCTGAATGGAGAAAAATTTGGAGAACAGCACACAAGAGCCCGGGAGCCCCGGGCCGGCCGATATTCACGAACGAGACAGCCACGAGGTTGACTGGACCCAACGAGTCGAGGGCACCTTCGACGAGCTCGGGCTTGGCGCCGGGGTCCTCGAAGGAATCGCCCAGCTGGGGTTCGCGGGGCCGACACCGGTGCAACGAGAGGTGATGACCCCGGCGCTCGAAGGTCATGACCTCATCATCCAGTCCAAGACCGGCAGCGGCAAAACAGCGGCCTTCGGCATCCCTCTGGCGGAGCGCCTCGTGCCAAAGACAGGCAAAGTCCAGGCGCTCGTGCTCGCCCCCACTCGCGAGCTGGTTCAGCAGGTGGAGCGTGAACTCAGTTGCTTCGTCAAGGCCGATGGACACAAGACTCTGGTCGTCATCGGAGGGGTCGGGTACGGCCCGCAAGATGAGGCACTGGCGGCGGGCGCGAGCGTGGTCGTGGGGACACCGGGGCGCGTCCTCGACCAACTCAAGCGCGGCAACTTCGACGCCTCAGAAGTGCGCATCACGGTCCTCGACGAGGCCGATGAGATGCTCTCGATGGGGTTTTGGGAAGAGGTGACCTCGATCCTCGACTTTCTCCCCAAGACACGCCAGACAATGCTGCTGTCGGCGACCTTGCCCCCGGAGATCGAACGTGCTGCGCAACGCTATCTCAGCGATCCCGTCCGACTGGAATTGGCCGGCGACATCTCGGTGGTGCAAGGGGTGCGTCATGTGGCTTACGCCCCCTTCCCCGGCATCCCCACCGCACGCAACCTGCTCTACGTTTTGGAGGTGGAGAAGCCCCGCAGCACGCTGGTCTTCTGCAACACCAAGGCCGAATCGGCCGGCGTGGCGATCTATCTGAGCCGCTTCGGGTTCCGGGTCGACACCATCCACGGCGACTTGAGCCAGAGAGAACGCGAACGCGCCATGGGGCATCTTCGCAGCGGCGAGATAGACATCCTGGTGGCCACCGACATCGCCGCGCGCGGCATTGATGTCTGCGACCTGAGCCATGTGATTAACCTGGCACTCCCCGAACAACCCGAGAGCTATGTCCACCGAGTGGGGCGCACGGGGCGCATCGGACGATCCGGTGTCGCCATCACCCTCATGGTGGGCGCCAACAACCATGTCCGCACCGCCGTGCAAAAACGTTACGGTGTTGAGTTCGAGCCCCGAAGCTACCCCCCGGAAGCGGAGATTATCAAAATGCAACATGACCGTCTGGTAAACCAGATTTTGGAGTCGGCCCGAGACGTGGAGTTCGAGATGTACGTCCCCGTGGCCGAGGCCATGTGCGAGACCCCCGAAGGGCGACGCGCGGTGGGTTATTTGCTGCGCCAGCACTTCACGGAACAGCAGCGCCCCGACTCCGGCGGGCAACGACAGCCGCCCCGGGATAATCGGCCCCGCCGGCCGGGCAAGCGAGGATCACGTCCGCGTGGCCAGAAGTCGCCCTAGCCTCTCGGGATCCCTGGTCACCTGGATTGTCTCGCTCCGCTCCACCCGCACCGTTCCCGGCGGCGCTCCCGTGAGCGGGCGCACCAGCCGCTTGGACGTCAGGTGCACCTCGGCGCGAGTATCTTCGCGCGCCTTGCTGAAATGCATCGCCAACGATGCCGCGTCGAGCAAGACCTCACGCACGATCGGCCGCCCTTTCGTCTTGCGCACGATCACATGGGAGCCCGCACCACCCCTCACGTGCAGCCAAAGGTCGTTGTCACGCGCCACCCTAAAGGTCAGGGTTCCGTTGTCGGCCCCTTTGCGGCCCACCAGGATCTCGCTCCCGTCCACGGCCGTATAGCGCCTGTAAGGCACCCGCGCCGCGGTACGATGGCGCGCACGACGTGCCCCCTTGCCCCGAGGGCGCGCCGAGACCTCGAGTTTCGCGGCCTCGGCCGCGAGAGCGTCAAGCGCGTGCCGGGCGAGCTTTAGTCGCCGCGACTCGTCGACCGGATCGTCGAGGCCGGGCCACGGCGGCCGTTTGGAGACATGTGCCGCCACCCTCTCCTCCAACCTCGCAAGCGCGGCCTGCCTTGGGGCCACCTCTGCCAAACGTCGCGCGCACTCCGCCTGAGCGCGCACCATCTTCCGGTAGCGCCCAAAGATTGCCGCGAGGTTGGCACGAGCATCGAGGCGCGGGTCGAGAGGAATATCGATCTCCTCCGGCGGCATGACACCATAGTCCACCGCGCGGATGCTCTCGAGCCCCCGAGACGCCCGATGCAGAATGGTCTTGAGCACCTCGCCCCGCCGTCTCCACAGCTCTGCGTCAAGCGCCCTCTCCCGGTCGGCCTCGATCCCCGCTTGCAGGCGGTGCGCGCGCCGTACCGCCGCGCGCACCGCGCGTGACAAGTCATTGATCTCGGATTCGTAGTGGTGGCGGAGGAAGGCCGCCTCAAAGCGCGCGGCCGCCGCGCGGTGAATCTCTTCGCCGGTGCCGCGCAGCCCAAGGAGCTCATTTTCAGCAGCGGCCGGTTGCGGACACGGGCCGCTCGGGGGCGGCGTGTAGGGTTGCCCTGGGCGGAGATCGCGCCGCCGCGACGCACTCGGCTTCAAGGACGCAAGGATCGTGCCCTCGCCGGTGAGCAAAAAGATGTTGGCGTGATGGCCCGACAACTCCACCAGCAGTTGATGCGCCACCATCGGCGCGCCCTCGCGAGCCCCGGCGCCGCCCGCGAGATCGAGGACCACGACCCGATCATCCCAGGGCAGGCGGACCCCACGCACCCGGGCGTTGAGCACGGTGGCCCTCAGCCGCTCGTCGAACGCGAGCGGCCGTTTGGGCCGCTCCTTGTTGGGGTGCGATGTCAGAAAAAAGCCCAAGAGCCGGGGATGAGTGCACGCCAAAAGCTCCCATGTGCGCCCCGGCCCGGGGAGCGCGGCCTCCCTCTCACCATCGCCGGGCCCCGCCTCACGCCCCCGAATGGTCAAATAGAGCCGATGCTCATCGGCCTCGGTGATCCGCTGAAGCTGCCCGCCCTCGATCCGAGGTCGAAGCGCCGCCACCAGCTCTCGAAGTTCGGCCAATGACAACCTGAAGCGTGAAGTTGGATTCCGCCCAAGAGCGTCTCGCATTTGCACCCTCCTCCACCTAGCGCGGTTCAGGGGAGGAACCGCATGTCCGTGAAAGCGAGGAAACCGTCCAGGTTATTTCGCAATACGCCGACCACGAGCTCGGGATCGAGCTTTTCGCAGCGCTGAACCAGGGTGCTGCGAAAGCCTGCCATGCGAATGAGGTCGGGCACGAGGCGTGGGGGCACAATATCGGCCTCGGCGAGCGCGCGGTCGACTTCGCCCGTGGTCAAGAGAGCTTGCAGGTCGAGCAGAGTGTTGGCTGAGAGCGAGTCATCCGTCAGGTAAGCGGCGATATCGATGCCGGAGCGCTTTGTCGCGCGGCCTCGCGCCAGGCTGCCGAACAAGTGGGCAAATCGGACGCGCTCGTCCGAAGCCGGGACCGCGCCGAGGCGGTCGAGCCGTTCGGAACTGTCGGACGAAATGGGCCGGGTGCCACGGATCATGACTGTCGCTCCCCCTTTGCTGGCTGACGCGCCTGCTGCCGCGAAGTCTACCCCTTAAGGATTGACTTCACAAAACGTTTTGACTACATTGCGGGCGCTATCAAGCGGGCTCCGTTTCCGGTGGCCCCAGAGGGAGAGACACATGGCACGAGTTACCGTCGACGATTGTTTGGACACCATTGAGAATCGCTTCGCGCTGTCGATTTTGGCCGCCAAACGTGCGCGGCAGCTTCACAAAGGCCCCCCGCCGCTCATCTCGGCGCCTCGCAACAAGGAATCCGTGGTGGCGCTGCGCGAAATAGCCTGCGGCCGGGTGACTTTCGACACCGAGATTTCCACTCTGCTCGAAGAGGACAAGACCCCCTGATTCACTCAACCTCGCCTCCCAAAGCGCGAGCCTGGCTCCTCGCCATTTTGCTGGCTCTGAGCTGCGCTCCGAAGCATCCTTTGCCCGACAAACCAATCACCGAAGCCGCGCCACTCCTCGAGTGGTCCGCGCGGGAGCCGATAGGCAGCTTGAGCGCCGAGGCGCGGGTGGACTACTACGGCCGCGACGGAGTGCAAAAAGGCCTCGTGGCGCTGTTGGCGGCGCGCCCCGCCTCGCTGCGTTTCGAGGCGTTGAGCCCGACCGGCGACTCGCTCGGGCTGCTCGTCAGTGACGGGCGGTGGTTCACCTCTTTTCAGCGTGGCGACGAAGTGTGCTATGTGGGCCCCGCCTGTCCGGCCAATGTCGCCCGCCTGCTCCCGCTGCCGCTTCCCACCGAGGCCGTGGTGCGGATCCTGCTTGGTGAAGCGCCGCTCATCGAATACCGGGACTCCCAGGTGACCTTCAACCGCCGCACCGGCCACTACGACGTCACCTTGGACGGCATGACACGCGGTGAGCGCCAGGTCATCTCGGTTTCACCCGAGGATCGGATGCCGCGGAGAGTCGTCGTCGCGAGGGACGACGAGCCCCTCTACCAGGTGGATTTCTCCGACTTGCGCCCCGTGGGCGAGGCCCTGCTGCCAATGCGGATCAGGTTTCAGATGCCGTCACGGCGGGTCGACCTCTCACTGGCCTACCGCGACGTACTGACCGATTTCGAGGAGTTGACGCCGGAGATGTTCCTCTTCGACTGCCCCAAGGGCACGGTGCCCACCACCCTGCACTGCGACTAAACGAAATCAGGAATATACGAGCGGGATTATCAAGCGCAGCCAGGTGCTTATCAACACCGCGCCGATCAGATTGAGCGCCAACCCGAGCAACATCATGCGCCGTAGCGAAACACCGCGCATCTCGCCATAGGCCAGCGCGTTGCAGGGGGTGGCGATGGGGGTCATGAAGGCGCAGGTGCTCGCCAGGGAGACCGCCAGCATCGGCTCCAACGGAGAGAGCTCGGCGCTCTCGGCCAACACATAGACCGTCGGAAAGAACGTCGCTGACACCAAGGTGTTACTAAACACCTCGGTCAATATGATCACCGCCAAAACGAGCACCAGGTAGAGCAGCAGCGGTTTCATCTCCGGCGAGAACAACCCCTCCACCCGGCCGACGGCGAAGCTGTCGAGCGCCAGTAGGCGCACGGCGACGATGATCGCCACGAACGCCGCCACGAAAAAGAGCCCGCGCCGCGGCACATCGGCCACCAGGTCGCGGAGCCGCAGCAGCGGGCGACGCCTGGCGCCATAACCCACTGAACGCCACACGAAGCACGCCCCCAAGAAGAGAACGGTGAAGAACAGCGCCGCGAAGGACAAGGCGCTGTGGTGCTGCTGCATTCGGCCTCGCGCCGCCGACTCGCAAATCCAGAAGAGCGTGAACAGCACCGACAACACCGTCGCCACGCGCTGGGCGCGGTCGAGGGGCTCCCGCGGGGGAATGACCGCCACGTAGTCGTCCCGCCAGATCGCGTGTCGCGGAAGCCCGAACAACACGATCATGCCCCACGCGCAAGCACCAAAGACGGTGACGAGCGGAATCGACCAGATGAACCAGCTCCCATAGGTCACCTGCTCGCGCCCGGCCACCTCGAAGACATCCAGCCATCCGATGAGCATCAAATTGGCGGGGCTGCCGATGAGCGAACCCATCCCCCCGATGTTGGCCCCATAAATCAAGGCCAGCATGAGCGCGGTGGTGAGCCAGATGGGAGGCCGCGCCGCGACACCGGAGGTGACCCCGCCAAGATCGCGCTCCAGCGCCCTGACGATGGGAAGCAGCGCGAGGACCGCCACCGTGTTGGGCATGAAAAAGCTCAGGAACGCCGCCATGCTCATGATATAGAGCAGCATGCGCATGAGCCCGCCACCGCTGCGGCGCAGTACGGCGCGCACCAGGGCGCCGGTCAAGTCGCTCACCACGAGCACGCGATAGACCATGTAACCCGACGCAAAGAGGAGGATCAGAGGCAACCTCTGCCAGATGTATTCGAGAGTACTCTCCATCTCACCCCAAGAGAGCCTCTTCTTTGTCCCATTGGCAGGCGTGGGGCAAAGTGAGGCCCAGGAAATGCTTTATCATGTTCGAACGCTGAAACGAATCGCTAAACGCACCGATTATTATTTATAGTGTGTTTGGCGTGAGGAATGCGCCCCCTCGTTTCGGACCGAGGCAATGGCCTCAATCCTCCACCGCGTCCGTGGACCGAGGGGAGTGAGGCGGGTGCAAGTGCAAGGAAACAAGCCAAATCGAGCGGAGGCAAACGCAGCGCCTACGTCGAGCATCGATTTGGTGAAGG
>PWKZ01000013.1 GCA_003559575.1 Bradymonadales bacterium | reverse complement strand
GTAAACTTGACTGCATTTGTGGTGCCATACCAACCTCTTCACTGTTCGCGGCCGTGGCATCCCCACGACCGACAGGACAGTCTCCGGATTATGACGCGCCGCGTCAAGTACGGGGGTTCCGACCTCAATCATCCACCGCGTCCGTGGACCGAGGGGAGTGAGGCGGGTGCATGTGCAAGGAAACAAGACGTTCTTAGGCGCAGTCCAACGCAGCGCTTAAGTCGAGCACTAATTCGGTGCAGGTGACGCCGCAGATGTGCCTGAATCCGCGCGCGAATCCCAGGATGAGCCGACGATTATGGGCTTGCAACTCCACCCTTGCAAATAGGAGGAAGATTCATGTGTAGACATGGGCACCTTTCCTTTGCGGCACTGATCCTGGGGCTCTCCTTGGCGCTCATCTCATTCATTGGATGCGCCGAGGATGGTGCTGATGGGGACTCATGTACGGTTGTCGACAACGAGGACGGAACCTATTCGATGGTGTGTTCCGACGGATCCGTCGCCACGTTGCGCGACGGCGATCCGGGTCCCGCGGGCCAGGCCGCATTGCCATGCACCGTCACCGACAACGGCGACGGCACCCACACCATTGCATGTCCCGACGGGACGTCCGTCACGCTCACCGACGGAACAGATGGCCGCGATGGCCGCGACGGTCGCGACGGTGACGAGTGCACCGTCACCGACAACGAAGACGGCAGCTACACAATGGCGTGTCCGGGCGACCAATCCGTCACGTGGCGCGACGGCGAGCAGGGACCACGCGGCCTCGACGGCGAGGACGGCGATGTCTGCACGGTGGAGGGAAACGGGGACGGATCTATTACGATGACCTGCCCCGACGACACGACGGTGACCTGGCGCGATGGCGTAGACGCGCTTCCCTGTACCGTTCGCGACAACGAGGACGGCAGCTTCACCATGGTCTGCCCCGACGGCAGCACGGTGACGTGGTACGACGGGGGATGTGACCCGCTCCTCACCGTGATGGAAGGGGATTTCTGGATCGTTACCACCGACGACGTGCGGCGGCTGAACTGTTACACAGAGGTTACGGGCGATATGATCGTGGATACGGCAGACATCTCTGTGCTGCGTTTGTGGCGCCTGACCCACGTTGGGGGAACCCTGGCGATCACCCGCAACCCCTACCTCACCTCGGTGGCGTTCTCTTCGCTGGAGGAGGTCGAGGGGGAATTCCTCGTCATGGACAACCCCGTCTTGGAGACCGTCAACGCCCCCGCGCTCGTCGCGCTCCACGATCTGCTGGAAGTCCACGGCAACGAAACAATCGACGTTTTCGAGCTGCCCGCGCTCACCTCGGCGGACGGCGGCGTAGACATCTGGGGCAACGCGTCGCTCGCGGAGTTCTCCTTGCCGGGCCTGACCGAGCTATCGCTTGGGATCGCCGTTCACGTGAATCCCGCGCTCACGACGGTGACGCTGCCCGCGCTCACGACGGTCCACGGCATGTTCTACTTCGCCGACAACGAAGGGATCGAGACACTCGCGCTGCCGGCCTTGGAAGAAATCCCGGGCGGTCTTGTGATTGCGACAAATTCGGCGTTGCGCACCCTCGCGTTTCCCGCGCTGGCACTTGTCGGCAACGGCATCTGGATCGACCAGCACACGCACCTCGAGTCATTGGCCCTGCCCGCGCTCGAACAGATCGACGGCGACCTCCTCATTGGTTCCCACAACGCTCTCTCGACCGTTGCACTCCCCGCGCTGACCCATGTGTTCGGTCTCCTGACGATTCAGGAAAACAGCGCGCTGCAGACACTGGATGTGCCGGCCTTGGAGGAAGTCACCGACAACATCACGCTGGACAATCTCCCCGCGCTCGCCGAATTCGACGCGCCGGCTCTTTTCAGGGTGGGCGGCGATCTGGACATTTCCGTCAACCACACGCTCCAGACGGTCGATCTGGACGATCTGCAAGAGGTGGGCGCGAATCTGTCGCTCGTCGACAACCAATCCATCAGTTCGTTTTCCGCTCCTCACCTGGAGACGGTCGGTGGGGACCTCTATCTGGGGCGGCTCCCTGCGCTGGCGGAGTCTGCGCTGTCGATCTTGAGCGAGATCGGGGGCAACGTGACAGTCACGGAGAATGCGTCGTTGGGCTTCCTGGAGCTGCTCGCGCTGGAAGAGATTGGCGGCTGGTTCGACATCTCGGAAAACGCCCTGCTCGCGGCCTCGGATCTCCCGTTGTTGCGCAGCATCGGGACGTCCTTCGATGTCGAAGACAACCTCGCGCTTATCTCCCTTTCGTTGCCCGCCTTGGAGAGTGTGGGAACCTCCATACGTGTGCGGCGCAACGACTCTCTCTCCACGTTGGCTCTCCCGCAGTTCACCTCGCTTGGGGCCGACCTGAGGATTCAGGATAACCAGAGCCTCTGCCAGAGCATGGTCCAGGCCATCGTGGATCAACTCACAGCGGCCGGCTGGCTTGGCCCCTCAATGACCGACGGCAACGACGACGACTGCTAGTCTCCACTAGGTTCGCGCATCCCCTCTTCCCAACGTTTATGCCTGAAGGCGGGTCCCGGCGACTTCGCCGGGATTCTGAATGGCCCGAGGCGTTGGTGCATGAATCCCGGTTGACTCCGGGAAACCAATTTTCGGAAGCCGCGCGCGGTTTGTCGGGGAGGCGCGGATGCCAGCACACAGACCCAGCTCAAGTCACTCCAACCGACAAGACGAAATATCGTGTGAGTAACTGGCGCGCTGCACCTGATTCATGCACCAACGCCAAGGAAACAGGCCGTTCTCAGGCCCAGTCCTACGCAGCGCCTACGTCGAGCACTAAGTCATCTGCAGGTGACGCCGCAGATGGGTGTGAATCCGTCCGCGCATCCCAGGATGAACTGACGATTATGGGGTTTCCACAAAAGTGCTTTGCGGGATAGTCTTGGGCGTCGCCGGAGTTTCGGCGCGGCTACTGACAGTTTGCGGAGGAGAAGGAGGGGTCCCCATGACCGACCAAGAGCGGGAACGACTGATGGAGAGTGTGCGCCGGTGGCAAGAGAGCGTCTCCGCCGGCCATGGAGCCGCCGCCAAGGCTGAGACCTCCTATGGGCACGAGGTGAGTCCACTCTATACCCCGCTCGACGGTGTCGAGGACTATCACCGCGAGCTTGGCTTTCCCGGCGAAGCGCCCTACACCCGCGGAGTGCAGCAGACGATGTACCGCGGGCGCCTCTGGACCATGCGCCAGTATGCCGGGTTCGCCTCCGCCGAAGAATCCAACCGGCGCTACCGTTACCTCCTCGAGCAAGGGCAGACCGGCTTGTCGGTGGCCTTCGACCTCCCCACGCAGGTGGGCTACGACTCCGACCACGTAATGGCCCGGGGCGAAGTGGGGCGGGTGGGGGTCGCCATCGACTCCCTGGCCGACATGGAGCTGCTCTTTGACGAGATCCCGCTCGACAAGGTCAGTACCTCCATGACCATCAACGCCCCGGCGGCGGTCTTGCTGGCCATGTACATCGCCGTGGCCGAGAAGCAGGGGATCGGGCCTGAAAAGCTACGGGGTACCATCCAAAACGACATCCTGAAGGAGTATTTCGCCCGCGGCACCTACATCTTCCCCCCCGTCCCCTCCCTGCGGCTCATCACCGATACGATCTCATACTGCTCTCGGAACCTCGCCAGGTGGAACACCATCAGCATCTCCGGCTACCACATCCGGGAAGCCGGGGCCAACGCCGTCCAGGAGGTCGCCTTCACCCTGGCCAACGCCGTCACCTATGTGCAGGCGGCGGTGGCGCAAGGGCAGGACATCGACGAGTTCGGGCCACGCCTCTCCTTCTTCTTCAACGCCCAGATGAACCTTCTCGAGGAGGTGGCCAAGTTCCGCGCCGCGCGCCGCCTCTGGAGCCGGCTGATGACCGAGCTCGGCGCCAAGGATCCGCGCAGCCTGCGCCTGCGCTTTCACACCCAGACGGCGGGCGCGGCGCTCACCGCGCAGCAGCCCTTGAACAACATCGCCCGCGTCACAATCCAGGCGCTGGCGGCGGCCCTCGGCGGCACCCAGTCGCTGCACACCAACTCCTACGACGAGGCGCTGGCGCTCCCCTGCGAAGAGTCGGTCCGAATAGCGCTGCGCACCCAGCAGGTCCTGGGGCACGAGACCGGGATCACAGCCACCTCGGACCCCCTGGGGGGCTCCTACTATGTGGAATCCCTCACCAATGACATCGAGCAACGGGCGCTCGACTATCTCGACAAAATCAAGAAAATGGGCGGCGTGGTCAGAGCGATCGAAGAGGGTTATGTGCAGCGAGAGATCCAACAGAGCGCCTACCGGGTGCAGAAGAGAATCGAGGGCGAAGACAGCATCGTCGTCGGGGTCAACCGCTTCAAGACGGACGAGGAGGCCCCCAAAAACCTCCTCGAGGTCGACCCGGAGATGGAAAACCGGCAACGCAACAAGCTTGCCGCCGTCAAGAGAGAGCGCGACGAGGCGATGGTCAAAGAATGCCTCGGGGTCTTGCAAGAGGCCGCCGAGGGCAGCGCCAACTTGATGCCCCCGATCATCGAAGCCGTCAGGGCATATGCCACGTTGGGCGAGATCTGCGGAGTTTTGCGAGAGACGTTCGGTGAATACGAAGCGCCGACGTTCTGAGGAGGCCTTGATAGGATGGGAAAAAAAATCCGAGTGCTGATAGCCAAGCCGGGCCTTGACGGCCACGACCGGGGAGCGAGAGTCATCGCCCAAGCGCTGCGCGACGCGGGAATGGAGGTCGTCTATACCGGCCTGCGGCGCACTCCCGAGCAAGTGGTCTCAGCCGCGCTGCAAGAGGATGTGGACGTGATCGGCTTGAGCAGCCTGTCGGGAGCCCACATCGGCCTGTTTTCGCGAGTGGCCGAGCTTCTGATGGAGAAGAAGCGCACCGACATCCTCTTGCTCGGCGGCGGCATCATCCCCGACAAGGATCGCGAAGTGTTGATGGCGAAGGGCTTTGACGGCATCTTCACCCCCGGCACGACTATGAAAGAGATAGTCACTTTCATCGAAGAGAACCGGGGAACAGCCAAGTGAACAAGCCGGACCTTCTTGCACAAGGTATTCAGGCGGGCGATGAGCAGGCCCTCGCCCGGGGCCTCTCGGTGGTCGAGAACCGCGAGGAAGGCTGGGAAGCACTCTTGGAGCGCCTTTACCCTGAGAGTCGGCGGGGCTTTGTGCTCGGAGTAACCGGGCCTCCCGGCGGCGGCAAGAGCACGCTGGTCAAGCGCCTCGTGGAAGAGTTCCGCAAGGAAGGCGTCACGGTGGGAGTGCTCGCCGTCGATCCCACCAGCCCCTTTTCGGGAGGGGCCCTCCTCGGCGACCGGACCCGCATGATGGACCTGGCGGGCAAGGAGGGGGTTTTCATCCGCTCCATGGCCTCCCGGGGTGCCCTTGGAGGGTTGAACCCGGGCATCAACGACGCGGTCCTGCTGATGGAGGCGTTCGGCAGCGAGGTCGTCATCATCGAGACGGTGGGAGTCGGGCAGGCGGAGATAGCCATCACCGAGGTGGCCGATATGGTGGTGGTGGTGCTCGTGCCCGGGCAAGGCGACGAGGTCCAGGCCCTCAAGGGTGGGCTCCTCGAAATCGCCGATCTCTTCGTCATCAACAAGAGCGACCGCGGCGGCGCCGAGGAGCTGGAAATCCACCTGCAGTGGGCGGTCGCGGGACATGAAGCGCGCCTGGGGCGACGGCCTCCGATTGTCAAGACGGCGGCAATCAAGGGAGAGGGGCTGGGGGAACTCTGCGCCGGCTTGCGAGAGCACCGGCAGCGCGCCGCCGAGACCGCCCTCGACGAAGAGAGGAGCCGCCGGCGCGCCGATCTGGCGCTGCGAGCACACCTCGAGGAGCGCATTGGGGCCGCTTTTCTGACCCCGCTGTTGGCCGCCGAGGAGTGGCACGAGGCGATTGAGCGTATCGCGCGGCGTGAAATCTCCCCTGGAAAAAGCGCCCGCCGCTTGTTGAGAAAGAATTTTCCTGACGTCTGGAGGTGTACCCGTGAAGATTGATCATATCGGTATTGCCGTGGCCAAACTCGACGCCGTCGTGCCCATCTACGAGCAGCTGGGGATGGAGCTGGAGCTGGTCGAGGAGGTGGTCTCGCAAGGGGTCAGAGTCGCCATGTTTCCAGCGGGAGAGTCCCGAGTGGAGCTACTCGAACCCTTGAACGAGGAGAGCCCCATCGCCAAGTTCCTGGCCAGGAGAGGGAGCGGTGTCCACCACATCGCGTTCCGGGTGAGCGATCTCGCCGCCGAACTCGAGCGGTTGAAGGCCCGGGGCGTGCGCCTGGTGGATGAGGAGCCGCGCAAGGGTGCCCACGGAGCGCTCATCGCCTTTCTCCATCCCGCCAGCACGGGGGGGGTGCTGGTGGAACTCTGCCAGCAGGAGGCCTCATGAGCGCCGGCAGCGAGACACTTCACGCCGACAAGGAGCGGCTGCGCCTGGGTGGCGGGCGCCAGAGAATCGAAGCGCAGCACGAGCGGGGCAAGCTGACCGCCCGGGAACGGCTGGAGCGGTTGCTCGATCCGGGCTCCTTCGAGGAGCTCAACCTCTTCACCGCGCACCGCTGCACCGACCTCGGGATGGACGGGCGAGAGGTGCCCGGCGAAGGGGTCGTTACCGGCTCCGGGACCATCGACGGGCGGCTGGTGTTTGTCTACGCTCAAGATTTCACGGCGCTTGGGGGTACTCTCGGCGAGGCCCACGCCCGCAAGATCTGTAAAGTGATGGATCTGGCCATGAAGAGTGGGGTGCCGATAATCGGGCTCCAGGATTCAGGGGGCGCCCGAATCCAGGAAGGAGTCGACGCCCTGACCGGCTATGGCGAGATCTTCTTCCGCAACACCACCAGCTCGGGCGTCATCCCTCAAATCGCGGCGATCCTGGGGCCCTGCGCGGGGGGGGCGGTCTATTCGCCGGCGCTGATGGATTTCGTGTTCATGGTGGACGGCATCAGCCGAATGTTCATCACCGGGCCGGAGGTGGTCAAGGCCGTGTCGGGCCAGGAGGTGAGCCAGGAGCAGCTCGGCGGCGCCATGGCTCACGGTCGACTGAGCGGCGTCGCTCATTTTGTGCACCCGGACGAGCCCGCGTGTCTGGATGCAATTCGCGCGCTCTTGAGCTACCTGCCGGCCAACAACATGGAGAAGCCGCCGTTTGTCGAGAGCGAGGACGCGCACAACCGATCTGTGCAAGAGCTCGAGGCGCTGGTCCCGAAAAACCCCAAGAAGCTCTACGATATGAAGGAGATCATCGCCGTCCTCGCCGACGGCGGGCGCTTCCTCGAGGTGCACCCTCACTTCGCCACCAACATCTTGACCGGGTTCGCCCGCCTTGGAGGGCACTCGGTTGGCATCGTCGCCAACCAGCCGAAGGACAAGGGCGGCGTCCTCGACATCGACGCCTCCGACAAGAGTTCGAGGTTCGTGCGCTTCTGCGACGCCTTCAACGTCCCCTTGCTCACCCTGGTGGACGTGCCCGGCTACCTGCCGGGAACCGACCAGGAGCATGGCGGTATCATCCGCCACGGAGCGAAGCTCCTGTTCGCCTATTCGGAAGCGACGGTCCCGAAGGTAACGCTCATCGCGCGCAAGGCCTACGGTGGCGCTTTCCTGGCCATGTGCAGCCAAGCCCTCGGGGCCGACCTCGTCTGGTCATGGCCGGGAGCGGAGATTGCGGTCATGGGGCCTGAAGGGGCGGCCAACATCCTCTATCGCAAGGAGATCAAAGCGGCGGAGGATCCCGAGGCCTTCCGGCAAGACAAGATCCGGGAATACCGCGAGCACTTCGCGAGCCCGCTCGTGGCCGCGCGCCGGGGGATGGTCCACGACATCATCGACTACCCCGAGACTCGCGCCCGCCTGATTCGGTCGCTTGATACCCTGGCCGGCAAGAGAGAGCCCAGACCGGCCAAGAAACATGGCAACATACCGCTTTGAGGTGGAGTGCTCGATGGAACTTTTGCGCGTTGGTGGGGAGTTGATCGGCCTGGGGATGGGGACGGTCTTCCTGACCCTGGGACTCCTCGCCTTACTGATAGTCGCTCTCGGAGCGCTGCTCAGCCGGCGGAGATCGAGCTCGAGCGAGAACGAGCCGGAGAGGCCTGTTGAGGAGAGCGCCGATGTACCCCCGGCGTTGACGCCTGCCAAGGTAGCCGCCATTATCGCCGCGCTGCGGGACCACCTGGGAGACCGGGCGATCCGAATACGGCGCATTGATCATCGTGGAGAGGTGTGGTTTCGGGCCGGTCTCGGAGAGCTTGTAAGCGCGAAGCCGGGACGGCACGCGGAGGGAGAGTATGAAAAGATACCGGGTCAAGGTCGACGATCAGGTCTTTGAGGTCGAGGTCGAGGAGGTTGAAGGGCAAGCGACCTCGAGGCCGGCGGCCCCACCCCCCGCCTCGCCGGCGGAACGAGCGCCGGTGGCGCCGAAGCGCCCGCGCCACGACGTGGGCGAGGCCGGGGCAGTGGTCGCCCCAATGGCGGGCAAGGTTGTCGATCTGCTGGTGCAAATCGGCGATCCGATCCGAGACGGCCAACCCCTCCTGCTCCTCGAAGCGATGAAGATGGAGACCGAGATCTACGCGCCCAGGGCGGGCGAGGTCAAGGCAATCAAAGTGCGCAAGGAGGAAGCCGTCAGCGCCGGCGATGTCCTCGTGGTCATCGAGTGACAGAGGAGTTCGGGCGTGGAAGACGCGATCCTTAGATTCTGGCAAAGCACGGGCCTCGCCAACTTGGAGCCGAAGGGCCTCGCGATGGTGGCCGTGAGCTGCGTGCTGATGTACCTCGCCATCAAGAAGAGGTATGAGCCGTTGCTCCTGCTCCCCATCAGCTTCGGGATGCTCCTGGCCAATCTGCCCATGAGCGAAGTGATGCGAGGGCCGGATGACGCTCAAGTCGGAGGGCTCCTGTACTATCTGTACCAGGGGACGCGCCTCGGCATTTATCCCCCCTTGATCTTCATCGGGGTCGGGGCCTGGACGGACTTCGGCCCTTTGCTGGCCAACCCCAAGACGCTCTTTCTGGGGGCGGCGGCCCAGGTGGGCATCTTCGCCACCGTCCTCGGAGCGTTGCTCCTCGGATTCGCTCCCTTTGAAGCCGGCTCGATCGGGATCATCGGCGGCGCCGACGGCCCCACCGCGATCTTCACCGCCTCGCGGCTGGCCCCTCACCTGCTGGGCCCCATCGCCGTCGCGGCCTACTCCTACATGGCGCTCGTACCGGTGATCCAGCCGCCCCTGATGCGGCTCTTGACCACACGCCGCGAGCGCTCAATCCGGATGGAACAACTCCGCGAGGTGACCAAGCGCGAGCGCGTCATCTTTCCCCTCGCCGTGACTGTCATCTGCGGGCTCGTGATCCCCACCGCCTTGCCCCTGATAGGCTCGCTGATGTTCGGCAACCTGCTGAGGGAGTCCGGGGTGGTGGAGCGCCTGCTGCAAACCGCGCAAAAGTCGCTCATCAACATCGTGACCATCTTTTTGGGTCTCACCGTCGGGGCCACGGCGACGGCCGACAGTTTTTTGGTCGCCGCGACCCTCAAGATAGTCGCCCTGGGCCTGCTGGCCTTTGTGCTGGGGACCATTGCCGGGATTCTGTTGGGGAAACTGATGTGTCTCTTCAGCAACGGCAAGATAAACCCGCTGATCGGCGCGGCGGGGGTCTCCGCCGTCCCGATGGCGGCGCGGGTCGCCCAGCGCGTGGGGCAGGAGGCGGACTCGGGCAACCATCTCCTGATGCACGCCATGGGCCCCAACGTGGCGGGAGTGATTGGGTCCGCGGTGGCCGCGGGAGTCATCCTGACCTATTTCAGCTAGCATGCAGCCAGGCTAAAGGCCCTAATCAGAACTCTTCCAGGGGCGGATCGTCGTCGAAGTACTCGTCCGATCCCTCGTCGTAGTCGAGATCGTCATACTCCACTTCGTCGCCCCCTTCGTCGAGGTAATCGCCCCGGTACGCCTCGTCATCGTCGTACACCGGCTCCTCGTTCGGTTCCTCCGGCACCCGCGGCTCGGGCGCGCTCCCGGGCGGCCGCCGTTGAGGGATCGACGGGCGCGGCGCGGACGGGCGGGGGCCTTCGAAATGAACCGGCACCGGGCGCTCGGAGTTGCCCGGTGAGTAGAGCCGGCGAGGCGTGCGTTGTTCTCGCCGGCTCCCTCGAGGCTCTCGCCGATGATTTTCGTCGGGCGCATCGTCTTCGTCGGCGTCTTCGTCGGCGGCGGAGACAGGCTCACGGGGCCGCGGCCGGTCGGCCCGCTCGGCGGCCCGGGCTCGGCGCACGCTCGGACTATAGCGCACGGAGCGGGGCGGCGCTCCAGGCCGGCAGCTCGCGAGCGCCAACGGCCCATTGCAGCGAAACCCATAGACACCGCCCGACTCGGCACGACGCCAGTTGGGGTCGGAGTTCAGCAGAGTCCGCACGAACAGGTTTGGTTGATCGCTGTCGTCCCCCTCCCGCGCGGGGCGCTCGAAGAAATCGGGATCGATTCGAAAGCTCCCCTGGAGCGCCAGGAGTCCGGCCGACGGCCCGGAACCACCACGCAGCGTGATGGTGCCGTGCTCTTCCAACTGGAGCTCGATATCCCCCCCCTCGAGCGCCACCTCCTCAAACATCACCACCTTGGTGGGATCGGCGCCGCGTGCCCCGAGCGCGGGGATGTTGCCCCGCTCATCGAGCACCAGCTTGGCGCGAATCCGTCCCAGATCGACGTCGGTCAACCGGAACTCGCCGTAAACTGCGTGCTCGAGCCGCGGCCGGCGCAGCACGGCGTCGTCGACCGTCAGATCGAGCGCCGCGGTGCTGTCCATCACACTCCGCCCGAGTTTGAAAGAGAGCGCGCCCGAGAGGGTGCCGTGCAGTTGGAAGCCCAGCCAGTCCTCGATGAGCTGCAACTGCCCCAAGGCGAGCGCCTCGATCTCTTCGGCGCTCACCGCAAAGTCGGTGAACCCCGGCTCCGACTGGATCTCGACATTGTGAATCGCCCCGCCGAGTAGCTCCGCCTCGGCGGTCGCCCGCAGGCGATTGTGGAGCAGCAGCGGCCACAGATCGGCTTTCGCCTCCACTCGTCCAATGCGCAGTGCACGAAGCGCGGGGCGCTCATCGGCCTCCTCGGAGTCCGCGGGGTCGAAGTCGCTCGCCCCGCCGGAGCCGCGCTGTTCTTCGACGCGCGGTGGGAAGCGGAGCATCACCTCTTCGGCCACCACTCCGCGCAGTCCCGAGAGCTTCAACACCGCAATCTGGACGTTGAGATTCAAGCGCTGCTCGGCCTCTTGCTCCAGATATTCACGGACCCTGGCCATCGGGAAGGTCCAATACATGAACACAAGGACCGCTACCAGGAAGAAGACACTATAGCCGGCGGCTTTGAGAATCTTATTCATCGATCCTCGGCTTCCAAATACTTGATGGTCGAGACCGTGACCGTCGCCCGAGCGTGCTCCAGGTTGTTGAAGCGGCGGTTAATCTCCAATCTTCGGATGAAGATCAGGTCATCGGTGCTTTTCAACTCCTCGAGGAACTCATAAAGCGTGGCCAGAGGAATATCGTCGAACTCCAGGTTCTGTTCGATCTCATAGTTGCCGCCCTCCTCTTGGTCGCCCCTGCGGCCTCGTCGGTTTTGGCGGCTCGACTCGATGCGGGTCTCGGTCGTCTTGCCCCCGTAGCTGATGAGATCGCTCAACCGTCTCCCGTGGCCCGCATAGCCCTGCTCGTCGCTCTCGACCGTTATATTACGCGCCATCGCGTTGACCGGAATTCGCAGCGAGGTGATGGGGTTCTCGTCGATCAAGCGCTGGCTCTCACGGCGCCGCACCATATCGCGTTGATAGATGGCACCTCGCGCGTAAATATCGCGCAGCGCCCGCCGTCCCTCGCGAACGCTCTCCTCGAGGCTCGACAGACTGGAGTTCACCCCCAGGACGACAAAAAACAAAACGACCCCGAAAAGGCTCGCCACCATCCCGATGATGAGCCCTTTCTCCCTCAACGAGAGCCGGTTGAACGAACCCTGCAAATCTTTTAAGCGTTGCATACGCTACCTCCCCCCGCCGCCGGAGGCGCGTGAAACTCGATCCGCCGGGAGCCTCTCTCGCATGTCGGGCGGACACTCGATGGCGAACCGCACCTGGAAGCGCCGCCACCCGGTGTGACGCCGAAAGGTCACGATGTCCGTACTCTGGGTCTCTACCTTACGCAGACAAGGGTGCTGCCGCAGGCGCTGGAAAAACAGCTCATAAGCCTCGATGTCGTTGGCCTCGCCCCGAAGTGTTCCGGTGGTCTTGTCGAGGCGCACATTCTCGAGCTCGATCACATAGCGATCCTCCGGCGGCCGCTCTCCGCCGCCCTCACTCCCGGAATCCGGGTCCTCGGCGCTCGAGGTGTCGCGAGGAGTGGTGTTGACCGCTTCGATGATCTCAGAGATGTCATAAAAGAGATCAAAAGCCTCGATGTCGGGAAACGGCGACTCGAACCGGGCGCCGGGAGCGGTCAACTCCGCCACGAGCACCTCGTACTCCGAGATCTCCCGCCCGACCAGCTGCTGGCTCAACCGCTGCACCTCGGCGATCTGCTGTTCGTTCCGACTCTGGAGCGAGGTGTACTGGCTCCAAGCGCGAAATCCGGCGATCGAGAGCAACGCCAGGACTATCAACGCAATGGACAGGAGCTTCTCGCGCAAAAAACGGAACTCGCCTTCGAAAGCGTAGGGACCCTGGCGCAAGTTCAGCTCGCCGGCGGATCCGCTGCTGAGCGCACGCAGCCCCAACGCGAGCCCTTTCGGGACCACCTCGGCCGTGCGGGCGGGCTCTTCCAGACGATTGAACTCGAGCCCGGAGAGATCGAGCGGCTCCACCGGAACATGACAGCGCCGCTCGAGGAACGCGTGCACCCCCGGTAAACGGGACGTCCCACCACACAAGAGAACCCTGTCGCACGAGCGGCCATACTCGGACTCGTGCGCCAACAACGCCAACCGTATGTCGCGCGCCACGTGCTCCATCGCATCCACGAGCGCCTCGTTCAACGACCTCTCCAAGATCGGAGTGTCGCTCTCGAGCGGAGCGTCGTCGGGCACCTCCGAGACCAGATCGTCGGCGTCACGAAAGCTTGCAAGCTCCCGCGATGCGGCGAACTCGGGCTCCGCCTCTTGGAGGTCGAGGGAGCCATGACGTCTCTTTTGCAAATCGGCGTCGCGCTCGCTCACCCCCAACCGATCCGCCACCTCCTGATTGAGGAAAGCCCCCGCGCGGTTCATCGTGCGCACGAACTCGACGTGCTCTCCATGCACCACACAAACATCGAGGTGTTCGTGACCGATATCGACCACCGCCAGCCGCTCATCGGGCAGCACTCCCAGGTAAGGCGCCAGGTGCTGGTAGCTCCAGGCACCGAAACTCACCGCCTTGGGATCAACTCCGACCTCCTTGAGCGAGTTCAAATAGGGCTCCAAGTGCTCCCGCGGCACGGCCGCCGCCAGCACTCGCGAGGAGTCCTCCTCCTGCCCGACCACCTGGAAATCGTAGACGATCTCGTCGAGATCGTACGGGACCAGATCCTGCAGCTCAAAGCCGATGACCTCGCCTATCCGCTTGCGGTCGCGAAACGGCAAACTCAAAAACCGCACCAAGACCGAATCGCCGGTCAGCGCGGTGACGATCGTCTCGGGCGCGCCCGCCTCTTCGGCCAACCAAGCGGCCACCGCCTCCATCTCCGGCGACACGCCGTCCTCGCCGCTCGCCGGGAGGCGCATCTCCTTGACGCCCACGAGCTGGAAGCGCCTGAAGGTGCTGTCCAGGTAGACCGCCTTGAGGGCGTAACTGCCGATGTCCAGCCCTATGATCCGTTGGCCCATCCTATCTCTCACTCCAGTAAAGGTACTGCCCGCCGGATGTATCCACCACGGCTTCCAGGGTCTTGTGGAGCCGGCCCACATGGCCCGTCGTGCGGATCCGCAAGATCCGCCCACGTGTGCTGATCTCACCCTGTAGCTGCTGCGTGTTGACGCGCACCAAGGTGTTGAGCGGCGCCGGGAGCCGCGTCAGGAACTGGGTGAACCTCTGCGGACTCGCGAACCCCGGCATGAAAAACGCCTCGCGGATTTGCCGGCAAGTCTCAATCAGCGCGCCGACATAATCGATGGGCGCCCCCTGCCCGATCGCCAGCCCGAGCCCCGCAAGCTCGCCCATGGTCCCCGTCACGCCGGCACCGGTGACGCTGCAAGCCGCCAGCATGTCCCCCTCGATGTACTCGCAGATGAGCGCCTTGAGCACCTCGATGTCGGCCGCGTTGATGTTCAACTTCTCGGTATCGTAAACTGTTAGATTAGCGCCGATATCGCAGAAAATCTGATCGGTCATCCCCTCGATCAACCGCAGCTCTTCGTTGGTGTCCGGCTTGGCGTTGCGCGCCTGGTAGCCGTAGCGTCGATAAAGGCTGTTCACCGACCCTCCGGCGTCGACCACGTTGCCCGCATCGTCGATATCAGAGCGCACATCGCTGGGGTCGACCCAATCGATGATGTTCAGTATCAGCTCCACCGCTTCGCGGTCGCGCTGCTCCATCGACTCGACCCCGAAATAGCGCCGCATGACCGCATACAACATCCGAAACAGCGAGGTCTTCTCGGCCTGGTTGGCAACCCTCGTGACGTTGATCTTGCCGTCCTCGGGGAATATCTCACAGCCGAAGCCGCCCTCGGCGATCCCGAGACCCTCCTGATCGTGGAGCTCGAACAAAGTCTTGCCGAGGAAGTCCACCTGACCCGTGGCAAAAATGTTGGCAAACAGGCACGCATAGCGCCACAACTCGATGTTCATCCGGCCGCCCGTGACCGCCCGCAACATCTGCTGGACCTCGGTCTCGGCGTAGATGACGGCCCTCGCGATCTCCATCGCCGAGCGGGCGTGGTAGTAGGCTTGCACCTCGCGGCGTAAGTTGGCCGACTGGTAGACGCTGACTCGCATGTTGTAGGAGAACTCCACCGAGAAGGCGGTCAACACCGCCACGGTGGTGACCGCCAGGATCAGCGCGACCCCCCGGTTGCCGCGCCCCGTTCGGCACCGGCCGCGCCCACTTGCGCGCCCGGCCTGAGCCGGCGCGCCGCCTCCCGGTGGGCCCTCACTCTGCTGTGGCGTCCTATGCGACATCCCGTCTCCTGGGGCACCTTTCGTCTACCACTTGAACGGCTCCCGCATATAGATGCGGGCCTGGGACTCGAACTCATACTCCCGGCCGGTTTCATCCTCCAACACCAGGCGAATCTTGATCCGAGAAGGCAACATGAAGTCGTCGTCACCCCCGGCCAACGCCTCGGCGGCCCGCGCCATGCGCGCCATCGGATCGCGCTCTGAGCCCGGGAGATGCACCGGATCCAGATCGCTCATCTCGGCGCGCCAGTCTCGTTTCCAATCCTGCGCCTCGGGATCCCAGTATTCAAACCGGAGCGACTTGACCCCGGTGGCCAATGTCTCGACCACCCCGCCGCGCTCGGGACGCTCATCGACAGGGACCTTGTGGCGCCGCATGAGCGCCTGCCCTCGCGCCCCCGGGGTGGGGTCGCGCTCGAGAAAGAACGACACCGCCCCCTGGTCGGACTGCTTGAGCCCCTCCACGAACCGGCGGTGGCCGAGGTATGTGAAGTCGATGCGTGAGTCGGTGCCGAGGAACAGCGTCTTGGGATAGTTGTCGAGGTTGCGATGGGTCGAGAGGTAAGCCACCTCCAGATCGCGGACCATTTGCATCATCGCGATACGCGCCGATTGATAGCGCTCCTGCATCCGCGACGACACCTGACGGCCGCGGATCGAGGTGGCCGTGGCCGTGAAGACAATCAAGCCCACCATCGCCAAAACCGCCACCGCGACGACGATCTCGATGAGCGTAAAACCGGCCTGGCGCGCGCGCATCTTCATCTGCGCCCTCCGCCGGCGGCGGCGCCCTCACGGGTGCTCGGGCCGCCCACCGCGCCGCCGGTGGGGACCCCCCCGTCGGGCGACAACATCTGCATCATCTGCTCTTGCGACTCCTGGAGCTTCTCGGCTTCGCGCATCTTGCGCATCTGCTCTTCAGGCAACCCCACTATGAAAGTCGAGACCGCGAACTCCCGCTCCATGCGCGGCCCATAGTCCCACGAGAGGCGCACTGTCAGCTTGCGGGTACGATCAGACGCCTGCTGGACTATGATCGGGAAGAAGGTCGCCATCCCCATGAAACGCTGCAGCATGGCGTCGAAGTTAACATTGCAGAGATCCAGGAGAACATGGCCCTCGGGGCCGAGCAGTGGGGCCAGAAACATCAGCTGAGTGGCGTCGAAGGTCTCCAGATCGAGCTGCTGGAGCGATTCGGCGCCGGGGGTCCCGGCGAGCCGGCTCGGATCCAGATCGCGCCCGAGACCACTGTCGTCGTCCGGCTGCTCCCGCCGCCGGTTGTCGTCCGGCTGGTCTTGCGACTCTCCGTGGCCCATGAAGCTCTCGACCCCCTGCTCCACCAGGGTCTGCATCTCGGCGGGATCCATCTCCAACCGCTCAAGGTCGAAGCTGCACGAGAAGCGGCGGTTGAACGGGCGCGGCAGCTCGCAGCGGCGGTTGATGAGCGTGTTGCTTGGAAACCCCTCCTCCTGGTACTCGGCCTCGATATCCATCACCGCCCCGCGCATCAACATCGCCGCGGTGGTAACGCCGTGGTAGCGCGAGCCGTGCAGGATGGCGGCGCTGTCGGCGCCCCCGATGGCCACGAACGCTATCGCCAAAATCGCCATCGCAATCAGCACCTCGAGGAGGCTGAACCCCTTGGCGCGCGCGACTGATCGAGATGGGGCCACCCCCGGTGGCGGGCTCGGAGCGCCCTCGCGCAAACCGGCCCGAACCTGGGCGCACCTCGGCGCCCCGTGCTCTCGAGGGGGCGCGTGGCCTTGGAGGTCAGCGATCATCGAGGACCCCCCGTGCCGCGAGCTTTTCCGGGTGAATGCGCACCCGGCCCAGGAGCGGGAAGGTCTCGACGGTGAAGGTCTCGTCGGCCATCGAGAGATAAATGTACGCCTTCTCCGTCCGCCCGGTGGGGAAGAAATAGATATAGCCGCGCCCGCTCTCTTGAACCTCCTGTTGGTGAGTCGTCATGAGCCCCGAGAAGTGGATGCGATCCGGCAGCTCGTGCTCCCGCAACAGACTACTCGTGAAGGCCGCGAAACCAGTCGGAGGACAGCGTCCCTCGGTGTCGCGCTCCTCTTCGGGGCAGGTGTGCTCTTCCTCCTCCTCCTCCAGACGGCGGCGTCTCTGCTCGGCCCTTGTGCCCGTGGGTTTCTCCACCCGCAAGTCGGCTATCGTGAAGCCACGGCACTCGTCGTCCGGAGAGTCGCGCATCTCGCCCCACCATTTGTCCTGGTCCAGATCGATGACGAGGCGGTAGGGCACCCCCTGAATCGCGGCGAGCTGCTGGAGATACCGGATCGCGCCGTCCAGGACGCCGGACGTGGTGGTCAAGTTGGCCCTGCCGAGAGTGCCGAGGCTCACCGCCATCACCGCGATCAACATCAGGATTATCACAATGGCGACCGCCAGCTCGATAATCGTGAACCCTGCCCGGCGATCGATGACCACACGGCGCACACCACGCCCGTCCACGGCTCGAAGCCGCGATCCGCGCCCGCGGCCAGCCAAGTTGTCACACCGCGTGGTCATCAGTCATCCAGGCAGACGTCGTCTTCCGTTCCGGGTTGTCTGTCGGGGCCCGCCGAGCAGAGATCGAACAACTCCCCACTGCGCGAAGAGGGGTAGTTGTATTGGATCGGGGTCTGCCAGGGATCGATGAGATCCCGGTCGCGCAACGGCGCGAATCCCGATGATCTGTCGGTCAGGACATCGAGCGAAGACGGAAAGTCGTGCTCGGCGGCATAGATCGTCAGTACGTTGCCGATCTTGCGAAGCTGCGCCCTGCAAGCGTCGACCCTGGCTTTTTGCAGGTACGTGAAGACCCCGTAGCTGATAGCCGTGGCGAAGATCCCGATGATCGCTATCACCACCATGATCTCGATGAGAGTCATCCCGCGCGTCTTGCCACTCAAGACCCGCCGGACACGACCCTCCCAGCGTCGCCCCAGGCCATCCGCGAGAGCCCGCCGTGGTGGAGCACCACTCAGAGCCGGCGCGATTTCGCGCGGCCGAGCGACAGTCTCCTCGTCACTCCCGATAGTCGCGTGTCCTGTCTCGCGCTCAGTGTCCGTGTAGCTCATGGTTCCTCCTTGGTGTACGTGCGCCACGCTTGTGCGCAGTGCCGAACTACTGATCTTGCAGGGCCTCGTTCATCCGCATCATCGGCGACAACACGGCGAACACGATGGTCCCGACAATGATGCCCATGATGACAATCATCAACGGCTCCAGGACCGTGGTCAGGGTGCTCACCTTGGCATCCACTTGCAGCTCATAGGAGTTGCTCACATTGTCGAGCATCTCCTCAAGCTGTCCCGTGCGCTCGCCGATGGCGATCATGTGCGTCACCATCGGCGGGAACTGCTTGCTGCGCTCCATCGGCCCGGCGATGCTCTCACCTTCGCGGATGGCGTCCCGCGAGCGATCGAGCGCCTCCCCCAACACTTCGTTGTCGACCACCGCGCGCACGATCCCCATGGCCGCGAGGAGCGGCACGCCGCTGGTCATCAAAGTCCCGAGCGTGCGCGAGAACCGCGCCACCGCGATCATACGAAACAAGCTGCCGAAGATCGGCATCCGAAGCTTGAACCCGTCCCAATGGCGGCGACCCGCCTTGCTCTTCTTCCACCGCGCGAACCACCATGTGAAAAGCCAGATCCCCCCGATCATCAGGAACCACCAGTTCACGAACAGGTTGCTGGTCCGCACCAGCGCGCGCGTCAACAGCGGCAGATCCATGCCCATCTCGAGAAAGATCTCGGTCATCTTGGGGATCACGAAGATCATCAGGAGCGAGATGATCGCGAAAGTGACAATCACCATGATGATGGGATAAACCATCGTCCCGGTGACCTTGGTCTTGATCCGCACCTGACTCTCGGTGAAGTCGGCCAGACGCACGAAGACGATGTCCAGCATCCCGGAGGACTCGCCGGCGCGCACCATGTTGATGTACAGGTTGGAAAACACTCGCGGATGCTCGGCCATCGCGTTGGCCAGGGAGTGCCCCTCGTTGACCGACTGCCGCACACTGGTCAAGACCGCCTTCAGCTTGGGATTCTCCACCTGTGCGACCAGCGCCGTCAACGAATCCACCACCGGGATCCCGGCTTTCAACAGGGTGGCGAACTGACGGGTGACCTCCGCCACCTCCATGAGCTTGATCCGCTGGAACAACCTCTTCAGGTCCACCTCGCGGCTGCCCTTGGCGCGCACCCCCTCGCTCTTGACCACCGCCTTCGTGCCGCCGCCACGCGCGCGCTCGGTGTACTGGGTCAGGAAGATCCCCTCCCGGCGCAAGAGAAGGCGCAGCGCGCGCGCGCTGTCGGCGTCCTTGACGCCCGTGATCGGCTTGCCTTTCTTGTTCAAGGCCTTGTATTCGAAAATCGGCATCTAAGACTTGTCCTCGGCGGTTACGCGCATCACCTCTTCGATGGTGGTTATCCCTTGTAAGACTTTGAACGCACCGTCATCGCGCAGAGTCTTGAGCCCGGCCCGAATAGCCTCTTTCTTGATGGCGTGGGCGTCAACGCCGGTCATCACCAATGAGCGGATCTCGTCGCCGACCTCCATCAGCTCATAGATCCCGGTCCGGCCCGAGTAGCCGGTCTCGCGACACTCCTGACAACCGACGGCGCGGAACACCCTGGTCTCACCATCGAGCAGACCGGCTTCCAGACCGAGTTGTTTCAGCTCGGCCGCCCGAGGTGTGTAGGGCTCGCGACAGTGCTTGCAGACTCGTCGCACCAGACGTTGCGCCTGGATGGCGATGACCGACGACGCCACCAGAAACGGCTCGACTCCCATGTCGATCAGGCGTGTGAACGTGCTGGCGGTGTCGTTGGTATGCACCGTGCTGAACACCAAGTGGCCGGTGAGCGACGCCTGAACGGCAATCTCGGCGGTCTCGAGATCGCGGATCTCGCCCACCAGCACCACGTCGGGATCCTGGCGCAAGATCGCGCGCAAGCCACTGGCGAAGGTGAAGTTGATCTTCGGGTTGACCTGCATCTGGCCGATACCCTGGACTTGATACTCGACCGGATCCTCGACGGTCAGAATGTTCTTGTCGGGCGTGTTGATGCGCTGCAGACACGAGTAAAGCGTAGTGGTCTTGCCCGACCCGGTGGGGCCGGTGACGAGCACAATCCCGTGCGGCCGCTTGATGACCTGATCCATCTTCCTCAAGCTCTCGTCCGAAAACCCGATGTCGGCCAGATCGAGCAAAGTCGCCGTCTTGTCGAGCAAACGCAGCACGAGTCGCTCGCCAAACGCCGTCGGCACGGTCGAGAGGCGAATGTCCACGTCGCGCCCGGCAATCTTGATCCGAATACGACCGTCTTGCGGCAGCCGCTTTTCAGCGATGTTGAGCCCCCCCATGATCTTGATGCGCGAGGCAATCGAGGCCTGGAATCGCCTCGGCGCGCGGATGATTTCGCGCAGCACCCCGTCGCGCCTGAAGCGCACCACGATATCGTTCTCGAACGGCTCCACGTGGATGTCGCTCACCTGCTCTTTGACCGCCTGGCTGAGCACCGAGTTGACGAGCCGAATTATGGGCGCGTCGTCGTCAGTGTCGAGGATGTCCTTGGTGGCTTCCTCGAGATCTTGAGCGAGCCCCTCAAGGCCCTGCTGCCCGACCTCGGCCACCACCTGCTCGGCTCCCTGGAGACGATCAAAGACGGTGTTGATCCCCGACAGGACCACATCCCTGGGGCTCAGGACGGGCTCCACCGGGCGGCCGTAGATAGCGCGCAAGTCGTCGAGCGGGGCGGTCTTGAAGGGATCGACTATCGCCACCTCGATCCGATCACCACGATCCAGCAGAGGAAGCACCAGGTAGTGTTTGGCCCAGGTTATCTGCAACGGGGCCGCCAGCGCCGAATCGATTGCTTCGGGATCGAGCTCGCTTCGAAACTCGATCCCAAGCTCTTGCCCCAGCGCCTCGAGCAGAGCGCTCTCGGTGACCCGCTCTTCACGCAAGAGGAGATCGGCCAAGCTCCCGCCATGCTCCTCTTGCTGCTCGAGAAGCTCGCGCAGCCCCTCCGGCGAGATAGCGCCCTGGCTAACCAGCCGCTCCCCAAGCGAAATGTCCATTGTCATCGGCATCGTGCGAGTTCTCCACCAACCTACAAGAGCGGCTCGGGGATCGGCTCCAACCCCTCGGAGTCACCCTTGGGGCTCCGCGCCCCGGGGCGCCTCGGCCGTTCGTCATCCCTGTAGCCCTCGTCTCGCGGCTTGCGAAGGCCCCGGCGCGACGGCAGCCGCTCCGCCTCATCGTATGGATCCCATTCTATGTCATGAGTCTCGGGCGGCCCGACGGTGTCGAGTTCCGAGTCCTCGAACAACACGCGCTCCATCTGCTCGCGCTCTTTGCGAACTTCGGCCAGAGTCTGGCGCATCGCCTCGAGCGCGCCGTGTTTCTTGGCATAGTCGAGATCGCCCTCGTACTCCTTGTGTCGCGTCGCCATGTATTCGGAGAAGCGCCGCATCTCCTCCATCTTCTGCTTGTGGATGCGCTTCAAATCGACGGCCGGATCGTCGACTATGTAGGGCACCAGGACCAGTAACAAGTTGCGCTTCTCGATGCGGGTCGTGGTCCTGCGAAACGCGATCCCGAGGAGCGGCAAATCCCCCAGGAACGGGACCTTATCGACCGCCTGCGACTCCGAGTCGCGGATCAGGCCGCCTATCACCACCGGCTGCTGATCGCGGACCACCACCGTGTTGGTCACGCGCCGTTTGGAGGTCGTCGGCCCGAGGGTCTGATCGATGCTCTCCACGTCGTCGATTTGCAGCTCGGTCTCGAGCCGTACATAGTTGCTCTCATTGATGTGCGGCGTGATCCGGAGCGTCATGTCGACGTCGATGCGCTGCACGGCTCCGAAACCCCCAAGACCGCCCAGCGCCCCCATAGTACCCAGGCCACCCAGGGCGCCCAGGTTGGGGGCAGTGCGAGTCGTGCCGGTGAGTCCTCCGGTCAACCCTCCGAGGGCACCGAGCGAACCGAGGCCCCCCAGGGTCTGCGCTTGATAGGGGATTTGCTTGCCCACCTGGATCTCGGCCTCCTCGTTGTCGACGGTCAGGATGTGCGGAGTCGAGAGGATGTTGACGTCCGAGTTGCTCTGGATTGCCTGCAACAAGAACCCGAAGCTGGGGATTGAGAGCGTCCCGGTGAGTCCCTCGGTGCCGGTCCCGCTGCCGGCCGAGACATCGAGCAGCGGTCCTTGCATCCCGACCGCCATCCCGCCACGAGTGAGCTGTTGGGTGTCCAGCGCGGAGATCCCGAGCCCCCCCATGCCGAACAGCATCGGGACCGTCTCACCACCGATATCGAAGGTCGTCCCCCCGCTGCCGCTGACACCGAACTTACGGTCCTTGCTGGAGCTGACCTCCATGATGACCGCCTCGACGTAGACCTGCCGGCGGCGGGTGTCGAGCTTCTGAATCACCCTCCTGACGCTCTCGTAGTCTTTGAGTGTCGCCTGCACGATGAGCGCGTTGTTGGGCTTGTGGGCCGTTATCTGGACCTCTCCCTCGAACAGCGCGGCGGTGCCAGCGCCCGCGTCGCCCTCCCGTCGCGCCGCCGCGCGCTGGCGCGCGGTTTGCGCCTGAGTGCGCTGCTGCTGGGCCGCCCCGGTGCCGCCGACGAGATTGGAGAGAGTCTGCGCGACCTCTTCGGCGTCGGCGTTCTCGAGGTAGTGGACGTGAATCGCCCCCTCGCCCGGGATCGGAACATCGAGCTTGCGGATCAGGCGATCGACCTTGAAGTAGCTCGACGGGGTCGCCACAATCAAGAGCTGGTTGGTGCGTTCGTCGGCGAGGATTTTTGAGACCTGCACCTCGCTCGGCTCGCCGACGGTGGTGGGCTGCTCTTGCTGCGGAGTCGGGCGGCGGCCGCGGGGAGTCGGGCGCGGTGTTGTCCGGCGCGCCGGCTGGGCGGGGGCCGCCCCCCCGTCGCCGAAGACCCCTTGCAGTTTGTCGATCAGCTGGGCGGCCTCGGCGTACTCTATCTTGCGCACCCAGACCCGCTCGCGTCCCACCGCAACGTCGAGTTCTTCCACCAATCGGAGTAACCGTCGGATGTTGGACGCCAGATCGGTCACAAACAGCGTGTTGTTGGGAGCGTAGACCGTAATATCGCCGTGTTGGGTCTTGAACTTGTCGAGCACCTGCTGGATCTCGCTGCCGTCGATGTGCTCGAGCTGCACGATCCGAGTCACCAACCGCGCGATATCGGGCACCGTGTCGCCGGGCCCGAGCAGCGGGATCGTGTCCTGCGCGGCGGCCTTCATCTCGACGACCTTCAGGTATTTGCCCGCCGGCACGACGGTCAAGCCATTCATCTCGAGGGCCACCAGAAAGACCTTGTAGGCCTCGTAAGCGCTCACCTCTTCGGGCGACATGATCGTGATCTTGCGACCCTTGGCCAACGCACGGCCGACGATGAAGTTCTTCTCCGTAATGCAGCCGATGAACTTGAGCAGGTCGATCAGCTCGGCGTCCTCAAAATCCATCGAGACCCGCGCCGAGAGAGGCATCTTGCGACACCGGACCCCCTTCTCGTAGTTGGACGTAAAGACTATCATCTCGTCGATGGAGCGCTCGTCCTCGGCGCGCTTGGCGGCACGCTCGTCCTCGCGCTCGCCGAGCCTGGCGGGGTCGAAGCCGGACGGCAGCCGGCCTTCGCGACGGCTGATGACCCCGGGGCGACTCGGCGGCAATGGCTGGCCGGGGCGGGGCAGCCGCGGTTCGGACTCGAAATCGGAATCGTCGGGCCGCGGGCGCCGAGTCGGGGAGTCTTCACGCTCGGGCTCTTGGCCGGGGCGGGAGAGGCTTGCCGGCGCCCAAAGAAACACCAGCGCCAAAACCGCACATGCCACTCGAGACCGCCATGGGAAGAGGAGGGGCCGGATTGAAAATTCCGCTCTCATGCGCTTTCTTTCTCCACCTGGGGCCGACCGCCTGGGGCCGCGTCCCCCCTTACTTGATCGAATAGCTGAGCGTGCGGCTTTGGCCGCGCCGCTCGATATCGAGTTCAATTCTCTCCTGCGTACGCAACTGCTCGAAGAGCTGAATCGCCTTGTTGGGGCTGTCGATCGCCTGGCCGTTGACTCGTTGGATGATATCACCGGAGCGAATCCCGAGGGCCCGGTACATACTGCCCGGTCGCACCCCGATGAGCTTGAAGCCCTGGTATTGACCATCCCGATAATTGGGCACCACTCGCGCCTCGCGCCCGAGCTGCGACAGGTCGGCAAGCTGCTCCTCGAGCATCGAGCGATCAATGTCGTACTCGTACATTGAGACCTTCTTGATCCCGTCGGCATAGTCGGTGTCTCGCTGGCTCGGGCGCTGTACTTGGGGCTGCGGGCGCGGCGGCGGGCGACGGACCGTCGGCCGTTGCGCGCCTCGCTGCTCCTCGGGCTCGCCCCACAACCGGATCCTCCTGAGCTCACCGGACTCGCGCACGAACACCACCCGCCGCTTAATGTCCTCCACCACCGCCAAAACCATCTCGTCGTCGGGATCGCGCTTCAACTCTGAGCCGATATGGACGATCTTACCCTCGCCCTCGAGCTCCAAGGACGCCATCGAGAGCGAGGGCTGCGGGCCCACCATCGTCCCGATCAGTGTGACGTTCAACTCGCTGTCGGGAATCTCGCCGTCGGGATCGTCCTCGATCTCGGGCTCTTCGGGCTCCGGCTCCGGCTCCGGCTCCGGCTCGTCGACCCTATCGACGCGGTCGGAGTTGAACAGGTTGCGCGCAAAGAGCGTGTCGGCATAGCTCTTGCCCAGCCCTCGGCGAGGCGCAACCTCCACCGGCTCATCGAGCTCGCCAAGAGTCGTCGCGGTGGGAGCGAACGCTTCGGTGCCGAACAACTTGTCGCCAAGGTGCTCATTGACTGTCTGGGCGGTCAAGTAGCCTGCGATGAGCAGGGCAAGCAAGTTCACCGTCCAGAAATAGTTTTTGAAAAAGGACTCCATGGCCGCTCTCCATGATATCGGCCCCAGGCGCGCAAAATCGGACGCCAGGAGGAACGTCGCGCGGACGAACTTCCCTCGTCGCGCACCTCCACCCCAGGGGGCTTCTAGCAAGAACCACGCCGTCTCACACCGGAGACCGGCGCGGCGGCATGGCACACTAGCATCAATAAGGCTCCAGACCCAATGCCTTGCCGGCTCTTTCAGATTTGCCCGCGCGTTGAGCCATTTTGGCAGGCCGGACGACCACGCGGCCGGGAGTGCGCCAAAATGGCAAGGGCGTAGCTCAAACCGAGCACCGAGCGCGTCGCAACGGATTGAGCTGCGAGGGAGCGAGCCGATTTGGGCAGGAGCACCAAATCGGTCACCGGGGCAACCGCACCACATAGTCCTGTAGCAGAAGGGTGAGAAGCACACCGATCAGGAAAGTCGGCCCCATCGGGAACGTCTTCTGGATTTTGACGGCTTGACCGGGCAACCGTTCCCGCCACCAGCGCTGCACCAGGCTCACCTGATCGGGCTTGAGCCCGTCAGGCAGTAGCGGACCAAGCTCTAACTGTTGCCCCTTGAAGTACGCTTTGTCCCGCCGCAGCTCATACTGATGCTCCTCGGCCAAGATCATCTTGGCCCTCAGGCCGTCCGCATCGACCAAGCGAAAGTCGACCCGCTGCTGATAGCTGTCGTAGAGGAGCCGAAAGACAATCAGGGCGATGGCGATAAACGACATCCCGACCAACAAGCGCAAGGTCAAGCCGGGAATCCAATCAGTGAAAAGCGCCAACAGGACCAACGCAACATCGATAATCGCCGCCGCGATGAGCAAAAAGCGGTAGCGCTGCATCAGACGAATGAGAGGATGGCAGGCGAAAAACAGGATCACATAGAGGATGGTCGGATCGAGCGCCACCGCCAGGCCGATTATCTGCGAGAGAATGTGACGCACGACCTTGATGAACACCAAGATGAAGAAAAACAAGAGCAACAGCCGCCCCCAAGCGCCACCGTTTCGCCGCACGCCGCGCCAGGCGCGTAACCACAAGGGGTGCTTCGGTGGCGGCGGAGCCTCGCTGCGAGCCCAGAGATAGCGCGCCCCAAGGTAACCAAACGCCCGCCACACGAGATCGGCCAAGACAATCAGCAATGACGCCATCACGACGTTGAAAAACAGAACGAAGGCGGGCCACAGCTCAACATAGTGTTGAGAGTAAAAGCGGAGCGGGAGCGCCGCGACGATTAGGGGAAACAGCTTGGCGTCGCCCGCCGCCCACAGGCGCCCGAACCACAACGCGAGCCCAACGCCGAACGCAATCAGCGTGTTCTGGGCGACAGTCCGCAGAAAGCCCGGGACAGTCGCCTGGGGCAGCAGGAGATAGGGCGCGCGGTGCATGAACCCGGCCACCACCAGCAGCACCCAAAGCCACAGGACCACCGCCAGAAAAAACCACTTCAGAAGTTGATTGGGAATGCGCCCGCTGGTCCAATCAAACCAGGCCGCGGCGCCACCAAAACCGAGGACGATCGCCACCGCGATCCAGTCGAGGCGAAGCTCGGCGGTCAACCAGGTCATCCGATTTGCTCTTCCGTGCGCAAAACCCGCGTGCCGTCTCCGGCGTCACCTTGCATTACCCGCGCGACTATCTTGGAGACGTCGACGAAGACCGGATAAAGCTCGGCACCGTCGTAGTATTCGTCGATCCCATACAACCCGGCGCAGACGGGATCGAGCCTGCAAACCTTGCAGGCCGCGGCTTTGTCGCGGTCGAACCGGGTCTGCCGAACCGCGCCCTTTTGATCGAGAAAGTGGACGAAGCGCTCCTCCTCCTTGACGATCTTGCGTGTCTCGGTGGAGCAGTGCGCGTACTCGACCATGTAGCACAACGGCAACCGCTCAATTCGAAAAGTCCGCCCTGAACGCTCGAGGAGACGCAAGGCCCGAAACAGCGACAACTCGACATGCCGCATTTTGGGAACCACATCGGGGTTCTCGCGGGCACGAGTCGACGAGGGATCCAGGGTGTTGTAGACGACGTGGCGCACGAAGGGGTGCCTGTCTATTATCCAGCGCGCCGTCTCGTCGAGATGGGAGGCGTTGTAGGCGTTGATGGTGGTGTTGATGTCCACCGGGATCGCGAGCGTGGCGGCGTTGGCGAGGGCGCGATCGATGCACTCGAGGGAGTCGGGCTTGCGGGTGATGAAGGCCTGCATCTCAGAGCGGCTGGAGTGCAGCGACATGTTGATTCGTGCAAGCCCGGCGGCTTTGAGGGTCTCCAAATAGCCGCGCTCAACGAGTGTCTGACCGTTGGTGATCAGCCGCGGAGTCAACCCTCGCTCCCGCGCATAGGCGAGAAGCTCGGGCAGGCCTTCGTAGATCGTCGGCTCGCCGCCGGTGAAGAACACCCCCTCGTACCCGCGCTCCACCAGGGAGTCCAACACTTCACGACCCGCCTCGAGACTGAGGCAGTTTTCGTTGTCGGGGTTCGAACAAAACCGACAGGTCTGGTTACAGACTCGGACCACCTGCAAATACCCGATATTGGCCATCATGTCCCTTTCGCGAGTCGCTCACCGCGAGCCCAGGAGACCCCCTAAGTCAGCCTAGCAACCCCCATCACTTAGGGCAATCATTACGAGACGCCTCAATCCTCCACCGCGTCCGTGGACCGAGGGGAGTGAGGCGGGTGCAAGTGCAAGGAAACAAGCCAAATCGAGCGGAGGCAAACGCAGCGCCTACGTCGAGCATCGATTTGGTGAAGG
>PWKZ01000215.1 GCA_003559575.1 Bradymonadales bacterium | reverse complement strand
GAGCGCTAACATTGTGACAACGCGTTTCACGGGATCCTCCTGAGAGATCCATAGTCCACGAGGGAGACTACCGGAAGTGCCGGGATCATGCAAGCGAAATGTCTTTGCGCCTAATCGTCGGTTCGTTCTGAGGAGACCCGCTAAGTGGAGGCGCGTGCATGTGCAAGGAAGCAAGCCGTTCTTAGGCGCAGTCCAACGCAGCGTCTACGTCGAGCACTAATTCTTCTGCAGGTGACGCCGCCAATGAGCGCGAATCCGTCCGCGAATCCCTGGATGGGCCGGGGGTTGTGGATAGTTTGCAGTTTGTGCCTCCGACGCTCTATCTTGCACTGTGCGCCTATTCTTGCTCGGGAGGCTTGCGCGACCAATGTTCCTACCCATCGGTGATGAACCCAATCCACGGGGCATAGCGTGGGTCAACTGGGCGTTGATTCTGGCTAATATCAGCGTCTTTGCGTTCATCTCGCTGCCACTGATGGAACAGCGCCCCGATCTGAACGATCCCGCGACCCTCGATCTCTTGCGGTTGCTCAGCGAGCGTTATCCCGAGGCGCGGAGCGTATTTCTGCGGCAGCTTCTGGAGCGCATGACCGCCTATGACGTCTTCCTCATCCAGTGGGGCTACCGCCCGGGTGAGCCGAGCCTCGTGACTTTGATGACGTCGATGTTTTTGCACGGGGGGTGGTTGCACCTGTTCGGCAACATGTTGTTCCTCTGGATCTATAGCGACAACGTGGAGGAAGCGCTTGGGCGGCTCGGCTATCTGGGCGCTTATCTGGGCACGGGGGTGGCGGCCGCGGTGGGCTATGGCGCGGTGGCCCCCGAGAGCGTCGGGCATGTCCCGATGGTGGGCGCCTCGGGCGCCATCTCCGGGGTACTGGGGTGTTACTTCGTCTGGTTTCCCAGGAACCGTGTCAAGGTGCTGGTTTTTTTGTTCCCGTTCTACATGAACGTAGTCCTGGTGCGGGCTCGTTTGGTGCTCGGGTTCTATCTACTCGTTGAAAACCTCCTGCCCTTCCTGCTACTCGACCCCGAAAAGGATTCGGGGGTGGCGCACGGCGCTCACATCGGTGGGTTCGTGGCGGGGCTGCTGTTGGCGTTTGCCTTGACCCCTCGCGCGCGCGCCGTCGGTTCCGGGCGAGGGCCGGTGGGTGCCGAGAGGCCCCCGGTTGCCAACCGCGCTGCGACTGGGGCCGGCGAGGTGGGGGCGCTCTTCTACGCGGGTGACATTGAGGGCGCTCTCGGGCTCTACTCGCGCTTGACCCCCGGCGAGCGCCAACAGGTCCCCTTCGCCGCTGTCGCCGATTTGGCCGCGGCGCTGGCCAACCGGGGGCGCTATGAGGTGGCGCTAGGGGTTTTCAAGCGTGCCATCGGCGATCACCCTCGCGATCCCGATGTGGCACGCGCGTTCCTGGGGATTGGGCTCATTTTGTTGTACGGCAGGGACCGCCCCGCCAGCGCTCAGTCCTTTCTTCTAGATGCCCTCGACGCCACGCCGCGGCCCGAAGTGGCGGAGGCGGCGCGCGCGGCGCTCGGAGAGATCGAACGCCGGCGACAAGGAAAGTCATCCCTCCGGCACTGAGGTGTGACCTGGAGAGCGGAGCCTTGAATGCGGATCATCGGTTATTCGAAAGCCATGTACTCCACATGGATCTACCTCGAGACGCTCAAGCTGCTGGTGGACGCCGGCGAAGGTCTCAACACCCACTTAGAGGGGCGCCTGCTCTCGTTGCGGGCCGTGGCGTTGACCCACGGCCACACCGATCACTTCACCGGGTTGATGAACATTCTCATCACCCGCCTGCGCTATCACAAGGATGTGGAGCCGCTCGCGCCGATCGATATCTTTTGGCCCGCGGGCGATACTGAGATCGAACTCTATCTCGACTATCTCGGGCGCACGGTCCTCAAGCGCAACCCTGAGTTGGCGCGGACGGTGGCGGTGCGCCCCGCAGAGCGCTTGCCTCTGGAGGCGGCCCGAGGGTTGACCCTCGAGCCGTTCAGTGTAACTCACCGGGCCTCCTTGCCGAGTCTGGGCTATCGGGTGTTGCAAGAGCGCTGGCGGCTCAAGAGTGAGCTGGCCGGGCTCCCCCAGAGCGAGTTGAACCTTATCGCGCGTGACCACGGCAAGGAGGGAGTCGCGGACAGGTATGAGGTGCCGCTCATGGTCATCAGCGGCGACTGCCTGCCGATCAATCCCAAGTGGGCCGAAGAATCCGATCTTTTGGTGCATGAAGCGACTTTCCTCGGTGACTCTCCCGAGGAGGCGCACTCGACTGTCGCCCAGGCGTTGGCGGTCTGGCGTGAGAGCGGTGCTTCGCGCCTGCTCCTCTATCACATCTCGTCACGCTTCACGAAGGAGGAGGTGGCCGCCGAACTCGATCAGTTGCTCCCGAATGGCGACGAGCGCGCGAAGGTCAACTTCATCGTGCCGGGGCGCTTGTTCTCGTGCGAGCTGCAGCTTGGAGGATTGTAAAGTGGCTACCCAGGAGATCAGATCCGGCAAGGCGCCGCGTGCGCCCCATCTCTCGTACTCGGCGCTTCTGCGGCGGAGCTCATTGGTGGCGGGGGGAGCCATCTTGGCCGCGGTCGCGATCAACCTGCTGCTGGTGCCGCATGAGCTTTTGCCGGGCGGGGTCAGCGGGATCGCGGTGCTTCTGGAGTACCTCGTGGAGGTTCCGGCCGGGATAACTCTCGCGCTGTTCAACGTGCCGTTGTTCCTGGTGGCGTGGAAGCACGTTGATCGCTCTTTCGCGCTGTTGAGCATGGTGGGACTCGTGACCTTTTCCGCTGCGCTGGTGGTGACCAGCCCCTTGAGCGAGCTCGATTTGGTGCGCGATCACTACCTCGCCAGCATCTTCGGCGGCGCCGTGTCCGGCGCCGGGGCCGGGTTCTCGCTGCGCCACTTCGGATCGCTCGGGGGCGCGGACATTGTGGGGGTGCTGTTGCGGCGGCGCCTCTCGCTCAAGGTGAGCGACGTGATCTACGGCTTGAACATCGTCACCGTGGCCATGCTGGCGTTTTTCAGGGGAGTTGAGCCGGCATTACTGACCCTCCTCTCGATGGCGGCAGCGACCGTCGCGCTCGACCGGGTGCTCACCGGCGTGGGGCGCAGCAAGGCGGTCTTGATAGTCACGACACGTCCCGCGGCGGTGGCCAAGGCGGTTTTGCGTCAGCTCGATCGGGGGGCGACGCTGCTGAGTGGAGAGGGCGCCTTCGGCAACGTGCCGAGGCAGATCCTGTTCACCGTGATCCCGAGACGACAGCTCGCGCTCTTGAAGCGCCAGATCGAGCACATCGACTCCGACGCGTTCGTCACCGTCATCGACGCCAACGAGGTCATTGGGCGGGGCTTCCTGCAGAGCCCGGCGGCCTGAGTGAGTGAGGATCACTTGCGGAACGCGAGCGGGGTCAGTACCAGCGCCGAGAGCATGGCGGTGGCAACGAAGACATAGAACAGCGCGTCCCAGCCCCACATCTGGCTGATCCAGGCCGTCAGCGCACCTTGCATGATGGCTCCGATGGAGCCCATGCCGTTGATCACGCCGGCGGCGGTGGCGGTGTGCTCCGCTCCCCCCACATCCTGGGCCGCGGCACCGGAGATGAGCGCGTCGGGGCCAAAGAGCAGGAAGCCGGTCAAGGCCAAGCAGGTGGTGTTGACCACCACCCCCATACCGCCCACGAGCCCGTAGAGCGCCAGCGCCCCGGCGAGGACCATCAAGGTCGGCACGAGTAGGCGCGCACGGCGGGCCGAGAAGTAGCGGTCGGAGAGCCAGCCGGTGGTGATGGCCCCCAGGATGCCGCCGGCCTCAAAGGCCGTGGCCAGATACCCGGCGGCCCCCTCGCTGTAATCAAGCTCGTGGAACAGATAAAACGGCAGCCAGAACAGGAGGCTGTAACGGATCAGCTTGAGACCGAAGTAGGAGATCCCGAGCGCCCAAATGGCAGGCTTGCGGATCACTACCATGAATGGGTTTTGCTGCGCACGGTCGGCCTCAGAGAGGGCCTTCTGTGTCTCTTGACCCACCGGCGTGGCGGGCTCCTGGTCGACGGGTTTCAGTCCGCGTGCCTGAGGGCGCTCCACCAGCGTTATCAAAATGATGGCGCCCATCGCCGCCACCAGCGTTCCCGGGATGAAGAACGCCATGCGCCACCCGATCGCGATCAGTAGAGAGGTGGCGAGCGCGGTGCCGGCCAGCCCGCCCACCTGATAACAGGTGCACCAAAAACCCATGACGCGGCCGCGGCTCTTGTGGCCGAACCAGGCACCCATCACCTTGACGGTGTTGGGCCAGCCGGTGGACTGGAACAGGCCGTTTAAGCCGAACGCCGCCGCGAACACGACAACCGAGCTCGACAGTCCGAAACACCACGCCGCGGCCCCCGACCCGATGAGGCCGAGCCCCAGTACCCAGCGCGGCCCGAAACGATCCCCGAGCACGCCGTTGATGAATTGGCCGGCAGCGTAAAGGACGAGGTAGATGGTGTCGATGGTCCCGAGCGCCAAGACCGAGACCCCGAGCTCTTCGTGCAGCCGGGTCTTGACCACACTCAGGTTTTTGCGAGTGAGGTAGAAGACTGCGTAGCCCACCCAGGTGAGCGCGAAGGCGCGGATCGCGAGCGGGCGGTGCTCGGGAGGCGGTTTGGGGCGCAGGGCGGCCGGTGTCGGTGGACCTGTGTTCATGGGCGCACTCATCAAGGTGGCGGTGCAATCAACTCCGGCCGGATCCGGTGGATCGACGCGTTTCAATAACCCAGTATGCCGATAAAGGCAATCCGGCCGGGTGGCGATCCATAATCCTCCACCGCGTCCGTGGACCGAGGGGATTGAGGCGATTATGGCGGATGGACAAATTGCGCGGTTGCGAGTGACAATGGCCTGAGCGGTGAGCGGAGCTGTAGATGCGACAAATGCGTCTCAGAGCGATTGATCTGGTCATAATCGCGCTGAACCTGTTTTTCGCGCTCGTGCATCTGATCTTTGCCGGCGTCCGCGCGGGCGGGCCCATCGCGTTTGTCTTCCTCGCATCCAACGGTGTGGTGTTCTCCTTCGCGCTCGCCGATGGGCGCGGTCTGTTGCGTCGACGGACACCGTTGCATTTCTTGCGAGTCTTCTACGCCCAGGCGTTCTACCTCCTCTATTTCATGTCCGTCATTCCACTGTCTCAGCAGATATGGGGCGATGCCTCGTTTGACGCCGTGTTTCATCAGGCCGAGGAGGCGTTGTTCGGGACGCAACTCGCCGTCGTCCTGCCGGAGCGGTTTGGTCATCTGCGCCCGCTCAACGAGCTGTTCTACTTCGCCTATTTTTCGTTTTATCCGCTGGTGTGCGCGCTCGGTTGGGTGCTCTACCTGAAACGCCGGTATGAGGACGCCGATCAAGCGCTCTTTCTCCTCACCGCTTCCTATGCCGTTCTGTTCGTTTGGTACGCCTTCTATCCCGTTCATGGCCCCAAGTATTTCATTCCCGAACTACACGCCCGCTGGTACTCCGATCTGGACGGCTACCTGTTTGCCGGAATCATGCGCGCGATATTCAGCGACGCCAACCTGGCGGGCGCCGCCGTTCCCTCCTCGCATGTGGCGATCTCAAGCCTGGCGGTCGTTCTCTATGCCCGCTACCTGCCACGGACGATCCCCTGGTTGGCGCCGCTTTTGCTGCTGATCTGGATCTCCACCGTCTATCTCTACGCCCATTACGCGGTGGATGTGCTCCTCGGCCTGGCGGTCATGCCGCTGCTGCTCTGGATCGCGGGTCGGCTCCACCGTCGACTCGAAGGTCGCGTCGACGCTGACCACTCGGCCCCTGAAGAGGACGCGGTGGACGCGGGGCCCGACTGGGCCGGGTAGCACTCCTTCCACTAAAGGGGGGGTGAACGCGGGACCCTGATCGTCAATTCGTCCTGAGTTGAGCCGACGATTAGAGTGGGCTCGTGCGGCACAGACCGATGCCGTTGAAGTGCACGCCGGCGCGCGCCGCGTGAGTGATGAAGTCGAGCAGCGTCAGGCGGTCGAAAGGCAGCAGGCCGGCGTCGTCATAGAGCGGATAGCCGCTCTCATCGAGTAACGGTCGGCCCTCTCCGTCTCTGAGATCAGTTAGATCCTGCCGCTTCAACTCCTCTTCGGTGACAACCCCGTCTGCTTGGACCGCCGCCAGGGCGTCGAACCGCAGCTTGGTGTTGCCGGCCCCGAGGGAGTCCCAGAAGAGGTGGATTGCGTGGGTGTATATGAACGCGCCAATGGTCTTGTCGGCCTCGATGGCGATCCCGCGAGTGCGATCCTTGCCGTTGATGCACTCGGTGTAACGCGCCGCGGCGGCGAGGCCAAACCGGAACTCGACACTCTCGTCGCCGCGCCAGGCTTCGCCCGCCACCAGGAGGGCCCAGCCGTTGTCGTGCATCAGGGCCACGTCGTCAGGGTCGGCCGAGCCCGGCGGCAGTGAGGCGGGCGGGACCACGAAGTCGAACGCCAGGTCGAGCCGTCTGGCCGGGAGGTCGCGCAAGGTGGCGAGTGGTTCCGTGGCGCCGGCGCTTTGGGCCAGATCGATCACTTTGGGGCCGACCCACTCGCCCTTGACGCGCGAGTCGCGCGGATCGGTCAAGACTACTCCGCCCACGGCGACGACGTAGGTGTCAAAAGAGAGCCCCCAACCGTCAACGAACGAGATGAGGTGCTCACCCTCCATGTGTGGGAAGCCGTCGCGCACCGCGGCACCGCCGCTCACAGATAGCTCGAGCGCGCCGCGGCCGGCCATCTCCTCCCCAACGCAGGAGGCGGTGGCCAGAACGGCCAGCAGAAGGGTCGTTTTCATCAGAGAACCCGGTAGGTGTCGCATTGGCTCTAATCCCTCCAGACCACGCGGTAGGCGTCGCGCATTCGAACCCCTTGAAGCAGCGCCGAGAACGCCTGGGTCCCCGGAGTGAAGAGCAGGCGCCCCTGATCATCCGTCTCGTGCAAGGTGTCGAACCGCACGCGGTTGAGCCAGCGATCCGGGAGCGCCTCCACGGTGAGCATGCCGGAGACCTTGCTGTTGTCGGCGAGCGCGACCGACGCGGGGATACCCTCGACTATCCGCATCAGCCCCTCGTCGGGGATGGTCAAGTGAGCGACAAAGGCTTCACTCCATTCGCCCTTGCCGGCGTTCCCGGCGATAGACAGCGTGGCACCTCCAAGCGCCGCCAGCGCTTCGAGCGAGGGGCCGGCTTCGAGCCTGCCGGGGGGGTGCAGGTGGACCTCGGCGGAGGCGACCGTGCCGGCCGCGCCACGCACCAGGCCGAGCGATGTCGGCGCCGGCGCCAGCAGATCGGCCACCTCCTGGTGCAGCACTTCGGCCAGCACCCGGCCACTGTCGAACTGGGCGTGAGTCGGACAGGCGCGCGCCACCCCCGGCAGAAGACGATCCCACGAGACGAGCTGTTCGCGCGGCTCGCCGCCGTAGAAGTAGAGCGGCCCCACCAGGATGAGAGCGCTCGTCAACTCGACCTCGTAGCCCTCTTCGGTGGTGAATGAGGTGGGCGCGCCACCCGCTGCGGTCGCACCGGCGAAGGCGACCTCCACCGTGATGTTCTCGCCGGCCGTCTCGGCGTGGCAGGAGAGAAACAATCGCGGTACTGAGACGAGCGCGAAGACTGTCGCCGCGACGATGAAGATTCGTGGGGCGTGTCGATTGATTGGGAACATGGGGCGCCTCGCTTACCCAATGGACTCGGCGTTGCGGCGGAGTCAGTGGTCGTCGTGGTGATGGTCGTCGTGGTGATGGTCGTCGTGGTGATGGTCGTGTCCGGCCCGTTCGCAGTGAGCCCGGTCCTCCTCCTCGTGGCACTCTCCAGCGGTCCCGCAGGGATCGATGGTCCAGTGTCCGTCGACGCAGTTGAAGGCGGTGTTGTGTTCCGCACTGCCCGCTTCGCCACACCGGAACTCACCGGTGGTGCATGCGTATTCGGGATCGAAACAGAACGCAGCGCCGCTCTCGGGTTCGAAGCACTCCAGGCCGAGCGCGTGGCAGTCGGTGGAGTGGTGGAAGTGCGGCTCAGACCCGTCGAGCACATGACACCACTCGATTACTCCTCCGTGGCAGCGCTCCCAGTCGGCGTGCGCCTCGTCGCACTCCCAGCGTTCCGAAGCGGCGCCCTCGTCGCTGTCGCAGGCGCCCGCGCTCAAGAGCGCCAAAGTCAGCCACCCAATCATGAAAAATCTCGTGCTCATCTGTCTCTCCTCCTTCTTGGCAAACTCTCCCTCAAAAAAGAGCGGTGCGGTCGCGCCGTCAGTCGGCGTGCGCCCGCCCACGAATCAAATCCTCCAGGTGCAAGGTCAGCGAGCCCATCACAAACAGCGGCTCACCGGCCACCACGTGACGCGCCGGTAGCCGCGCCGGCGGCGCCTCGGGGGACACGAAGTTGCTCGCGTAGTGGAACTCGGACTGGCGGTAGCGCCGGTCGAGCAGATTGCGAATCTCGAGCCCCAGGCTCACGTGCCACAGCCGCACCTGAGCGCCCAAGTTGATGAGATACATCGGATCTCCCCGTTCGCCGAACGGCAGTGGGCGCCCGGGAACGAGGGTCACCCCGACTCCCACCCGACCGTGCATCGGGACGGAGCCGAGCCGCCAGCCGAACAGCCGCCCGCTCACCACTGCGTCGAGCCGCGCCACCAGATCAGGCACATACGGGATGCGCTCTCGGGTGTCGTCCAGCGTAGCGTGGGCGTAACCGAGGTTGGCGAGCACCTCGAGCCACTCGTCGAGCACCGCGCGTACACTGAGCAACAGCGCGTGGCGAGTGGAGGCACCCACCAGTACGTTGCGGCCTTCTTCAGGGCTGAACAGGAGGTCACGGTCTATTTTGGCAAACAGGTAGCTACCTTGGACCCGGAGTGAAAAGCGGCCTCCGCCTTGCCCAAGGTGCCACACGAGCCCCCCCTCGGCCTGCTGGGAGCGCGCGAATGGGGCGGTCTCGTTGTCGGAGAGCGCCGCAGCCTCGGTGGAGCGGGTGCCCTGGCCGTAACTCGTGATCAGATTGAGTCCGCTCAAGAGCCGAAAATCCAACGTCACCCGCGGGTTGATGGCGATCCCGAACGACTGGGCGCTCTGATCGGCCTCGCGGCGCCCCTCGCGGTCGGCGGTTGGGTGGTTCAGGTCCGTTACACCGAAGGCGAAGGTGTCGATTCGGACTCCGCCTCTGAGCGCCAACCACGACAGCGGGCGCAGCTCACCGCGCGCCCAGCCGGAGAGGTTGAGAATTGAAAATTCGCGGTCGAAGTCGCGTTGATATGGGATCGCGGTGACGCTGCGCAGCCGCAGCTGTTTCGCGCTGCCGTGGTCGAAGCGGGCGCTGTAGCCGAGAGAGAGACGTTGATTTTGATTGAGCCAGGGGAAGACGAGATGGTAGCCGCCCCGTGATCCGGCCGTGACTACCGAGTAGCGCATCTCGCGTCCGTCGCCGCGCTGCACGATGGCGCCGCCGTGTTCCGGATCGAATGGGTCGTCGAGGATCCACCCCGTGAAGTTGGCGCGCAGCCGCATGGCGCGCAGCCCCAGAAACGCCGTCTGGTCGAAGCGCGCGGTCTCGGGCCCGGCGCCGAGCTCGAAGGAGAAGAGCAGCCTCTGACTCTCCCCGCCCTGGTTTGGGTCATAGGTGTCGAAGAAGCCCACTCGCCCGGAGGCGATGTCGTCTTCGCGGAGCACACCGGCTTGATCATAGCGCGCCGCGTAGCCGAACGCGGCCGCCGCGAACCGCGTGAGCCCCTGCCCCGGATCGTGCACGTAGCGGCCGAGCGCGCTCGTGCGCTGACTTGCCCGGTTGGAGCCGTACCCGCTCGAGCGCTGGTACTCGAATCCACCGAAGGTGCCCGGATCCTGGCCCGGCGGGGCATAGAGGAGAAGTGTGCGGTGGGTGTCGAACCGTCCAAAACCGTAGCTCATGCGGGCGCCGCGCTCTTCTATTCCAAGCTCATAGCGCGCGGTGCCGGCGAAGGCGAAGTCGCCCTGTTCGGGGTCGAACGGGCCTTCCTGGACGGTCACCACGCGCACCACCTCGGGCGGCAGGAAGAAGAGGTCGCTGTAACCGTGGCCGTGGGCGTTGCTCACCTCGTTGAGCGGCACTCCGTCCACCAGGTACTCGATCTCCTGCCCCTCGCCCGCGGCGAAGCCTCGCATGTAGGTCTCATGGGCGTGTCCGTCGCCGCCGTGGTTGGTGGTGAGGACGCCCGGGGCCAGCATGAGATGTTCGGCCGCGTTACGCCGTGGGATGATTTGCATCCGCGTCATTTCGAGGCGGTAAGTCGAGGAGGGCGCGGCCTCTCGCCTGCGCCGGCCCACCACCGTGGTGTCCTCCAGGATGTGGTCCTCATCAGTTGCCACGGCGCTCTCGGCCGCAGGAGTCCGCGGCGAGGGTGGCGCCTCTTCTGCGCCGAGGGTCCCGGGAGAGATCGCGAGCGTCAGCAAGACGAAAGGGACGACTCTCGCGCGCTGCCGGACGCGGCGCACCAAGGCGGCGCTCATGGCTGAGATGACTGATGCTGCGGCAAACAATGTCCCTCCGGATTGGCGCCGAGGCCGTCTTGGTCGCGGCCACGCGGCGAATCGGGAGTCGACCGACTAGCCCGCCGCCCCACGTTGCTCGTCGACGCGGGAGCGCTCGCGGAGGAGGAGCGCACGCCGCCACTGTCCGCCAACCGAAAGTCGGGCGCATGCGGCAGAAGGCGTGCCTGTCGGTTTGATCGAGATTTATGGTTGTCGGGCTACCCCTTGAAGAGGGGCGGAGAGTTGCTGGGCGCGATCAAAAGAAGCGGAATCGACTGACGGCTCGCGCCCCGCCATTCGCGCGGGCAGGTGTGAGTCTCGTCCGGGGCCGGGGTGGTGAGCGCCACCGGCTGTGGAGAGAACAACAGGCCTCCGGCGATCAGTGTCACTGCCGGGCAGCCGGGGGGGTGATGATCACTCGGGTGGTGGTCGTCGGAATCTTCGTGGTGCTCGTGCGCCGCGTGCGGTCCGGAGACTCCGTTGTGCGTGCAAGGGTCGAGGTCGTGTGGGATGAGAATGAAGTGCAGCGGGATGGCGAAGATGAAAGTGACACCGGCGGTCAACGCCGTCAGGATCCGGCGGCGCCTGTGTCGCCCCGCGCGCATTTTCATGCCGTTTGTCACCGGTCGTCGCTCCCCATCAAACCCCGCTCGACGATACCAGAATTGGAACTAAGTGCAAATGAGTCGCATCCCTTCTTGGGGTGTGATATATCTCGGTTAATGGACTTGTCTCGTGTGCGCTGCGGACTCCTTGGTGGAAGTTAAAGATGCAAGCTATTCGATCTGGTTGGCAGGTGATTGATTTGGTGGCACGGCGGGCCTTGGCGCGAGTGATTTTGGGGGTCACCCTGGTGGCGCTGCTCGGGGCGTCGGCAGCGCGCGGTTCGACCGTCGAGACCCCCGAGGATCCGATCCGCGATCTCGTCTCGCGCACCTATGATGTGGTCGTCGATGGGCGGCACGCCTATCTCGCGGTGACCGCCGGCGTGCGTGTCATGGATGTCTCCAATCCGCGGCGACCGCGGGAGGTAGGGCTACTCGTGCTGCCCGACTCGGTCTCATCGTTGGCGTTGGCCGGCCCCGGCCTTCTGCTGGCCGCGGGCGGCCCGGCGGGACTGTGGATCGTCGATGTGAGCGAGCCGACCTCTCCGTCGTCAATCGGCACTCTCGACACCCCCGGAGCAGTGTTGGCGGTGGACGTGGCAGGGCCCCATGCTTTCGTTGCCGACGGCTCGTTTGGTCTGCGGGTGGTGGATTTGAGCGATCCGGAGGCGCCGCGCGCGGTGGGGCACCTGGACACCGAGCACTATACGCGCGACGTGCTGGCGGCCGGCGCGTGGGGGTATCTGGCCGACGACCGCGGAGGCCTCGTGGTGCTCGATCTGAGCCAGCCCTCCGCGCCCCGTGTCCTGTCTCGCCTGGTGCTCCCCGGGCGGGCGTGGAATCTGGCCACCGTCGGGCCTCTGGTCTATGTGGCGGCTTTGGATGGCGGGGTGTCGTTCGTCAATGTGAGCGATCCCAAGACGCCGCGTCGAGTCGGCGGCGTGATCGTTCCGGACGGCGCGCGCGGCGTCGCTGTTGTCGATGATATGATGTATGTGGCGGCGGGGCAGGCCGGACTCCACGTCATAGGGGTGAGCGCGCCCGACGAGCCTGTGCTCGAGACCTCCCTGGCGCTGCCGGGGGCTGCAAACCGGGTCGTGGTCCACGGCCGGGGACTTTATCTGGCGGGCGACCACGCCGGCCTGGCGATCTTCGACATCCGCCACCGGTCGGATCCGAAGCCCCTGACCGAGTCTCAGGATGACTGAGCCATAAGCGTCGGTTCGTTCCAAGGATGAATCGACGATTATGGAAGTTTGGTGTGGGTGCCGTCGCAAAACGGCGGCGTCCCGGTTTGCTTGCAGCCGCACAGCGCGACTTGCTTTTTCTCGGTGAGCTCAAACTCCAGCGGCTCGATTCCGGGCGCTTCCCGCACATGCGCTCCATCGCAAAACGGCTGGTTGGCCGAGTGTCCGCAGGCGCACCAGAAGTATTTGCCCGCGTCGAGTTCCATCACATAAGGGTCTTTTTGGGCGATCTTCGGGTCAGTCATTCTCTCTCCTTCTCGTCAATCGCGGCGTCGCCGCGGGGTTCGCTCCCCCGCCTAAACGGGTGGTGGCAGGCCACCAGATGCTCGGAGGCGGGAGGAATCGGGGTCGGCTCGGGGTCGACTGCGGCGCACTTGGCGGTGGCCCACGCGCAGCGGTCGCGGAAGCGGCAGCCGCTCGGGAGTTTGTCGGGAGACGGTACCGTGCCCGCGATGGCGCGCAGCGGCTCCCCCGCACGGTCCGTCCGGCGGTCGGGCAGCGAGTCGAGTAGGCCACGAGTGTAGGGGTGGCGGGGGGCGGCGAAAAGCTCCGTCACGGAGCCCGTCTCGACAATCCGCCCGGCATACATGACCGCTACCCGGTCGGCCATCTGAGCCACCAGCGCAAGATCGTGTGTGATGAGCAACAGCCCCATGCCGCGTTTGCAACGCAGGTCGGCCAGTAGTCCGAGGATTTGCGCCTGGACGGTCACGTCGAGCGCGGTGGTGGGTTCGTCGGCAATGAGGAGCCGTGGATCGCCGGCCAACGCGATGGCGATACAGACCCGCTGTCGCATTCCTCCACTCAGCTCGTGGGGATAGGCGTGCATGCGCTCTTCGGGCGCCGGCAGCCCCACCTCGGCCAGAAGCGCGCGGGCTTTGGCGCGTGCCTCAGCGCGGCTCGAGCCCCCGTGGGCGCGGACCGCTTCCATCACCTGGGCACCGACCTTGATGACTGGGTTGAGTGCCGACTGCGGCTCCTGGAAGATCAAGCCTATCTCCCGGCCGCGGACTTTACGCAGCCGCGCCTCGCTCTCACCGGCGAGTTCCGCGCCGCGAAACCGCACGCTCCCATCCGAGATGCTCCCGTAGGGGCGCGGGAGCAGCCCCAGGATCGCGAGCGCCGCCAAGCTCTTGCCGCAGCCGGATTCACCCACCAGGCAAAGCGTCTCGCCCTCGTCGACGGCCAAGTCGATATGATCCACCGGTCGGATTGTGCCGTCGGGGAGAGTCAGAGTGACTTGTAAAGAGCGCACAGCAAGCAGGGGTGTCGCGGTGGAGTCGGCACCGATGGTGGAAGGGAGGGGCATCGATCCTCCTGGCGGACGTCGCCGAGCCGGGCAATGATAGCAGAGATCACCAAATCGACCTAACCGACGATTATGGCCCGTATGGCATTCGGAAGCGTCGTTTCGAATGCGCTCTGTCGACAATCAGCCAAGCTCTTTGATTCGCTGGGACAGGCGGGCGCGTTTCATGCCCAGCAGTGGGGCTGCTTTCGTGATGTTGCCGCCCGTTTGGGCCAGCGCGCGACGGATGCAGGCCCGCTCGAGTTCACGTTTGGCCTCCGCCAGCGAGAAACCCTTGCCGACTCGCGCCGGCCACGGTCCCTCTCCGGAGCCGGTGGTGGAGAGGTGGTCGCGCGGGGGCGTCGAGGGAGGGGCGAGATCCGTGTGGCTCAGAAAGTCGGCGGCGGTCAACATTTCGCCGGAACTCAAGACCGCCACCGTGCGCAGCTGATTTTCGAGCTCTCGGACATTGCCCGGCCACGGTTGCGCGCGGAGGAGCGCGAGGGCGCTCTCATCGAGCGCCAGCGGTCGCCCGACCTCGGCGCTGAGAGTTGCCAGGAGGTGCTCGGCGAGCGGCGCGATGTCCTCGGGGCGATCGCGGAGCGGTGGAATATGAATCGTCAGGCCGCGGATGCGATGATAGAGGTCGAGCCGGAAGAGGCCCTCGGCGACTAGCTCATCCAGATCGCGGTTGGTGGCGCAGATGACCCGCACGTCGACCGCCACCGGGCGATTGCCCCCAATCCGCTGGACCTCGCGCTCCTGGAGGACCCGCAGCAGGCTCACCTGGGTCGTGGCTGAGATGTCTCCAATCTCGTCGAGAAACAGGCAGCCCCCATGAGCGCTCTCGAAGGCCCCCTTGCGTTGCCGTTCGGCGCCCGTGAACGCGCCGCGTTCATGCCCGAACAGCTCGCTCTGGAGCAAGCTGTCGGAGAGCGCGGCGGCGTTGATGCGTACGAACGGTCCGTCCCGGCGCGGGCCGAGCCGCACCAACGCGCGCGCGAGTAACTCCTTGCCCGTGCCGCTCTCACCGAGCAACAGGACGGTGGTGTCCACCGCCGCCATCCGCTCGACCATCCGCAACACACGGCGCATCGCGCGCGAGGTTCCTCTCACCTCGGGGAAGCTGTCACGCCGGGCACGCTCTGACTCTGCGTCGCCGCTCGTCTCGTGCTCGCCTTGGAGCGCCGGCACCGGCGCGGCGTTCTTGTTTTGCTCCCGGTCGGGCACGTCGGCGCCGGGGGCTCTGACGCGGTTGATTCGGGCCAATGTGCGGGCCACCTGGGGGTGGGCGCGAAAGCTTTGGGCCAGCTCGCGCGGGAGCGATTCGGACATTTCGGCCAAGAGCGCTTCGGACTCCGCGGCCAGCTCGAGCGCGTGCTCCGGCTCTCCGGCGGCGAGCTGGACGAGCGCCTTGCGGACCAACATCTCGGCAATCTCCACCGGCCGGCCGGCGCGCTCGAGGGCCTCCAGCGCTTCGTTCACCTCGAAGAGTGTGCGCTTGGAGGGCCCGTGGCGCAGAAGCAGTCGCGCCCGAAGCGCCAGTGCCAGCGCCAGCTGCTCCTCATCGAGACTCTTCGGGCGCGCGAGGAGATCTTCGACCAGCGCGTGCGCGTTGCCCGCCTCGCCCCGCTGGAGCGCGGTCTCTGCAAGCCCCAGGAGGGTCCAGCACCGGTCGGAGGCAAGCTCGAGGGCCGTAACTTCGCTGAGCGCCGGGAGCGACGCCAGCCGTTCGGCCTCACCCAGCGCGCGGCGGAAGCCCGCCTCGGCGGAGGCAAAGCGTCTCTCGGCCAGCGCCACTTCGGCCGCGCGCCGCAGGCAGTGAACCACGAGCGCCGGCGCCGCGCTCTCTTCGGCGGCCGAGAGAGCGCGTTCTCCCGCTCTGCGCGCCGCGACGGTGTCGCCCACGGACAGCAGCAACGCGCTCAGCGCGGCCAACGCGGTGGCCGCCCGCTCGCTCTCTCCGAGTTCTTCGAAAGCCACCACGGCCGCCTCGGCGGCAGCCAGCGCGTCTCCGATTCGGTTGTGCTCGGAGTAGAGCACCGCCAAATTGTTCGAAGCCAGCCCCGCCCCCAGGTAGTCGTCATTGTCGCGGCTCAACTCGAGGCTCTTTTTGAGCTGCTCGCGCGACTCTCGCAGGGCGCCACGGTAGAGCGCCAGGACGCCGAGGTTGTAGCGCGCCCGTGCTTCGGCGTCTGGGCGCCGCGCCCGCTCTGCCGCCTCGAGCACCCGCTCAAGCACCTCACGCGCCTCGTCGTCTCGCCCCACTCGCAGCAAGGTTTTTCCGAGGGTCGGTCCCACCTCGGTGAGCCCCGCCGAGTCGTCGAGCAGGCCTGATTCGGCCAGCGTGGCGCGGGCGATGCGCTCGGCGCGTCGCAACTCGCCGTTTTGCAGACAGGCCTCGACCAGCCCGGCCGCCATCCGCGCGCGCATCGCGGAGTCGTGGGCCGAGAGCCGGTTTCGTGTGGTCTCGAAAAGCTCCGCCGCCGCGGTCCACTCGCCGCAGCGAAGCAGCAACTTGCCAAGCGCCAGCGCCGCTTCCCGCTCGGAGTCGGTGCCGTCGTGGGCCTCGGCCACCGCGCGACGTAGCGGCAATGCCGCGTGCCACTGCTCGAGGCTCTCGAGAGCGGCGGCCTGGAGCGCCATCACCTCGGGCTCTTCGGCTTGTTCGGGGGCGCTCTCCACCAGTTGTGCGAGGAGTCGCAGCGCGCGTCGCGCGGCGCCCACCTCGTTCAGGGCGCGCGCCGCCGCCTGTGCCTCCGGGGGGGCCGCCGGCGCGCCGGCCGCCAGCAGATGCCACGCCAGCTCCTCGGCTCGCGCGGCGCTCCGGGCGGTGGGCGCTGCGTCGCTCCCGATCCGCGTGGAGCCGAGCGTCTCCCCGATTCTGTGGTGAAGCTCAATCCGCCTCGTCTCCGAGAGTGAGCGCACCAGGGTCGGGCGCCCGACTAGAGGCCCGAGGGAGAGAGCTTCACCGCGCGCCGTAAGCCCTCCGGTCTCGAGGAGCGCCGTGACGGCGGCGTGGACCGGCGCTTCGGCCGCTTGACTCAGGCGCAATAGCTCCTGAGTGGTGGTTGGGCGTCGCAGGAGCGCCACTAGCTCGATTAGCTCGCGCTCCACCGCGCCGAGTCCCGCAAGCACGAGGCCCTCGAGGCCTCCCGGTCGCTGCATGAGCGTGCGGATTTGGGCGCCGAGCGCACTCGGGTCGCCCACGTCCACGCTTTGGAGGTGTTGTGCCATGGCGTCGGCCATCGCCGCGGTGTCGGTGGGCTCAAGGAGCAGATCTTCGATGCAGTCCGGCCTGAAGGCTTCATCCGGAGCGGCGGTCTCGTCCGCGGTGCGCGTGAGCAGGAGCCCAAAGCGGTGGCTGACACTCGCTCCGCGGCGCGCCGAGAGTTGCCTCAGCCGGGCCGCCAGGCGCGCCACCAGCGCCAACCCGTCGGGATCAGCCAGGTGCAGATCAGTCAAGACGAGCAGGACCGTCCGCCCTTGCGCCAGTCGCACCAGCCCGTGGCGTAGTCTCTCGAACCACAGCGCGCCGGGGGGCGAGCGCCACTCGGGATCGAACGGCTCCTCGGCTGTTGAGCGGGGCCTGTTTGTCTTCAACGCGCCGTCTTCAACGCCCAGCCACTTTTCCACGAACGCAAACGGCGGTGTGAGGGGCGAGGTCAGGCGCGCCTCGCGCACGACTGTCCCGGCGGCTTGCGCCGTCGACAAAAAACGTCGCACCGTGGGTTGCACCTCGCGCCCCGGCGGGCAAGTCAACATCAACGCGCGGGTGTGGGAGCCGGGCCGTCGGATGCGGGCGTGAAATCGTTTCAGGCGATGAAAGAGGGGCGGGTCGGCACCGGCGCCGGGGGGGGGCATGGCTACCGCAGCCCGCAAGCGCGAAGGCGGGTCGGGCGGACGCGGGCATCACGGAGTTCTGGTGCCGGGTAGTCCGCAATGGGCGCGAGGGGGCTGCCGTCGATCATTTTGGGCGCCGCCGTTGTGGAGTCCATCTCCGATACGCGTGAGAGCCACCGTGCCTGGTCGAGGTGGCGGCTGTCGGCTCGTCTTTTGATCATCTGCGTCTCTCCCGGTTTCTTCTCGCGACCTGCTCGCCCACTCTCGTGGGCGGGCTTGGCTGAGATGTGAAAGCATAATTCAGGCCAGGAGGTGGCGGGGGCCGTCTTGTGGGCCGAAGCCTTATTGATTACAGTTGATTACGCACAAGGAAGGTGTCGCGCTCGCCGGTGGTGCGAGGAGTGTTCCTGGAAAACTTTCCAGCTTGGCCTGGTAAGCTTTGGGAGTTATCGCGCCTCTGCCTTGCCGGCGGATCGTGGGCCGCGCGCCTCCTCCGATAACCGTCGATAGGCGCAGCCGGTGGGTAGAAAGCGGGGCCGTTCGATGATTCGCGGGGTGAGTTTGTGACAGGAAGGCATGACCTCGAAGCGTTCGTGGTAGACCCGACAGGTGTGGTCGGCCACGTCGAGATGGGGGCAGGGGTCGCCGATGGCGACGGGCGTCCCGTCTGTCTCGAGCGCGCGCTCATAGCAGCAGCGCCCGCAGCGCTCGCAGATGGCCTCCCACTCTTGCTCATCGAGCGCGAGAATGCGTTTGCGCCAACGTTTGCCGGCCATCTCCACCCCATGCCGCCCGTTTGTTCTTTGTCGCCGCCGGGCGCGCGCAAAAGAGAAGTACCCCCCAGCCGGCGCCATCCTCCGCGATTCGGCCTCAAACTACAAATAGGACCTCAATCCTCCACCGCGTCCGTGGACCGAGGGGAATGAGGAGGGTGCTGGTGGCGAGGAGCATGGAACCAGAGGGTGACGGATGGGCCGCAGAGCATCAGCTTGACATTCGGCCCCGCGACGGGCCACAAACACCCTCGTGTTCGAGAACTGAGGCGGCAGCGAGATGCACGATCAAGACGACGGTGCCCTGGTGCTCACTCAAGACGAGACGACCGTTGTCGCCGGTGGGCGGCGGGAGACTTTTCTGCGGCGCGCCCGTTTGCCGCTCCTGCTGTTCTTGGCGGGGTTGGTCGGGTTCGCGCTGCCGGCCTGGGACCGGATCCTCGAGCCCTCGCCGCACTTCCACTTCGTCGATTTGGCGCACTCGTTCCTGCAAGGACGGCTCGACACCGACACTCCGCGGCGGCGCCGCGGTGCGATCGCGCGCCCTGATGATCCACCGGGGCTGCAGGCGGCCGTCGACCGGCACCTGATGGACGGCGACCGCCCGACCGGCTTCAACGACTGGGCCAGCTACAGGATCCTGACGCTCACCGGGGGCGAGGAGGTCCGCGGGGTGTTCCCCTGGAAGGACGAGCGGGGCAGCCGCGCCAACCACTTCAGAACCCTCGGCGGCGACGAGATGGTGATTGATCTCAACGTTGATCTCGCGCGGGTGTGTGAGGAAAACCCGCGGCGAAGTTGTGACCGGACTCGTTATTTCGTCAGCTTCCCGCCGTTTCCCGCCGTCGTCATGCTGCCGCTGGTCATGATCTGGAACTACCACCTCAACGACGTGCTGCTGACCGTGGTGCTGGCCGCGCTCAACCTGACACTGATGTTTCTGCTGCTCGAGACTCTCCGCGCTCGCGGTTGGAGCGCGCGCTCGCGGCGGGACAATGTGCTGCTGGCGCTTCTGTTCGCCTTCGGCACGGTGCACTATTTTAGCGCGGTGCGGGGCGAGGTGTGGTTCACGGCGTTGATTTTGGGGGTGACACTCCACACGGGCTATGTCTGGGCCGCCCTGGACACCCGCCGGCCTCTCGTGGCCGGAGCGCTGCTGGCCGCGGCGATGGCCACTCGCACCCCGCTTGCGTTCGGCGCCGTTTTCTTCGGGTTGCAGCTGTGCTTCCCCGGAGGGAGCTTCAAGAACAGCTCGTTGTCCCACAAGCTCAAGCAGGGGACGCTGTTCGCGTTGCCGCTGGTGGCGGTCGGCGTCGCGCTGATGCTATACAACCAGGCCCGCTTCGAGAGCCCGTTTGAGTTCGGCCACCGTTATCTTCTCGAGGGCACTCGGGCCAGCATCAGGGACCACGGCCTGTTCAGTTGGCACTTCCTGAACCAGAACCTGAGCGCGGCCATCACCAACATGCCGCGCCTGAGCAACGTGCCGCCCTTCTTCCAGATCACGAGACATGGGCTCGGCATATTCGTCGTGACGCCTTTCTTTCTCTACCTGCTTTGGCCCGAGCGCACGGGCTGGGACAGGACGGCGCGTTTCCGGCATCTCGTGCTGTGGATCTCGGTGGCGTGCGTGGCGGTCCCGGCGCTTCTCTATCAAAACACGGGTTGGGAGCAGTTCGGCTATCGTTTCTCGCTCGACTGGACTCCCTACATGATGGTGCTGTTGGCGATGGGGCGGCGGAAGCTCACCCGCGGGGCCCTGGTGGTGCTCGCGCTGTCTGTCGCCATCAACCTCTTCGGCGCCATCACCTTCACCCGCTTCCCCGCCCTTTACTATTAGGCTCTGTCCAATAATTCGTCGGCATCGCAGTTGTAATCGAACGACGCCGTCTTGGCGGCTCGGTAAGATGCGCACGCAGCGAGAGGGTGCCTGCATGGTGGAGGTCCAGGCGGCACCCCGCGGTGGCCCGTTCTCTCTCCATTGGCGCAGTTGGTGGCGGCTCCGGGGTCGAAACAGTAGCCACCTTGGTCCTCTCGCGAACGCCCTGCAGTGCCGGTGGGGCTCTTTTTTTGGTATCTTTGGCCTCGCCCTTCTTTGGCGGCAGCTGGCCTGGGAGTGTCAGATGAGTATTGCGGCGGCTTTCGAGATGCTTCGGAGCGAACCCTTCGACTTCGAGTGGGCGGCGCTGGTCGAGGGAGAACGGGCGCTCGTCAAACGCGAGGGCGTGGGGCGCGAAGAGGTGCTCGCGCTGCTCGATGCCGCTACTCGAGACGGGTTCACCGCCGGAGTCGTCCCCGGACGCCTCGGTTGCCATCAAGGATCTGCTGCGGTGGACGACAGCCGGCGTTTACGGACGACGGTCCTGGTGGCCCGCGACGAGGACACCCTGGCCACCGCGCTCGAGCTCGAAGCGGCCGAGAATGCGGGCGGCGCGGCGGACGTGACCGCGCGGTTGGGAGAGCTGCTCGGGTATCCTCGCTGCTGTGTGGCAGAGTTCTGTGCCTCGCAGGATCCCGGCGATGATTTCGGGCATCTCATCCGCTCGCTGGCCGCAGGCGAGCGCGTCGTCCCACTCGGCAATAGCACTTTCCCAATCCGGCCGGCCTCTCACCGCCCTTGTCGAAGCGACTGCCCCGCGACGCTCGATTTGACTCGTCGCGGTCTCGATCGTCTCGCTCGTGCTCGCGGGCGCGGCAGAGCCCGTGAGTTCCTGACCTGGCTTGCCCTGCCGACACTCTATTTGAACCCCGAGCATGGCGCGTTGTTTAGTGGGCGCTGGCGGGGCGCACGGCTGACAATCGCCGAGCGCGCCTCTCGGGTCGCCGACCGTGATCTGGAGACGCTCCTCGACGCGGCCACCGCGCTCTCCGTTGCACCTGACGGAATTACGTTTCACACTCCGGCCGGCCCGCGGCCCTTGCGCGCGGCGCAATTTGCGTTTGTCGACTGGCGGAGGCGCGCGCGTTGCGTTTGGCGCAGGGCCATTTGATTTTCCTTGCGGGCATTCTATATGTTGGCGTTCGTAGAGTTTGTTCCGTTTCCCAGATTTGTATTCAGCCTCGAGGAGAGATGGCGATGAAGACCCAATCCGCAGCCTGTGTCGAGATGCGCACGCTCCCCGCTAGTGGTCCGCTGGCGGCGAGAATCGCCACCGTGGCTGCTCTCTTGACCCTCTGCGTCTCCTTCTCGGCCTGTGATCCGAGTCCCGTCGCCGATCCCTCGGCGGACCCGACCGAGATCCTGGAAGCGGCCCTTTATTACGATAACGATCCGGGCTTCTGCGACGACACCGACCCCGACGGCGTGCCCTACACACCCCCGCGGCCGCTGTGGTCCGCGCTCGAAGGGCCACACTACGACGAGATCCAGCACGTCCACGGCGACGGTACGACCCCCAGCATGCGCTACCCCAACTACCGCAACATCTCGCACAACCTGGCGATTTTGCAGACGCTGCAGTTCTTGCTGTCGGCCATCTCAAACGTTACCAAGCAACTCGACCAGGCCCAGGCCTTCCTGGAGGAAGGGGAGTATGTCGACGCCGTTTACGGCGCGATCCCCCAGGTCGACGGCCACTGCTTGTGTCTCGGCAAGAGCTACTCCGGTGGTTCATGCAGCGTCGCTGGGGCCGATCAACTTTGGGACGAGGTACAGACCACCGTCCTGGAGTTGGTCGATGTGCACGGGCTGGCCGATTTGCTCGAAGAGTTCCTGAACGAGAAGATTGTGGCGACAATCGACGACTTCGAGTCCCTCCGTGACTCTCTGACAGCTCAGATATCTCCGAGTGGCGGGCTCGCGACAGTGCTCGAGCAGGCGCTCTACCAGGCCATCGCGGGTGAGATCGAAGAGGCGCGCAACAACATGCTGCCGGCGGTCGAGCAGGCTTGCGATCCGCAGGGGTTCGCGAACTACGCCGGCGACGTCACCGCGGTGGTGCAGGCGGCGGTGAACGAACTGAGAGACAGTCTCCTCGACGACGCCGAGGAGCTTCTCGACGTCATCGAGTGGGCCGTCTCCACCACAGGGGCGGTCTTGACTCAACTCTCCGACGATCTCCGCACTGCGCTCTCATACTTCGAGGGAGTGAGCTCGGTGGGCGATCTGGTCCGGCTCGACTGGCAGAGCCTGATAGCGACAATCGAGTCGGCGATCCCGTTTTATGAAGATGTGGCCGATGAGGCGATCGAGGCGATTACCGCCGTCGGTGGGGTGTGGGACAACGCCTCCAACTTCGTCGCCCGCGTCGAAGCGCTGGCCGAAGAGCAGCAGATTTTGGTGACCGCCGAGCTCACGAGCGCTTCCATCCAAATGGAGGCCTGCATCGACGCGATCATGGATTCGGCGAGCTATGCCACCTCCTACGATCCGTCAGAGTTCGCCGCCAACCTCACCGCGGCGCTCGAAGCGATCATTACCAACTCTTGGGATGAGGCGCGCAGCCGAGTCCAGTTGACGCATGGCGAGCTAACCCAGCGCCTCTCAGGGTTCGGGATGGAGGCGGCGCTTTCATTCTATGAGTCTCGGCTGGCCGCCGTCCGCCTGGCCATCAGCGACGGCATCGCCAATTGCTACGTGCGCGCGACGCGACCCGAGTGCTACGACTTCTGTGAGGCGGCGCCGCCCGACGCGCAAGATTCGTTTCTCTGGCTGCCCGTGGACTTTCTGCGCGATCCGGCCGCCACCGGCGCCGCCGTCATGAGCGGCGCGTTGTTCGCCCTCGAACAGACCGGCTGGCTCGATACGGTCGTCGCGTGGGTGCAGGACCAGATGGAGGATGACCTCGGCCAAGCCTTCAATGCTGTGATGAACTTCTTTGGAAGCTTCGGCGAGGCCGTCCAGCGGGTGCTTGATTTTCTCGAAGAGTTCTTTGGTTATGTGGATCGCTTCACCGAGGGCTACCACCTCGGCGCCTACTCGGAGCTCAGGCCCGACTTACACGTTTGTATCGGATACGCCGGCCACGGCGCTTATGCCCAGATGGGATCGCTCGGGGGCGACAACTTCAGCATCGGGGCGCGCTACACGTCGCACAACCTGAGCCGCGCGCAGCGTATCCAGTTCCGTAGCGGCGGGTTCGCGGTCTCGGCGTTCGGCTACGATCTGAGTCTGGCGCCGACGGTCGAGTTAAACATGCAGCTCGACGGGTTCAAGCTATGGGATCAGCGCCGCCCGTTCGGGATTCCACTGGACATCGACATCAACCCCGACACCGTGGCGCGTTACGACGTCTTCAACGTGGTCCCGGTGGACGACTACCCATTCGGCTACGACGCCGCCGTTCCCTTCGGCGCCGCGATCGTCCGCGACCTGTTCCCCTCGCGCCCATCGGCGAGCGCGCCCCCGGACTGGCCGCGCCCCGGCGTCCCGGAGCCGTTTGAAAAACGCAGCACCGCGGTGACCTCGCTGGGGCTCAATCTCCAGTTCGACTACGGCCCGATGAGCCTCGATCTGCTCGAGATCCACATCATCCCCTCGATCCTCGTGGCGATCCCCTACCTGGAGCTCGGCTTCGGCGTCGAGTGGGCCCATCAGACCGACCTCATGCGCGACCGGGTGGTGGAGATGATCAACAAGAACCTGCCGGTCGCCGAGCAACTCACCGAAGAGGACTTCCTGCGTGAGATGCACGCCTTCCAGGCGCCCGACTTGACGGCCGACAGCGGCACGAGCGTCTACGTCGAGCCGGGCCTCGGCATCGAGGCGTTCCTGGGTTTCCGAGTCTGGAAGGTCAAGATCGGCGCCGGCGCGCGGCTCGGGCTGGCGGTCAACATCCGCCCGGGCGGGCACGGGGGCCTTCTCGATTTGAACGCCGCGCTGGCCGAGTCGCTCATAAACAGTAACCCGCCGGCCGACGCCCCCTGCGAACCCGAGTGGGACATCCAGGACTCTTTCCAGTGCACCAACAAAGCGTTCCCCGAGTCCACCGGCTCTTACGCTTGCGACCCACTGGACGCCCGCGGGTCGTGCTGCATCACGGTGGAGATGTTCGAGCCCAATCGCGCTTTCGCGCTGTGTGTCGACGCCTGGACCGGCATGAGCGCCGAGCTGTGTCGGCTCTTCGATATCGAGGGGGACATCCAGACGGTGCTCGACGTGCTCGACTCCATGCCGAGCGTGCTCGACTCGTTGGTCAACCGCATTCGTAGGCTCATCGAGCGGGCGCACCTTGCCGCCGTCAACTCATCCTGGACGGATGATTCCTGCGCCACGCGCGAGTGCGGCGGGCCCGAGCAAGAGATCGTCTTCTCGACCGCCGCGGTGGCGATGACGGGCCTCTCGGAGTGCCAGCGCCACGGCTACTGCACCTACAAGGACGGCGCCGTCGTGCACGACCTCTCATTCGAGGCCTGCGAGCTTCCGTCCGGGTTCAAGTCGCTCAGCACGGGACACGGCTACGGCTGCGCGCTCGATCCTCAGAGTGAGGTGACCTGTTTCCCGATCGACACCGCTCCGGCCGCGAGGTTCACCAAGGTCTCGGCCGGGGTCGACTACGCCTGCGGACTCGGCGCGAACGGAGTCATCGATTGTTGGGACGCCGACGGCGCGGCATGGGATAGCCCCCTCGAGACGGGTTTTGTCGACTTCGATGCGGGGCCCAACTTTGCCTGCGCGCTCGACTCCGACGGTTCCGTCTACTGCTGGGGCGCCGTCCCTGATGCAGTCGCCGAGACACCCGGCGAGCAGTTCGAGTCGATCTCGGTGGGGGTCAAGACCGTCTGTGGCCTGTCGGCCGACGACGGCAGCGTTTATTGCTGGGGGGCGGTCAGCAATTCGCGACCGCTTGACGAGCTTCAGTTCACCCAGATCCTGACCCTCGGCGATACGGCCTGCGGCCTCGACGCCGACGGAGAGGTGCTCTGCAGGACGTTCCTCACCCCGGAAGATCCGCTCTGTCCCGAGTCTGCGCACCTGGCGCCGCCTGCCGGCCCCTTCGCGCACATCACTGCTTTCGGGCCGTGCGCGGTGTGCGGGTTGCGCGCCGAGGCGACGGTCGACTGCTGGGGGGCGCTGCCGGGCGAGGTGCCTCACCCCGGGCAGCGTTTCCTGGCGGTGGACGGGCATGTGGAGGGCGCGCATCTGTGCGGCTTGAATCCCGAGGATAACTCGATCCGATGCTATAACGAACTCGATCCGCCACGTTTGCGCGAGGCCGGCTCTTTCTCGGCCTACACCTGCCGAACCTTCACCGATGCCACCGTCGCCGGCTGGGTTGGCTCCGGCTGTCACCCACTGCAACACGGGTTCGCTTCGGCCTGCGGCTGTGTCGATGACGACGACTGCGCGATGGGCGAGAGCTGCGATGAGGACACCGGGCGTTGCGTCGACGAGGACGGCCTGGCGCTGTCGTGCGCGTGCCCCTCGAACGGCGATTGCCCACCGGGGCGCGATTGCGTCGCCGGGGCGTGCGTCAAGCCCTGCGCCACCGACAATGACTGCGCCATGGGTCGCGAGTGCCGCGATTCGTACTGCCTGCCGCCACACGGTGTCCCCTACGCCGAGACCATCACCTCGGGGATGGCCGATGTGGAGGCGCCGATGCATCTCGTCAGCACCTATGCGATGGCCGATATTCTGACCACTTTGATCCTCAAGGTGAACCTTTACGTCGAGGCGTCGTTCAAGCTGTTCCGCAACGAGCGCGTCTGGCGGTTGTTCGACTTCAACCGCGCCAAGGATCTCGGCTCAGCCTGGAAGGGGTATTATCAGCCCGGCCTCGAGGCGCTCTACCAACACGAGTGCGAGAACCCGGCGCTCGACGAGCCGGTCACCAATCGCTTCCCGCGTTCGCTGACCGCCAACCCCTTCGACTCCACCTTCAACGCCGCCGGAATCACCGATCCGGCGCGCCACTGTGCCAACCAGGGGGTCTGCCGCTACCGCAACCCGCTGCCCGCCTCCGAGAGCGATCCACGCTTGTACACGCGCGGCAACGCCGGCGATGTGGCGTCGTTCCTGGCGTGGTGCCTGGACGACATGCCCTCCCACATGGAGAGCCCTTCGCCCTCCTCCACCGACGACATCACCGATGGCATCATCGACACGGCCGAGTGGGGCAAGAACGTGGCGATCGAGATCTGGCAACGAAACCAGTTCTGCGTCGACGGCGTGGTCTGGGACGAGTGGCTGGACAGCCTCGAGCCCACCTACGACGACGACGGCAATCTGCTCGACGATGGGGTCTTCGCGAGCCAGGATTGCACGTATGAGGATCCCCACACGGGCGACGCCTATACATTCCCTTGCGCCGACGTGACCGGCGAGATGATGCGCGTCTGGCGCTGCCTCGACACCGACGCGTCCCTGGTCGCCGGCCTCCTCGCCGGCGCCAGGCCCGGGATCCTCACCACCTGCCCCGACACCGGCAAAGCGATCTTTGATCTCGACGAGATCTTCAATCCGATCTTCGAGGTCGACAATGACTACGGCGACGGATTGGCTTACCCCTATACCCTCGAGGCGATGGACTTCTTCGTGCGATTCGCCTTCGTGTTCCCCATCATGCGGCTTGGCGAGCAATGGCTCGAGGAGATGAGCGCGTGCTTCTTCGAACGCTTCGATGATCCCATCGAGACCGCCTGCCCGTGTACCGGCGACGCCGACTGTGACGAAGAGTACGGCGAGCGTTGCGATGCCGGCCGTTGCATGCAGCGGCGGATCTACGATGAGGAGGGCGACTGCCTGCTGCCCGACTGCGAGCCGGTCTGGATCGCGCGCGAGTGCCCGATGGTCTTCATGAATGTGGAGGCCGGCCCGTGCTGCGGCGACGGCGTCGTGCAGTCCACCGACACCTACCACGAGGAGTGTGACGACGGCCCGCAAGGTAGCGCCACTTGCACTCCCGACTGTCGATTGCGCGATCCCGATCGAACGAAGGGCGCCTGCTGCACCGCGGCCGGTGCCTGTTTCCAGGAGGTTTCGTACGAGTACTGCTACGAGCAGCTCGACGGGGTGGCGTTCTATCCCGGGCTGTTATGCGCCGAGGTCGAGGTCTGCGAAGAGGTGGTCGTCGACCCCCAGCTGGGCGCGTGCTGTGTTCCGGACGGTTGCCTCGCCGATCTGACCCTGGTCGAGTGCCGTCGGTTCGGCACCTGGTTCGGCGGTCTGAGCTGCGCCGAGGCCGACTGTCCGGCCAACCCGCGGGGGGCCTGCTGCACCCCTGACGGTTGCTTCGACGGCCAGCGCGAGTCGCGCTGCGAAGGTCGCGGCGACCACTACCCCGGCCAGACTTGCGCGGCCATCGGGCCCTGCCCGCCGCCGGTGGCGACCGGGGCGTGCTGCGTGGAGGAGGCTTGTATCGAGGGCTTGACGGCGCTCGAGTGTGAGCATCGCGAGGGCGATTGGTATCAGGACCAGTCCTGCGCCGAGGTGAACTACTGCCGCGCCGCGCCGGGCCCCACCGGGGCGTGCTGCGCCGGCGAGGTCTGCTTTGAGGAGGTCACCGCGCTAATTTGCGAGCGCCTCGGCGGTGAGCTGCACGAGGGCCTCACCTGCGCTGAGGTGGACCACTGCCGCGGGGTGCCGGATCCCACCGGGGCGTGCTGCGTGGGCGAGTCCTGCCTCGAGGGCTTGACGGCGCCCGAGTGTGCGCGCCACGGTGGCGATTTCTATGAGGATCAGTCCTGCGCTGAGGTGGACCACTGCCGCGGGGTGCCGGATCCCACCGGGGCGTGCTGCGTGGGCGAGTCCTGCCTCGAGGGCTTGACGGCGCCCGAGTGTGCG
>PWKZ01000096.1 GCA_003559575.1 Bradymonadales bacterium | reverse complement strand
GTGATTTTGCGGCGTCACCTTCACCAAATCGATGCTCGACGTAGGCGCTGCGTTGGCCTCCGCTCGATTTGGCTTGTTTCCTTGCACTTGCACCCGCCTCACTCCCCTCGGTCCACGGACGCGGTGGAGGATTGAGGTAGTGACGGCAATCTCGGTTGCGGTTCGCGGCTCGGCGTGCAAAGCGAAGTCGTCGAGAATGGGCGGCAGCCTCGCCAACGCCTCGCTCAACAGGTCCGATCTCAACCGGCCCTCACGCGTGGCCATCTGGGTGTGGCTACCGCGCAGGGTGTTTTCCTCACCTTTATGCGAGAGCAGGTGAGACGGCTGGGCGAGCGGCCACGACGGGAAGGTGTTGCTCGAATAGCGGGTTTAGCGCGGCCAAGCGGCCATCACGATGAAGGCGACGGCGTAGCAGGCGACGCCACACAGCAGCGCGAAGGTGTAGCCCCATCCGAGCGCCAGCACGAACGCCGCCACTGTTGCCAGCACACTGGTGGCGCCGTTGACCCCCCACACCCACGGGACGATTGAATGCGCCGAGTGGTTCTCGAGTACCTTGACTCCCAGCGGAAACGGCATCCCCATGACGAGCCCCAGCGGCACCAGTATGGCGACCCCGATTACCACCCTGACGACCAGCGTCAACCCGAGGGTCGCCGCAAACAACGGCGCGGCGAGGAGGGTGATCCCCAACGCGATGATGACCACCAGGGCGGTCGCCATCATGGCGCGCCGGGCGGCGCGCGCGGGAGTGACCCCGGTCGTCAGGTAACTGCCGATCCCGCTCGCCACGAGCAAGGTGGACAAGACCACCGTCAGCGCGTAGGTGGGGTGGCCCAGGAACAAGATGAGTTTTTGAATGAGCGGTATCTCAATCAAGATGAACCCAAGCCCGAGACATCCGAAGTAGAGCAGAAATCGCCCCCGGTGGGGGCTGTCGGCCAAGCCGTGGCCGGCCAAAAAGCGCAGTGGGAACAGGATCAAGAGCAGCACGAGAGCCGTCACCGCGACGAACAGCCCGGCCAGAGTGCGCACCGCGGCGGCGTTGTAGGGCAACCCGAGCTCATAGGGCGCCACCGCGTCCAGGGCGTGCCACGGGCGCAGCATGAGGAAGAAGAACGGGCGGTCGTCGGTGGGCGGCCGCAAGTCCAGCAGGCGGCCCGCCATGTAGCGGTCGAGATCGTCGCGCGCCGCAATGAGACCGGTAAACGAATCCCAGCTTGCGGGCCAATCGGGTGCGTAGGCGAGATCAAAGCCCAGCTCGGAGGCGGTCTCGTGGATAGTGCGAATTTCCTCCGTCACAAAAGGGCTCTTTTTGAGCATTACGGTGCCGACGCGATTTTGGTGGGTTATGACCATCAGGTGGCGCTCGGGCGTGGGCACCCCATGCGCTCGCATGGTCTCGAGCGCCAGCGTCACGAGACGCAACAGCTCGGGCGGATTCTCAGACATGCACCACCGGCTGACGCTCAAGATGCCGTCATCACTCAATCGCTGCCAGTAGGTGTCAAACGCCTCGACCGTGTAGAGGCTGTTTTCCGCGAGCACGAACGCGCCCGCGGCCGAGGCGGCCCAGGAGTCGATGAGTGAGATTTGGATGAGATCAAAGTGCCGCGCGGTGCGCGCCAGAAAGCTGCGGCCGTCGGCCACCACGATCTCCACCCGCGGGTCATGTCCAGGATCGTAGAGACGGCCTGCGAAGTCGGCGAAACGATCGCGGACCAGATTCACCATGTCCGCATTGATCTCGACGCCCACCACATGCCGCGCGCCGAAGTGCAGTGCCGTGAGCACGTCGCGTCCGCCCCCGACCCCCAGCGCGACGACTTTGGGTTCGTCGAGCAGTCTGTAGGCGATACTGGTGACATCAAAGGGGAGATGGACTAGCTCTTGAGGATCGCCGTCGTAGCGAGTGATGGGGGTGCCGGCCGCGGCGTCCTGCTCAACCCACAATTCATCGAACACGGGGCCGTCGTAGCGCTCCGACATCCCCCAGCCATAGGCGCCCCCGTCGCGCGCCCAGTGCGTCTCGAACACCGACAGCCGCGCCATCGGCCCCCACTGCTCGTGGATGAGCGGCATGTCGCTCTCGTCGTAGGACTTGGTGTAGCGCACGAACAGCCACCCCCAGGCCAGGTTCGAGACCAGCAGGGTGGCGGTGGCGAGCACCGCGAGGCTTGCGATGAGCCGGGGCCCTCGCGCCTTGTCGGACAACGCGAACAGGAGCGCCCCGAGAGCGCCCACGAAACCCATCGCCAGGATCACCGAGGGGCCCGAGATGATGCCCAAGAGCCCCACCAGGACGAGCCCGCCCAGTCCGGCGCCGAGGAGATCCCAAAAATAGAGGCGGCTCACGTCGGAGGCATAGGCGGTGAGCGCGAGAGCGACCACCATCCCACTGAAAAAAAACGGAATTACAAAAATGAGCGTGGGAAACAGCCGCAACCACGGCAGCTCCTGGGCCGGCCCAACCGTTGTGTCGATGGCGAGATAGACGCTGATCGCCAGCGCCGTGGTGACGCCGAAGAGCGCACCGCACCAGGCCAGGGCGTGACTCGGCGGGCGCGTCTCGATGAAGCTCTTGCGCCGCGCATAGACCGCTATGGAGCCGGCGCTCATCCCGAGAAGCGCCAGCGATACGGCGACGAAGCTGAAGTGATACCAGACGGTTACGGAGAGGATCCGGGTGAGCCCAATCTCGAGCACCAAGGCCGCGTTGCAGGTGAGCGCGAGCCCAAGCGCCGTCAAAAGTCCGGCCCGCCGCTGTGGAAACTCAGTCACTTTTCGTGTTCTCCCCCCCAGTTTGTCTTCGATGGCGAGGTCACGCGAACCGCTGCTTCCCGGGGCGCGAGTTTAGCACGTCGCTCGGAGGCGGTCAGCGGTCAGCAACCGCGGCGGCCCAATCGGCAAATCGGCAGTTGCCAACTGCTCACGAACCGGCGATTATTGCCCATAATCGTCGGTTCGTTCTGAGGAGCGAGCGTGTGGAGGCGCGTGCATGTGCAAGGAAACAAGACGTTCTTAGGCGGAGGCCAACGCAGCGCCTACGTCGAGCACTAATTCTTCTGCAGGTGACGCCGCAGATGTGCGTGAATCCGCGCGCGAATGCCAGGATGGGCCGACGATTATGGTTATTGCCATGGAGTGTTTTGCAGGGGAGAAGAATCGTGTTACCGAAAGTATTGACCACCGCGTTGTCGAATTTGTTGAGTAGAGGGCCACGGGGCTATGAGATCGATGAGGTGATGACCGGCGTCCACGAGTTCGAGCCCGGGGTCGGCCTCCCCGGCAAACGCTTCATGGAGTTTACGGCCACCTGGGGGGCGGTGGACTTGCCCCGGGTATTCGATCCCCGCTCGGATGACTTCCTGGTTCATTCGCTCCACGGGCGGGTGACGGTGGAGGGTTTGTGCGAGGACACGCCCTGCCACGGGAAGCTCGAGCTTCGCTACTTCCACGACCAGACCATCCGTTATACGTTCGAGTTCGCCGCCGCCGGCGTGGCGTACCGCTATGTGGGCGAGAAGGTGCATATCTGGCCCTGGAACCTCCCCTGGAGCCACACCACCTGCTTTGGGCGCCTCGTGCGTGTCAGTGATGGGAAGCTCGTCTCCACCTCCGTCACCCACTTCCGGCTCTCGAGCGCCCCGCGCTTCCTCGCGAGCTTCCGCCTGATCTAATCCCCATCCTCTCTCCTCCTTTATCAGAAAGGCGCGGTTGGAGTGCCGGTCGAGCTAGGCTGAGGGTGAGTGGACGAGAGAGGTGGCACTACTCGAACGGGTGGGCGATCTCTTCGAACGGATCGACGCGGTAGAGGTATTGCCAGCGATAGAGCCCCATCAGGCGGCGCATCATCGCCATGTCGCTGCCCTGAGTCTCGTGGAAGCGGGTCAGCTCGGAGGCGACCTGGACCGCCGTGCGTCCGGGGCCGCAGGGGAGGCCGGGATTGAACCGCTCGGTCCAGGGGAAGGGATCGCGCCGGCCTCCGAGGAGCGCTCCGAACCAGTAGCGATTGAGCAGGTAGTAGACGTGCGGAACGCGATACGGGGTGCCGGGGACCCCTTCGGCCTCTTCGGCCGCGCGGCGCACCCCGGCGGTGGCGAAGCGCGAGGCGGCCTGGTGTTCGGGGTGGCCGGTGCAGCCGTGCAGCGGCGGGAAGGTCAAGAGCACGTCAGGGCGAAAGGTGCGGATCTCGTCCGTCGCGACCGCGACCGGATCGCCCTCTTCGGCCCAGCGACGTGCCAGCTCCTGGCGAGTGGGGAAGCTCGAGACCGGCAGCGGGGCGTTAAAGAAGCGCTCCACCCGCAATTCGGCCTTGTAGCCCTCGGCGACCTTCTCGAGCTCGCCCAGGCGGATCTCCGCGAGGTTGTCCGGACGAGCCTTGGTCCGCGCATCGAGGCCTCCCTCGCCGAGGGTGAACGCCACTATTCGGGTTGGGTTGCCGAGTCCGATGGAGGCGCGGGCGATAATCGGACCGGCGAAGCTCTCGTCGTCGGGGTGAGCGCCAATCCACATCAGACGTGCGCCGTCCTGGAGAAGATCGTCGAGCGGAGGCGCGGGCCCCGCCTTGGAGACGGCCTGGGGGCCGGCCAGGAGACGAGCAAAAAAACCGCTGTTGACGGGCGGCGATGTCGTTTTTTCAGCTGTCATAATAAATCTCCCCCGAGGGTATCCGCCCTCGCGCTCTCCTCGGCTTGAGTTCCCGATGCCACAGAGTCCAAGGCTTGGAAGCCTGAACGATGAGCATGCAGCGAGAGAGTTCCGGCGCTCCGCGCCTCCCTGTTTCGGCGCTCGACTCCTCAGTTAGCCGGTGGCAAGCTTCCGTCCGGGCCATCCTTCACTTCTGATTTCATGCGCCTCGCCGCCACGGACCCTCGAGCGAAAGGCATACCCCTCCATAAAACAAACTCGGCGCCAAGTCGACCCTCCATAATCGCCGGCCCATCCTGGGAAACGCGGACGGATTCACGCACATCTGCGGCGTCACCTGCACCGAATTAGTGCTCGACGTAAGCGCTGCGTTGGACTCCGCCTAAGAACGGTTTGCTTCCTTGCACATGCACGCGCCTCCACACGCTCGCTCCTCAGAACGAGCCGACGATTATGGCCTCCCCAAGGGTTGCTCAGCGGGGGCCGGCTGTGCCACGATGCGCCGGACGGGGAGGAAGGATGGGGTTTTCCGAGGTCCTGGGACATGAAGCGGTCAAACAGATCCTGAAGGGCGCCTACCTGGCCGGGCGGGTTCATCATGCCTACCTGTTCGTCGGCCCCGAAGGGGTCGGCAAGGAGCTCCTGGCGTTCCAGCTCATCAAGCTCTTGAACTGCCACGAACCGCGGGGCGGCGGGATGGGTGACGCGGCGGCCCTCGACTGCTGCGACACCTGCACCGCCTGTCGCAAGATCAATGACGACGCCGAGAGCTTTCGCGACGGCGATCCGAAGGACGGGGGGAGCTCGCGATTCTCCGATCTCATGGCGCTCGCGCCTGTTGGGCGGTTCATCAAGATCGAGGCCGTGCGCGAGGTTATCAAGCGTCTGCCCTATTCGCCGGTGGAGGGGCGGACCAAGTGTGTGCTGATGCGCGACGCCGACAATCTTCACCCCGCCGCCGCCAACTCGCTCTTGAAGACCCTCGAGGAGCCCCCGACGGAGACTCTCTTCGTGCTCGTCAGCAGCAACCCTCATGTGATGTTGCCGACGATTTTGTCGCGCTGCCAACCGGTGCGTTTCGGGGGGTTGAAGCCCGCCGACATTACGCGCTATCTAGTGGAGCGAGCCGACCTCTCACCGGTTGCGGCGAGGCCTATCGCGGCGATGGCGACGGGTAGCATCGGGCGCGCGGTCGAGCTTCTCAATCACCCGGTGGTGCTCAAGCGCGTCACCTGGCTCCGCGAGATGAACGCGCTCTGTTCCGCGCCGGACCACGAGCGCCTCGCCATGGCGGAGAGCTTGGCCGCCGACAAGCAGCATGTCCCGGTTTATCTCGATCTTCTGAGGAGCTGGTTGCGTGACCAACTCCTCGTGATCGAGGGGTTGAACGACGAGTCTCTGAGCAACGTCGATTTGGCCGCCGAGGCTCGCGTCGCCGCAGGAGCGACGGATCGTTTTGCGCTGATGGACAAGCTCGCCCGCGTGGAGACCGCCGAGCGCGGGCTTTTGGGCAACAGCAACTTGCAGCTCACTCTGGATTGGCTCCTACTACGTCTCTGATCCTGGTATGCTAACCCTAGGGTCTCGCCGGCAGCGACTTTTGGCGGCCGGCGGCGGGGATCGGAACGGTGAATATGGCGCAAACCGAAGAACAACGAGAGCGCGAGAGCGCCGCGCTCGAGCAATCCTCCAACCACACCGCGGAAGGCGGCCCGAAGGGGGCCTCCGCGCCGAAGCCATGCTTCGAGTCCTGGGAGCCGGAGTTGGTCGGCGGCGCTAGCTGCTGTGGGCGCGGCGAGTCTTGTCTCGGCAGCGACGAGATGGTGGTCAGCCAGGTGCTGGTTCGCTTCAACCCAACTCGCAAGATCTCCCTGGCGATGCATGGGCAGCTCGATCTCGAAGTCGGCGATCAGGTCGTCGTGGAGGCCGATCGGGGGACCGGAATCGCCACTGTTTTACGGGGTCCCGAGCGCATGCTGGCGCGCCGGCGTGGACTGCGGCGGGTGCTCAAGAAGGTCGGCCGCTCTGCGCACGGCGGTGAGCAGGAGACCGAACAAGAGCGCGCGGCGTTCCAGATCGCTTATCGCAGGATTCAGGACCTCGGGCTAGCGATGCGGCTCGTGGCGGTCGAGCGCCTCCCCGGGGATTCCAAGGCGGTTTTCTACTTCAACGCCGAGAACCGAGTCGACTTCCGTGAGCTTGTGCGCGACCTGGCGCGTGAGCTGAGCTGCCGCATCGAGATGCGCCAGATCGGGGTGCGCGACCAGGCCAAGATTGTGGGCGGGCTCGGGGTTTGCGGGCGGGCGCTGTGTTGCGCGTCGTTCCTGCGCGAGTTTCGTCCGGTGACAATCCGGATGGCCAAAATGCAGGGGCTGGTGCTGAACCCGCAGAAAGTCTCGGGGCAGTGTGGGCGGTTGCTTTGCTGTCTGGCCTACGAGTTCGAACAGTATCGCGAAGCGCGTCGGGGGCTGCCGAAGATCGGCACGCGCGTGGAGACACCGGCCGGCGAAGGGCGGGTGCGCGAGGTCGACATCTTGCGGCGGCTCGTGCGCGTCAACATGGACGGGCAGGAGCAGTTGGCGACTTTTGCGGTCGATGAGGTCTGGCGGGAAGGCACTCGTCCGGTGTCTCCGCCCGCCTCCGAGCCGCCCCATCCGAGTGAACCCACCGACACGGCCGCGCAGCCGTCGCAGACTCCGGATCCGCCCGCCGCCGCAGAAAAGGATGAGGCCGATGAACGGCCGCGGCGGCGCAAGAGCCGCCCGCGGGGGGGGCGAAGGCGCGGCGTGAGGCGGGCGGGGGAGGGCGCCGCGGTCTCTGGCGCGGAGCCCCCGGCCGGCAAAGCCGACCGCGCGGGCCGGAGTGAGGCCGATGGTGCGACTCCGAACCCATCCGGCAAGACCTCGCGTCGCCGGCGCTCACGGCGGCGCTCCCCGTCCACGACGCCGAAGAGCGACACTTGATTGAGGGTAATTGCGATTGGCGATGACCGCTGGACTCATAGACTCCCACGCTCATTTGACCACAGGCTTTTTCGGCCCGCGGTTGCCCGCCGTGGTGCAAGAGTCGCTGGCCGAGCTTGAAGCCGTCCTGGTGATCGGCGCGGGTGGTGGTGTCGCCACGGCGCCGGCGGCCGTCGCGCTCGCCCGGGAGCACCCGCGGTTGTATGCCACGGTCGGCCTGCACCCTCATGACGCCTCCCTCTTCACTCCCGCGCTGATCTCTCAATTCAGGGCGATGGCGCGCGAACCGGCGGTGGTGGCGCTGGGCGAGATGGGGCTCGACTATCACTACAACCGCTCTCCGCCGAGCGATCAGCGGGCCGCGTTTCGCGCTCAGCTCGTCCTCGCCCGCGAGCTTTCAATACCGCTGGTCTTGCACATTCGCGAGGCATGGGCCGACGCGCTCGAGATCCTCCGGGACGAGCTGCCGCTCGCGCTCGGCGGAGTGGTTCACTGCTTCACCGGAGGACCGGCCGAAGCCGAGGCGGCGCTCGCGCTTGGGTTGCACCTGGGGGTGTCGGGGATCGCCACTTATTCGCACGCCGGCGAGCTGAGAGAGGTGTTCGCCGCCGCCCCCCGCGAGCGGTTGGTAATCGAGACCGACAGCCCATACTTGAGCCCCGCGCCGCATCGGCGGACACGACCGAACCGCCCCGTGATGGTTCGTCACGTGGCGGCCGCGCTGGCCGGGTGGCGCGGTGAGACTCTCGCCGAGGTGGCGCGAGCGACCACCGCCAACGCTCGCCGGCTCTTCGCGCTGGAAAATCCAGGCGCCGAGAGGGAACCGCACGCCGCGGTCGAGGGCCGCTCATGACCGCGCTCGGCTCGCGCGCGCTCGCCGGCGGTGGGCTCTTTATCATGGGCCTGGGACTGTTGCTGGCGCTGATAAAGAGCCCACCG
>PWKZ01000045.1 GCA_003559575.1 Bradymonadales bacterium | reverse complement strand
TGATCCGCCGAACTGTCAGCGGCGCCCCCGAGCTGGAAGAGGAGAGTCAAGAGAGCCACGATTGCAAGCGCGCGAGTCTGTCCCATGAGGTGTCCTCCCGGGTCGTGGAACACGTGTCTCATCATAGAGCAAAACAAAGGTGAAACACATGAGCAGCCCTCAATCCTCCACCGCGTCCGTGGACCGAGGGGATCGCTTCCCGAGTCCCGGAAAAGGGTGGAGGATTGAGAGTATGCCTGGCTGCTACATCGGGGCAGACGCGGCCGTGGCCGGTTTGCGGCTGTTGACTCGGGACACATCGCGCTACCGCACCCATCTCCCGGCGGTGGATCTCAGCGTGCCCTTGAAGCCGCAGTTGCGCCGGGAGTAACAGGCGGATGCCGGGATGGCTCGACTATGAAAGGTTGTCGCGGATGTAGCGCGCGGTTATCTCGGCCGAGACGTCGTAGCTTTTGCGGGTCTCCTCGGCGATGGACTTCTCGATGGTTCCGCCAAGGCCGAAGATGCTCGCCTTGACGCTCATCTCGAAGAGGCGGCGGCAGCGGCCCGGCTCTATCGGCTCGATCCAAAAGCGCCCCGTGACCTTGATGCGATCAGGCTTGATGCTCGGGACGACCTCGATGTCCACCATCTTCCGGTCTTTGTGGTAGGTGCCCTTCTCGGTGTATTCGAGCTGCTCCGCGCCGAGCGCCTTCAAGATCACCTTGGGTAGCTCGCGTACCGGCACCTGGCGCACCTCGCGGTAGATCGTGTCGCCGCGGTCCTCCTGCTTGACGACCTCGCGCTCTTTGAAGCCCAGATCTTTGAAGAGTTGCGAGTTGAACTCGTCGTTGAAGTAGATCTTGTCGAAGTATTCCTCGGCGTCGATGTCGATAATGTGCTCGCAGCGAATGTCCATCGGGCGCTCCTGATCCAGGTCGGCGGCGACCCTCAACGAGAAAGGACTCGCCGGCGCACCCGCGGGGGCAACCGAGTGTGGGCCGGCGCGTCAAAGTGTTACGGCAACAGTCCGTCGTGCCGGACCGCATTCTAACACCTATTCGAACTCGGCGTCGATGACATCATCCGTCGAGGTCGTGCCGGATTTCTTGTCACCTTGCGGCTTGCCCTGGGCTTGCTCCTGGCCCTCACCCTGGCCGCTCTCGGAGGCGGCGCGGTACATCGCCTCGGCCAGCTTGTGGGAGGCCGCCTGGAGCGCCTCGGTGGTCTGGCGGATCTGATCGAGATCCTCGCCCTCGAGTGCCTTCTTGGCCTCGCCGAGCGCGGTCTCGACGTTCGCGACATCCTCGGCCGGGAGCTTGTCGCGGTTCTCGGCGAGGGTCTTCTCCGTGGTGTAGATCAAAGAGTCGGCGCGATTGCGCACCTCAACCCGCTCTTTGTTCTGGCGATCCTCTTCCTCGTGCTCCTGGGCCTCGCGGACCATTCTTTCGATGTCATCGTCCTTGAGCCCGCTCGTGGCCGTGATCGTGATGTTCTGCTCCTTGTTGGTGGCCCGATCCATCGCCGAGACCTTGACGATCCCGTCGGCGTTGATATCGAACGTGACCTCGATCTGAGGCACTCCGCGTGGTGCCGGCGGGATGCCGTCGAGGTGGAAGCGACCGAGGGTGCGGTTGTCGCGCGCCATCTTGCGCTCGCCCTGGAGCACGTGCACCTCGACGCTGGTCTGGCCGTCGGCGGCGGTGCTGAATATCTCCGACTTGCGGGCCGGGACCGTGGTGTTGCGCTCGATGAGCGTAGTCATCACGCCACCCAGCGTCTCGATCCCCAGGGACAGCGGTGTGACGTCCAACAGCAGGATATCCTTGACGTCGCCGGACAGAACGCCGGCCTGGACGGCGGCGCCGATCGCGACGACCTCGTCCGGATTGACCCCCTTGTGAGGCTCCTTGCCGAAGAACTCCTTGACGATCTCCTGCACTTTCGGGATGCGGGTCGAGCCGCCGACGAGCACCACTTCGTCGATGTCGCTCGGCTGCTTGTCGGCATCCTTCAGCGCGCGCCGGCAAGGCTCGAGGGTCCGCTCGAGCAAATCGCCCGCGAGCTGTTCGAACTTGGCCCGCGAGAGGCGCAGACTCATGTGCTTGGGGCCGGAAGCGTCGGCCGTCAGGAACGGCAGGTTGATGTCGGTCTCCACCGCCGAGGAGAGTTCCATCTTGGCCTTCTCAGCGGCTTCGCGCAGGCGTTGGAGCACCATCTTGTCGTTGGAGACGTCAATCCCCTGGTCCTTGCGGAACTCGGCGATCAAGTACTCCATCACCGCATGATCGATGTTGTCACCGCCCAGGTGCGTGTCGCCGTGAGTGGCGACGACTTCCACCACGTTCTCACCGACTTCCAGGATTGAAATATCGAAGGTGCCGCCGCCGAAATCGAAGACCGCGATGAGCTCGTTCTTCTTGCGGTCGAGGCCGTAGGCCAGCGCTGCCGCCGTGGGCTCGTTGACTATTCGACGCACGTTGAGGCCGGCTATCTTGCCCGCGTCCTTGGTGGCCTGGCGCTGGCTGTCGTTGAAGTAGGCCGGCACCGTGATGACTGCCTCTTCGACCTTTTCGCCGAGGTAGTCTTCGGCCGCGCGCTTCAGCTTTTGCAGTACGCGCGCCGAGATCTCGGGCGGCGAATAGGCCTTGCCGCGGACCTTGGCGTGGGCGTCTCCGTTGGCCGCCTTGACAACCTCGAACGGGACCATCCGTGTCTCGTCGCCGACTTCGTCGAACTTGCGCCCCATGAAACGCTTGATCGAGAAGACGGTCGCCTCCGGGTTGGTTACGGCCTGGCGCCGCGCTATCTGCCCGACCAAGATCTGATCCTTCTCATCGAAGGCCACCACCGATGGAGTCGTGCGAGATCCCTCTTCGTTGGTAATGACTTTCGGCTCTTTGCCGTCCATGACCGCCACCACTGAGTTGGTGGTTCCAAGGTCGATTCCGATAACTTTGCCCATTGTTTGGACTCCCCTTCGTGCCGTTTTTCAATTATGGCGTTCGCCCCCCGGCGTTTGGGAGCGGTCATTCCGCCGAAGCGAGGGAAAGATAGGGTCGCCTGCGCCATTGTCAACCGCGCGCGGTGAAGGTTAGACTCCCGGCTTGGATTGGGGCCGCCGGCGCTTGGCCAACGCCGGCCGGCGAGCGCCGATCGTTTTCGGGCGAGAAAACCGACACCGCCTCAGAGCAGCGCTGCTTTTGAGGTGGTCGGGGCGTGGGATACGGGGAGAGTGATGAGAGAAGTGCGTGCGACACCTTTGGCGGTGGCGGTCGTTGTGGCCGTGCCCGTGGCGTTGTTGCTGACTGTCGGCGAGCAGGTCGTCGAGGGTTTTCGGCTGCTCGAGGGATTGGGGGCGGGGAGCGCGACCTATCTCTTTCTGCAATTCGGCATCTATTTGACCTTCGCGTTCGGCTACAGCCTGATTATGGCGGCGGTTTTTGGCGGAGTACGGCGCACCCTCGCTTTCTCGGGTGACGCCTCCGGTCTTTGGCGCCGCTTCCTTGGCCGAGTCAGCGAGGATCCGGGCGCCGACGAGCGCGCCACCGCGGCCTTGATTGCGCTCGCGGGGGCGGTCTTGCTGGTTCCCGTGGGGTTCATGGTGGTCTACGGCGGCCGCGAGCCCGAGTTCTTGGCCAAACCGGAGACGGCCGGGCCCTACTTCGCATTTTTCGTGTTCGTCATGCTGGTGGTGGCCACCGCGGCCTTTTTCCCGCTCAACACAGTGGTCTCATGGGCGCTGGGCGCGCTCCGGCTGCCGGTTTGGTTTCGCTCACCACGCTTTCCGCTCGTACTGCGGGTCTTGGCGCTCGCCGCCGGGCTCGTCCTGCTCGGCGGGGCGCTCGTGCTCGCGCGTTTGCTCGGCAACGCGGAGATGGTCAATGTCCTGCGCTTTCCGGTCTTCCTGCTGGTGTTCGTCGTCTTGCACGCCGCTCTGATGTTGGCTGTCTTCGTTTTGCGGCGGCCCATGGCGCTCGTGCTGAGCCGCCGGGGGAGCGCGGTGGTGGGGCTTGTCTCCCTGGCGGTGATGTCCGTGCCGCTCTGTTGGCTGGGCTCGTTTCCGGATGCGCGCGACAGGATCGAGTCCGCCGGCGTTTACGGGCGGGGAGTCACCGAGCTTCTGCGGTGGGTGCTCGATTTTGACCGCGACGGATATGCGTGGGTGTTGGATGGCGGCGATTGCAACGATTTCAATCCCAACATCAACCCGGGGGCCGAATGGATCCCGGATGACGGGATCGACAACAACTGCCACGGCGGCCCACTGTCGACCGCCTCCCCCGAGGGCGAGTTCGCGCTCGGCGCGGAGCTGCTCGAGGTGCCGGCGGATCCCCCTGACGCTCAGGATCTCCCGGATTCCCCGGATGCCGAGGAGCCCGACATGGAACCCGAGGAGATTGCGCCGCGTCTGGGTCCCGGTGGGATTGATCTCGACGCCCTCGCCGACAAGCACCTGATAATGATCCTGGTGGACACCTTGCGCGCCGATCACGTCCATTTCTACGGCTACGAGCGCGAGACGACCCCCAACATCGACGAGTTGTGTCGCGAGAGCATCGTTTTCCGTTACGCGTACGCGCAGGCCAACAACACGGCCCGCTCACTGCCTTCGATTTTCACGGGGTTGTTTCCTTCCGAGGTGGCCTGGGATCGGAAATTTGCCAATTATCCCCCCATGAGCCTCTCCAACGTGAGCCTGTTTGAGCTGCTCGATGATCACGGCTTCACCAACGTCGGGGTCTTCGCCCACTGGTATTTCCGCAAGGAACACCAGCTCCATCAGGGATTTCACATCTGGGACAATCGTGGCGCCAAGAGCTTGCGCGAAGGCAACACGGCGTCTCCGGCTCCTCTTGTGACCGAGAAAGCAATCGAGCATTTCTCCGAGCTTGCGGCGGAGGGCAAACGAATCGCGTCCTGGGTGCATTACGTCGATCCCCACTCGCGCTATATGCCGCACCCGGAGCTCAAGGTGTTCAATGAGAACCGGACCCTGAAAGACCGTTACGACGGCGAGATCTACTGGACCGATCATTATGTCGGCAAGCTCCTGGACGCGCTCAAGGAGCTTGATTTGTACGACAACAGCGTGATCATGCTAATGTCCGATCACGGTGAGGCTTTTGGCGAGCACAGGACCCACTTCCATGGGATGACTCTTTATCGTGAGGAAATCGAGGTGCCGCTTATCATCCGTATCCCCGGGAGCGAACATCGGGTGGTCGATGAGCGCGTGGCGCTGGTGGATGTCTTCCCCACCGTCCTCGAACTCTTCTCGATCCCATACGACGGCCACTTGCAGGGAGTCAGCCTGCTGCGGGTCGGGCTCGAGGGCGAGCCGCGAGAGCGACCCATTTATGCCGAGCTGTTGGCATACCCCAACTGGCGCCAGGATATCAGGGCCCTCTATGTGGGCGACCTCAAGATCATCTGGCACCAGACGAGGAATCGTTGGGAGCTTTTCGATCTGGCCGAAGATCCGCAGGAGCAGCGCAATATCTATCGCACGCACCCGCAGGCCAAGGCGATGCGCCAGGCGTTGCTCGATTGGAAGGCGACTCAACTCGTGAGGCCCGACTGAGCATGGCGAGGGAGCAAACGCGTAACAAAGCCGAGGCCGACCGCGAAGCGGGTGGCGGGGGGACCGGATCGCAAGACGGCAGTGAGCCGCCCGACCTAAGGGCGATCGTCAACTCGAGCGAGATGGTCTCCCGGCCGGGGTGCATAATGCGGCGGTTGCTCCGGCGGTTCGAGCGCGTCGGTTTTGATCTCGGGATCGCCAACCGGCTCCACGAGGCCGGCCGTCAGGGGCATGTGGTCTATGTGCTCGATCGCCAATCGACACTCGACTACCTTTACTTCAACTATGCTTTTCTGAAATTGTCGCTGCCCTTGGTCTACTTCGCCAATGGGGTCTCGACTCTCCTCTATCGCCCGCTTCTGCGCGCGCTTGGGTATCTGTTCAAGCGGCTCTTCAGGCGCGTCCACCTCAAGCTGGATGAGGCCTCTCAGTTGGCCGCGGGGGTCCAAGCCGGCCGCGCGAGCCTCCTCTTTCTGCGACGCCGTCGCGCGCTCATTCAGTTTGGGGGAGGGCTGACCGTCACACCGCACCTGGTGCGCTTGTTAGAGCTTCAGAGAACGCTCGAAAAGCCGATCCTGCTCTGTCCGCTGGCGGTCTTTTGGGACACCGGCCCCGCCCGCTACCATCGCTCGTTACTCGATCTGGTCTTCGGCTCCAACAACGCCCCGGGCCGAGTGCGCAAGCTCGTGGGGTTCCTGCGCTACTCGCAGAGCGCGCTCGTCCGCTCGGGTGAGCCCATCGATCTCAAGGCGTTCCTCTCGCAGCACGACGATGCGACCTCCGACAAGCTCGCCGAACGACTGGAGTGGGCGTTGCATCATGGGCTGGGCCGTGAAGAGCGCCCCATTCGCGGCCCAATCCTCAAGAAGGGCAAGCGGGTGCGCGAGGAGATCCTCCGGCAGGACTCTTTCCGGACGATGCTCGAGCGCCGGGCAGAGGACAGCGGGCGCTCTTTGAAGAGCGTCACCAAGGAGGCGCGGGGGCATCTCAAAGAGATGGCGGCCGACTTCCACATCCGCTATATCGAGGCGTTTTGCGTCGTCTTGACCCTCCTCTGGAATCGTGTCTTCGCCGGCCTCGACGTTGACAAAGCCGGGCTCGCGCGGTTGCGCGAGGCGGCCAAGGATGCGCCCGTGGTGTTGGTCCCGGCGCACCGCAGCCACATGGATTATCTCGCCATTTCATACCTGTTTTACACCCACGGCTTGATCCCGCCGCACATTGCCGCCGGGATTAACCTTAGCTTCTGGCCCCTCGGGCACATCTTTCGCCGCTGTGGAGCGTTCTTCCTGCGCCGCAGCTTCCGCGGCAAACCGCTCTATGCCGAGTGTTTCGAGGCCTATATTCGCAAGCTCATCAAGGAGGGCTACTGGATCGAGTTCTTCATCGAAGGGGGGCGCAGCCGCACCGGAAAGTGCCTCCCGCCCAAGCTGGGGCTCCTGTCCGACATCGTCGCGGCGGTCACCAGCGGCGCCACCCGCGATCTCAATATCGTCCCGGTGTCGATTGGTTACGAGCGCATCATGGAGGAGGGGGCCTACTCGCGGGAGCTCGACGGCGGCGAGAAAACGGCCGAAAACCTGACCGAGCTGCTACGGAGCAGCAAGGCGCTCAGAGCCCGCTACGGGCACTTGTACTTGCGTTTCGGCGAGCCGCTGCGGCTGATGGAGTATGTCCGCGAGCAAGGCTTTGAGCACGACGAGGCCACGGCGGAGGATTTACGGCGGTTGACCACCAGGCTCGGGCATCGGGTAATCGAGGGGATCAACGACATCACCGTGGTCACCACCACCGCGCTGGTGTCCTCGGCGCTCCTTTGTCATCCGAAGCGGGGCATCACCCGCCGGCAGCTTCAGGTGCGGGTGGGGCTGCTGCTCGAGATAGCCGGTCGGCAAGGCGCGCCGATGGCCACTGCGCTTCGAGTCGGCCTGCAAGCCAGACGGCTGGAGCTGGGGCGCGCCGAGCAGGAGGCCATCCGGCTGCGCGGTGAGACCGAACGGCCATCATGCGACTCGCCGCAAGCCAACTATGAGATCCAACGGCTGACCGACGAGGCGCGTGGACTGGCGATTCGTGAGAGTATCGACGAGGGGTTGGGGTATCTGATCGACCGCAAGCTGGTGCGCGTCGATACATTCGACTCCGAGGTGGTCTATACGCCGGTGGAAGAGGGGCGGATGGGCCTCGAGATCTACAAGAACGCGTTCGTCCACCGCCTGGTTCCGCTCGCCTTGGCCTCCACCGCGATCCTGGCCGAGCGCGAGGGAGCCGAGATCACCGCCCAGGCCATCAGCCGCCGACTGCGTTTCTTGCTGCGGTTGCTCAGGTTGGAGTTCGCCTTCACTGAGCGGGAGCGTTGGCAGGAGATGTTCGATGCCACCCGCGACTACCTGTTGACGATGGGGTTGTTGGTCCCCTGCGAAGGGCACGCTTCCTCCTTGAAAGTCCACCCCAAGGCCTATCACCTGCTGCGTTTCTTCCACAACGCGATCGCCAGTTTCTTGGACACCTACAGGTTTGCGGCCGGCTGTCTGCCGGCCCTGCTCGAATCTCAACCGACCCGCAAGGAGCTAGTGAAAAACCTGCGTCATGACGCCTGGGTGGCCTATCGCGCCGGCGACATAAGGCGCCGCGAGTCGATCTCCTCGGTTACCTTGGGCAACGTGGTCGACTTTTTCATCGCGCGAGGGTTCATCTCCAAGGATGACAGGGGGCGACTTGGGGCGCGCCGCGCTCCGGAGAAGTTTGCCCGCTGGGAAGAACAAATCGGGCGGATGATATCCTGACGATTCGCCTCGTCTGACGGCGCTGACTTGAGGGGCTATTAGTCGTCGTCGAGATCTTCGGCCGGATCGTCGGTGTCGTCCAGCGCGGGGAAATCATCGTCGTCAAACGCTTCGGCGGCGTCATCGGTGTCGACGTCTTCAGCAGCGTCAGCAGCGTCAGCAGCGTCAACGTCCACCTCCGGGGCGACAGCCTCCGAGACTTCGGCCGGACGCGCCGCCGCCACCTTGCGTGCGT
>PWKZ01000286.1 GCA_003559575.1 Bradymonadales bacterium | reverse complement strand
TATGTGCCAACCGCGCGTTTCGGCCGTTGCCGATATCAGCATAATGGAGCCCATCAAAAAATGCCAAACAACCCCGGCGTCCTCAATCGTCCACCGCGTCCGTGGACCGAGGGGAGTGAGGCGGGTGCAAGTGCAAGGAAACAAGCCAAATCGAGCGGAGTCCAACGCAGCGCCTACGTCGAGCATCGATTTGGTGAAGGTGACGCCGCAAAATCACCCGAATCGCTTCCCGAATCCCGGAAGAGGGTGGAGGATTGAGGGGGGGGTGGAGATCAAAGGTCAAATGTGGCATAGGTTGATTGCCTCGCAGGCTAAGCGCTGGGGAGTGGGGAGCTAAGTGGCGGCGGAGCAACTCACAGGTACGCTACAACGCATCACTTTCGCCAGCGAAAACAGCCCCTGGACCGTCGCGCGGCTCGTCCTCGACGGGAGCGCCGAGACGGTCACCATAGTCGGCGATCTGTGCGAAGTCTCCCCCGGGGAGCGCCTGAAACTCGAAGGTCGCTGGGTCACCGACGCCACTTATGGGCGCCAATTTCGCTTTCACGGCTACAGCTCGCTGCTGCCGGCCACCACGGCCGGCATCCGTCGCTATCTCAGCTCCGGTCTAGTTCAGGGCATCGGCCCGACCCTCGCGCGTCGTCTGGTCGACGAGTTTGGGGCTGAAACGCTCGATGTGATCGAGAGAGACCCCGCGCGCCTGCGCGAGGTGGAGGGGATCGGCGCCAAGCTGTCAAAACGGATCCTGACCGCCTATCAGAAAGGGCGCGCCGTGCGCGACATCATGGTCTTTCTCCACAGCCACGGCGTCTCCCCGGCCTTCGCCGCCAAGATTTTCAAGCGCTATGGCGACTCCGCCGCACGGGTGGTCAAGCAGGAACCCTACCGCCTCGCCATGGACATCGCCGGGATCGGTTTTTTGAGCGCTGATCGCATCGCGCGCCAGGTCGGGGTTGGGCCCGACACCCTGGCGCGCGCCGAGGCCGGGCTGCTGCACTGTCTGGGCGAGGCGGTCTCCGACGGCCACATCTTCTTGCCGGCGCCCGTGTTGTTGGACGCGGCCGAGGGGCTGCTGGGGGTCGAGCGCGGCGGGGTCGAGCGCGCCCTCAACTCATTGCAGATGCGCTCGGCAGTGGTGATCGAGCCGCTCACCGAACAGGCGCCGCCGGCAGGCGCGATGTCTTTCGCCGACCAGGCGGTCTCTCTCCCCCGGTTGCACCACGCCGAGCAAGGTATCGCCACACGGATGGCGCGGCTGTGCGCTGCGGCGACGGATCCGATGACCGAAGAGGAGGCCGCGCACGAGGCGATTGTAGCGGCCGGCCGTCACGCTCTCGGTGTGCCGTTGTCCGCCGGACAACAGGCGGCGGTGAAGAGCGCGCTGACGTCACGCGTGCTGGTTGTCACAGGTGGCCCCGGGACCGGCAAGACCACCATCGTGCGTGGGATCCTCGAGGCCTACCGCCACCTCGGGCTCTCGGTGGCGCTCACCGCCCCCACCGGGCGCGCCGCGCGGCGCCTCCAGGAGGCCACCGGGCGGGAAGCTTGCACTTTGCACCGGCTGCTCGAATTCAACCCCGGCCAGGGCGGATACCGGCGCAACGCCGAGCGACCACTCAACAGCGAGGCGGTGATAGTCGACGAGGTGTCGATGCTCGATGTCTCGCTTTGTAACGCGTTGCTCCAGGCGCTGACGACCACCGCGCGGCTTCTGCTGGTGGGGGACGCCTCCCAGCTCCCCTCGGTGGGACCCGGCGCGGTGCTGGGCGATCTAATCGAGTCCGGTCGAGTGCCGGTGGTGCGGCTGACGGAGATCTTCCGCCAGAGCCGAGAGAGCGTCATCGTGCGCAACGCCCACCGGATTCTGGCGGGAGGGCGACTTGAGCTGCCCGTGGCGGAGAGCGACTTCTTCTTTATCGAGAAGGAGTCCCCGGAAGAGATATTGGACATTATTCGGCGAATGATGGCGCGCCGGATCCCGGAGCGCTTCGGGCTCGACCCGCGGGCCGACGTACAAGTGTTGGCGCCCATGTATCGTGGTCTGCTCGGGACCGACAACTTGAACCGCGAATTGCAGGCGTTGTTGAACCCTCACGGGGAGCAGGTGCCGATCGCCGGGGGACGCTTCAAGGTCGGCGACAAGGTGATGCAGGTCCGCAACGACTATGAGAAAGAGGTCTTCAACGGCGACGTGGGGTTGGTGGATCGCTATGATTCCGAAACCAAGTTGATGTACGTGGCGCTCGACGAGCGCCGTGTGCCTTACGAGGCCGCCGATCTGCATCAACTGGTTCCGGCCTATGCCGTCACCGTCCACAAGTCACAGGGCAGTGAGTATCCGGCGATTATCATTCCGCTGCACACACAGCACTATGTGATGTTGCAGCGCAATCTACTCTACACCGCCGTGACGCGCGGCAAACGTCTGGTGGTGCTGGTGGGCAGCCGCCGGGCGCTCAAACGCGCCATCGCCAACGACGAGATGACCAGACGCTACACGCGGCTCGCGGAGCGCTTGAGGTCGATCATTCCGGAGTGAGGGGCAAAACAAGGGAGGATGAGTGGCGGAGATTGGAGAGCTTGTGTGGGTCGCGCGCGACGGCGAGCCCGTCCCGGTGGTCATCACCGCGGTGCGCGGCAAGGCACTCGAGGTGGTCGATCCCGGGGGGCGGGAGCTTCTGCTGGCCGAGCGGCGAATCGAACATCGCTCCGACCTCGCGGTGCTCGCCGCGGTGTCCACCGAGCAGGCCGCCGCAAGGGCTGCCGCGCATCTGGAGGCGGTCAATGAGGTGGCGGCCGAGATCGCGGTCGAGGTGCTCTGGGAGCTTCTACTCTCCGAAGAGGGGGGACGCGACGGCTCGACCCTGGCCGCGCTGGCCGAGCTGGCGGTGGGCGAGACCGGCAGCGTGGCCTGCGACGCCATGTGGCTCGCGCTACTGCGCACGCCGCGGCTTTTCAAACAAAAGGGGTCATGGTGGTTCCCCCAGTCGGAGCGCGTCGTGCGCGAACAAGCGCACGCCGATGAGCGCGCGGCCCGGGAGCAGCGCCTGATCGGGGAGATGGCGGCCGCGATCGAGCGTGCGGCCGCCCCCCCGGCCGACGCCGCTCCAACGGGCGCCGAGGAGGCCGCGCAATCCTTGCGAGAGGGGCTCCAGTTGCTGGAAGAGCTTTGCCTTTTCGGTGACGAGGCGCCACGCCACGCGCGCGCGCTCAAGGTGCTCCAGGCGCTCGGAGAGAAACTCACCGGAGATCCTCGGCTGACTGCATTCCGAATCTTGGTGCGTTGCGGCGAGATGCATGAGGATGAGGATCTCAATCTTCGCCGCCACAAGATCCGCGGCGATTTTCCTCCGTGGGTCGACGACGAGGTGGAGCGTATTCGGGCCAACGACGCTCTCGGCACCGAATCCGGCCGGATCGATCTTTGCCATTTGACCGCCGTCGCCATCGACTCCCCCTGGACCAGCGAGGTGGACGACGCGCTGGCCGTGGAGCCGCGCGGACAGGAGACCGTCGTCCACATCATGATCTCCGATCCGGCCTCGCTCATTTCGCGGGGAGGTCCGCTTGACGATGAGGCGCGACGTCGGGGCGCCACCCTCTATCACCCGATCGGACGCTATCTGATGCTCCCGGGAGCCATCAGTGAACAACTGGCGAGCCTCTCGATGGGCGACCGTCGCCCGGCGCTCGACTTCGCAGTCACCATGGACAGCCAAGGGCAAGCCGTCGGCTTCGAGATCCATGAGGCAGTAGCCAAGGTGACCCGGCGCATGAGCTACCAAGATGTGGACGCCCTTCTCGAGGCGAACGGGGAGGCTTCAAGGGCCGATGAGCCTGTCGCGGCGGCGCTCAAAAGGCTCCTCGAGTTGGCCTCGCTGCGCCGCGCGCGGCGCGAGGAGGCGGGTGCTTTTCTCTATGATCGGATCGAAGTCTCGGTGCGTGTCACTCCGGCCGGTGAGATCCTGTTGGACCGCGCTCGGTTGGGCACGCCGTCTCATTTGATAGTCAGCGAGATGATGATCCTCGCCTGCGCCGAGGCCGGCACCTACTGTGAGAAACATCGCATCCCGGCCGTCTTCCGTACTCAGGCGCCGCCTGACGACCCTACCGAGTGGTCCCCCTCAATGGCGGGCGACACCGCGGCGGTCGACGCCGCGCTGCGCAAACTCAAGAAGGCCGAGCTCTCGCTGGTCCCGCGACCGCACCACTCGCTGGGGGTGACGAGCTATACCCAGGTCACCTCGCCGCTGCGCCGCTACCAGGACCTGGTCATGCACCGCCAACTGCGCGCTCATCTCAGAGGGTTGCCGCCCCCTTACGAAGACGGCGAGCTGATGGCGCTCTTCGCCGAGGTCGAGGAGATCGCCGCCGCCCACAATCAGATCGAGCGGGACGCGAAGCGCTACTGGGTGCTCAAACACCTCGCGCGCGAGGAGATACGTGAGGTCGAGGTGATCGTGCGGCGCGAGGTCGGCCGGCGCTATCTAGTCGATCTCATCGACTACGGGATCACCGCCCACTTGAGCCCAAATGGCCCGGTGACACCGGGCGAGAGGGTGCGAGTGAACGTCACGAGTGTCTCTCCACGCGAAGACCGCATCGTTTTGGGCTGACCCTAATCCCCCACCTGCGCTGACCCTCCTGACTGATTGGCTCGCATCCGGAAGCTCCGTTTCCGGATGCGAGCTGTCAGCCAATCATCGCCGGAGCCCTCAGTGCTGGGGGATCCCCAAAGCGGCAGCCCTCGCGCGACCGCGCCGGAGGGCGAATGGCCGAGAGCGCGGACGTTCTAGTTGACAATCTCCGGATTCACAGGGATACTGGTTTAGCCACTTGACCAATATCAGGTGGGGAGGAAGCGTCCGAAATGGTCAAGCTCGATCGACAGACGTTGGCGGAGCGGATCGCGGCGGAGCTTCGGCGGCGAATACTATGCGGCGACTTGGCCGCGGGGGTCAGGCTGCCGGCCGAGCGGTCGCTGGCCGAGACTTATGAGACCAACCGCAACACGCTGCGCGAGGCCATCCGGCTGCTCGAGATGGAGGGCCTGGTGTGCGTGCGCCATGGCTCCGGCGTTCTCGTCAACGACTTTCGCAGTGAGGGGCAGCTGCGGCTGCTGCCGCACCTGCTGGCCGAGATGCCCGACCCGCGGGTGAGGCACCGCGAGATAGCCGATCTGCTCTGTCTGCGACGGCTGGTGCTCTCCGAGACTGCCGCGTTGGCGGCGTTGCGCGCCACGGAGGAGGACCTCGAAGCGTTGCGCCGCGCGGTTGCGGCCATCGAGGCGGCGCCGGACGCCGACGAAATCCTCAGCATTGAACTCGATGTGGCCTTTTACCGCGCGCTGGCCGCCGCCGCCCACAGCCACACCATCCAGTGGTCCATCAGCACTTTTGCGCGGATGTTCTCCCAGACGATGGAGGTGGTCACCGCGCTGTGGGTTTACCCACAGGATTACCTCTCCTCGCTGACACTGGTGCTGCGAGGGGTGGTCGATCGGCAGCCCGAGTACGCGCGCCGGAAACTCGAGCAACATTTGCGACGTGGCGATGAGATTCTCATGAAGGCGCTTGAAGGCCCCCGCCCCGCGCCACGGCCCGGGGCGGCCAAACCAGGAGGTAGTCATGGCAACCGGCCATAGCGACCGAGAAAAGACCAGGCGAGAAAAGACGAGGCGCGCCCCGCGCAGCCTCGTCACCGGAGCGTGCGGGTTCATGGGGAGCCATATGGTGGAGGTGTTGCACGCCGCCGGACACGAAGTGGTGGCCACCGATCTCGGTGGGAGTTTGGAGCGCGACTGCCGCAAGCGGGGCTGCTTTCCAAGTGTCTCAAGAGAGCTTGGGGTTGTCCCGGCCCCTTCCGATATGCGCGACGCCGCCTCACTCGAACCGTTGACGCATGATCTGGACTACGTCTTCCACGTGGCCTCGATTTTCAACTACTCGACGCCGTGGACGACTCTCCATGAGGTCAATGTGGCGGGCACTCGCACCCTGATCGAGCTCGTGCTGCGAAATTCGCCACGGCTCGAGCGGTTCGTTGTATGGGGAGCAGGGGGCGTCTACGGCTATCCGCACTACCATGAGGTGCCGTTTCACGAGGATTTGCCCCCCGCGCCCACCAACGACTATTTGCGCTCCAAGTGGTTCCAGGAACATCTTGTGATGCAGTATGGCCAACAGGGTCGTCTGGACTATACGATCCTACGCCCGACAACAGTCTATGGCCCCCGGGCGGTCTACGGCTCGGGGCCGCTCTTGATGGGACCGGCCGAGATGCCGATAGTCGTCGCGCCGGCCAACTTCACGTTCCGCATCCCGTTCGTTCACGTGCGCGACGTGGTCGGCGCGGCCCTCTACCTGTCGACCACCGACGACGCCAGGAATCAGATCTACAACCTGAACGACGACAGCAGGTTGAGCAACATCGATTTCTTCTCGTTCGTGGCCGAGGTCACCAACCGGCGCTTCCAGCTCTTGCCGTCCGTTCCGCTCGAGACTCTGAAGCCGATCCTGCGCGGTGTCGCCACGGCGCTCGCCGGGATGGGGCGGTTTATTCCCGATTTCACGCCGCCGCTCGAGGCCGACACAGTCAACTATCTTGGGCTGGATTTCTTGTTCGACAACAAGAAGCTACATGAGGCCGGCTTTGATTTTCGCTACCCCGACCCGCGGCCCGGGTTGAGAGAGACCCTGGAGTGGTATCGCGACAACGGCTGGATCTCGTACTGAGAGTCTTTGCGTCAGATCCCGATAGGCACGGTGGGGATCAGGAAGACGGCCATTTGGCTCTCGGGACGCTCCTGACTGTCGCGCACTTCGGTCATGAAGAAGAAGCCGCTGAGTTCGATTTCGGTGAACGGGATGGTGAGCGTGAAGATATTTTCAGTGCTGGTGACGGTGCCTGATATTGTCCCGTCGCTCGCGAGTGTGAGTCCCTCTGGGAGACCGTATGTGGAAATCAAGCCCCTGAGGAGGGCGGGCAATTCCACTTCGGTCCAGTGGTAGGGCCGGAGCCCGCCGCGAGCCTCGAGCTTAGTGTTGTAGGGGAGGATCGGCAGTCCCTCGATGACGGTCAGCAGCGGCAGGAGGATCACCTTCGTCAGCAGTAGATCGACCTCTCGATCGCCGATAATCTCGAGCGGCGCCAGCTCGACCTCAAGGAGAAACTCCTTCTCGTCCCAGGTCGGGGTCGAGGAGTTGTCGAAGACCCGCACGTTGAAGACGAAGTCGCCGACATCCATGTTCGGGACGCCCATGATGAGGCCGGTGGAGTCCATGCGCAGCCCATTGGGCAGGAGGCCGTCGTTGATCATCCAGGCATAGGGCGCGGTGCCGCCGCTGACGTTGAGCTGCATCGAGTATTCAGATCCCTCCTCGGCGCTCGGGAGCGGCGAAGGGGTTGTGATTCGCACACCCTCGACGTACTCGCTGACGGTCATGGACACCTGGGCCGAGTCATTTGAGCCGTGTTGATCGACCACCTCGACGGTGAAGAGATAAACGCCGTCGCCGGTAGGTGTCCCGGCCAGAGTCCCGTCGCTCTCGAGCGCCAGGCCGGGGGGCAATTCGCCGGTCTCGAGCGTCCAGTCGTAGGGCTCGAGACCACCGCGCGCCTCAAAGTTGTAGAGGTAGCTCTCGTCGATAAAGCCCTCGTGCGGCGCGGCGCGAGTGATCTCCACCGGCTGGGCAATACACTTGCCGGCGGCGCTGCAGATCTCGCCGGGCTCACACTGGGCCGCGTTGACGCACTCGACGCACTGGCCGGCGAAGCAGACCTCGCCCTCTTCGCAAGGCACGGAGCGCCAGCCGAGGCCGTCGCCGGTGCACAAAAGCAAGCCGTCGTCGCTGCACACAACGTCGCCGGGGCGGCACTGCACCGGGAGGCAGACGCCGTCGATGCAGCTCTCGTCTTCGCCGCACATCACGGGCGAGCCCCACCCGTCGCCACGGGCGTTGCACTGGTGATAGCCGTTGCCGCTCTCGAGGCACTCGCGTTGCCCTGGGGAGCAGACGCTGCCGCGGCACTCGCCGTCTTGGCACCAGGTCCCTTCGGGACAGGCTTCGAGCACCCAGGCGGAACCGTCGGGCAGACAAACAAAGCGCTCGTCCGCACCGCTACAGAGGGTCTTGCCGGGTTGACACTGCTGGCCGGGCGCCAGCGTGTCGGGTTTGCCCCAACCGTCGGGTGCGCCGGCGTAGGCGTCGTCGCCGGGGATTCGTGGGGCCTCGGTGTCCGAGTCCGGGAACCCGCTGTAGATGGTCTTCGTCTCCCCACAGGAGGCGAGCACCAAGAGCCCACCTACCAAGAGTAGACTCAGCCGAAAGAAAGAGTGATTCATGGCGGACATGTGATAATCCTCCAGTTTCTCGTATGAAAGCCGGGCGTATACGAGCGTAACTGCTCCCGGCTGTGTGATCGCCATTGGCCTCGAGATATAGCCTCGGCAAGGTCACCGTTTGCAGGGAACTCTCGAGGACGCAAGCTCCAGGGCGATCAAGAAAGATGCCCAAACAGGTAGACACCCGTCGGAGCGCGAGGCGGAAAGCGACGCTCTCAGGCTCAAGGACAAATCTCGGCGGTGATCTCCCAGGAGT
>PWKZ01000249.1 GCA_003559575.1 Bradymonadales bacterium | reverse complement strand
TCGCCGACCCAAAAAAAAGCGAAACTCGAGTTTAATTAGATGGTGCACATCTCCAAGGCGCCCATCTCCTGGTGACACCGCTCCTGGAAACGCTCGAACTCCGTCTCGGCAACCTTGAGCCGCCGCCGATAACTCTCGGCGCTCTCTCTGGCGGTCTCGAACTGCTGCATGTGGTATGCGACCGCCTGCGCGTGACTCCGGGCCAAGGCCAATTGCCGTTGGGCCGCCGCCTCGCTTTGGGCCTGCCGCTGTAGCCGTGAGGCCGCTGAGCGTCTTTGGAGGCTCCCCGCGACTCTAAACAACCCGGACGCCGCCCCCAGCGCTGTGGACCCGGTGCTCCCCAAGGCCGACCCGGCCTCTCGACGCACGGTGTCGGTGACTATCTGGCCAGTCTCCAGTGCCGCCTCCTCGGTCAGCACCTGATCCACCAAGTCATGCCCCTCGTCGATCAGTTTGGCCACCTCCTGCTGCAACTGGTACTCGTCGACACCGGCGCTTATGGCCGCTTGCCGAGCAGACCCCAGCGCTGTCTGAGCGCTCATCGCACGCGCATCCGCCGAGCGCGCGTTCTCCCTGAGCTCTTCGACTTCACGCCACGCACGCCCGAGCACCTCGTCCCACCTGTGACTCAGCACCTCGCTCGCGCGCGCGGCCAAAAGCTCATAACGCGCCGTCATCGCGGGATCGTCGGACAGGCGCGCCAACTCCTCGCACGCCACCGGCTGAGCCGGACGTCCGGCGGCGGGGTTGCCCTCGCATAGATCCTGACGAATCATCATCGCTCGCTCGCGGTAGAGTTCCCGGTCTTTGTCCGTCGCCGCCAACACCGACACTCGGTCGCAGCTCTCCGGATCACGCTCTTGGCAAACCGCGGCATAGTGTTGATAGCGCTCCTCTCTACTCGCTCCACTCAACGCTGCGAGAAGGGTGTTCACCTGCAAGCACGCCTCCTGAGCCCCCGAGCCGCATGCCGTAGTAACCGCCTCGTAGCGCATTTTCCAGGCGCGATCACGGTATGCAGTCGCCTCCTCGCTGCTGCTCGCATACTTGGCCGCCAGCTCGCAGCTCTCGGGATCGCCCTCGTCACAGCCCACCACGCCGGCCATTTCCTTGTAATGGCGCTGCTCGTCTTTCGATGGCGCAAGCTGTGCGGCGTTGAGACAACCGAGCGCATCCCGATTACCGCACAAGGCGACACCGTGTAGAAACCCGTAGTGCCGCTTCTCATCGTCGGAATGGGCGTGACGAATGGCGACACCGCAGTGTGCGCCCGAGCCCTCGGTGCATTGCTCGCGGGCCTGCTCGACGCACCGCCGAGCGAGCCGGCCGGCGTACTGATCCGCGTACCGCTCGAAGCCTTCAAGCTCTCCGCTGTCCTCGACCTTTAACGGTCTCGCCGTCAGGTTCAAGGCAATGGATCGCCCGGACCTGGCATGGGACCGGCTCTGCGGAAGACGCTCGCCTTGCCAGCCATGAGCCGCATCGGCCAGGCTGACCTCGAGCGCGCCCTCACGCGCCAATCCACAGTCCTGCATCCACCACCGCGCGGCCTGCCAGGTCGCCGGCGCGATCTCGAGATCCCCTCCGGGGGTCCAACTAAGCGGAAGCTCGATAGCTGCGTCGGAGCCGACTTGCAAAGTCGCAACTACAGGCGGCAGCGTCGCGCTCGGCGGTAGAGCGTCGGGGCGACAAGTCCCGGCCGGTCGAGCCCAACGCGCCTCGGACACACTCGCGATGTCGCGGTTCAAGGAGGAATGATTTGGGTTGCGCCCTCGCGTCGGCATTGTCGAAACCACAATCGCGGTAAAGAGCGCAACAGCCCCTGTCGCGGTCAAGACCGCCCCGGCAGTGTACGGTTTCGACGACTTGTCATCACGGTATTTCGCGAGGAACGGAATCCCCACCGCGGACGACAGGAGCCCGAGAGTCACGCTAGCGGGGAGCGCGCCCCTGGCCGGGTGCGCGGCGCGGGTCTCCGAGGTGATGAGAGTCCCCCAGGTGGCGTCACGACAGATCGGGTTGATCTGCGTGTTGATGGTCAGCCCACCATCTTCCCTCTGTAAAACGGCGGCCTCGGTCGGTATGACCACGGAGTGGACTTGGTAAACACTATCTCTCGCGCTTATCTCATACCGAGTAGTCCTGTTTCCCCATGGATAACTAACGCATCCGGTGAGCAAGCTCAGGACACACACAAGCGCAACCGAGGGACGTATCACCGAATTGTTGCCGTCTCCGTTCACGACTCTCCTCCATGATCACGGACGAGCGAAAAGAACTCTGTTGCAACGAAAACCATTGGATACGAGACCGCTCCGTATGTCAACGCCCTTGCCGAACCACTAAACATCCAATGAACACAAAAACATAGCCAGTAGAGACGGTCATATCAATCCTCTACCTCGTTCGAACACCGAGCGCCCAAGAAACGGGGTGAGATGCAAGGAAGCAAGACTGTTTTGAGCGCAGGCCAACGCAGCGCATTAAGCTCGAGTTTCGCCATTTTGCCGTAGCGAGGACGTGTCCAGTGCGAGACGTTGCAAGGAAGGGGGTTGATTTTCGGCGAATGCTTGACTGGTGGTACGTAGAGCCGAAAATCGGCGCGCTTAAGCCGCAGCGGCCGTGCCGGGCGCGCTGCAGTAGGTGAAAACCGCGAAACACGAGCTTAAGTTGAGCATCAAATAGAATTAGGGGCATCCGAATGGCATTGATGGCAGTCGGAATATGCGCTATGGTCTTGGGCAAGGTTTCTTGTATCATGTCCGGCACGACGTTTCACCGCATGCCGGCGCTCGAGGCCAAGGCTTTCGCTAGTTGTACCCAAGGCGACAAGGAGAGCGACATGAAGATGAGACAGAGGACAATGATTTTGATCGCGACTGTCGGGCTGGCGGCTTTTTTGGTTTGCGCCTGCGGCGGAGCCGAGACGCGGCCGGCGACTATCGTGCCGCCGGCACCCGACTGGTTCGACAATCAGCCGGAGGGCTGCGGGGTCGGAGAACGGGACTACCGCGGCAATCTGTCGCTGAGCCGTAACGCCGCCGTCGAGCGCGCCCGCGCGGATCTGTCGCGCCAAATCGAGACCTACGTCGCCGCCATGATCAAGGACACCGCGGAGGAGGGCGCCGAAGACGATCTCGGCTTCTCCGAGGATCTGCTGAGCGAGACCATGAGGTCGGTGAGCGCTATGACAATCGAAGGCTCCAGGGTAGTTCAGACCCAGGCAGTGGGGCAGAGCTATTTCGCGCTCGTCTGTCTCGATCCCGAGACGTTTGCCGACGCGTTCGACCGAATGGAGCATCTCTCCGAGCAGCGTCGCGCCGCGCTCAGGAAGAGAGCGGCCAAACGGTTTGACGAGCTCGACGACCAAATTGACAGGATCCGTGGACGCGACTAGCTCCTGGAGGTGAGAGCCATGCGAGCGACCATCCGAAAAGCGATCGTGTTCGTGATGTTGGGGGCGTTACTGGGCGTGCTGGCGTGCGCCTCGCCCCAACGACGACCCGACAAAGAGGGCGTGCGCGACCGCGCCGCCGAGTCGCAACGCGAGCTCGATCGCGAGACCCGCTAGCCCCGCCGTTACGGCGACTCGAGCAGCTCCGACAGGGTGCGGAGCAAGTGACCGCAGAAGTCGCCGGTCGAGTCTTCGTAGATGGCCCTGACACGCCCCCGTCCATCTAGCACGAACGTCTTTGGGAGGCTGGCTTCCCCTCCGCCCGCGGTCGCGACCCCGTAGCGCTCGGCGATGGAAAAAAACGGATCGCCAAGCGCGTCCCGGCTGACTCCGAGGGCGGTCAGCCATTTTAGCGGCTTGGCGCCGCGCTCGCCCGTCGCGATGAAAACCGCGCGCGCGCCACGCTCCTCGAGCGCGCCCACAAGCCTGTCGACCACCCTCGCACCCGGTTTGCATTGGGGGCACCATGTCGCGAAGAAGGTGACCACCAGCGCCCGTTTCTCGGCGCCGGGCTCGCCCGCCTGGTGCAGTAGCAGCTTGCCAAGCGTCAGCAGGCGCTTGCTGTCGAGCCGCCACCCCCCAAAACTTGGCGCCTCTTCATCGACCGCCACCGGCCCCAACTTGGCGATCACTTTCGCCGACTCCTCGGCGGGTGGGCACAACGCCTCTCGCGCGCCCAAGGATGCGCCGCCGCTCAAAGTTACCGCCAGAAACAAAAACACCGGGACCGTTTTCAAGAGCATGTGATGCACCTCTGTTAATGCCTTCCACGAGAGATGTGCCCCAGCCCTCAAGGTAACGGCACATGCGGCGCGAGCAACCCCGGCAGCTCGTTCATGATCTCCTCGGGAAGTCGGCGGATGGCGTCGTGCTTGGCCCGGCGCTGGCGCGAGGCGTTGAGCCCCGCCGCCTGGGCGGTCATCCGAAACAGATCCGACTGCTCCAGCAAGGAGCGCGCCGCTATGTCGACCGTCACGAGACATTGATGTCCGAGCGGGGCGCGGCGGCAGCTCGTGGGGTTGCCGCGTACCGCGAGCTCGATCGTCTCGCCCGGCCCTCTCCCCTGCCGCGGGGGGCCGGCAGCCGACACCCGCGCCCGCAGTCCCAGGCCGCCAAGTACAGCGGCGACCGCCTCGGCCGCCGTGCGCGTGATGTCGCCCTGGTCCTCGACTTCGGGCACGACCACGAACGTGATCTTTTCGCGCATCTCGGCCAACCCGCCGGCGATCACGGCGAGAGTCTGCCGCCGTTGCTCCTGGTCGGGGATTGGAGCGCGTAGAATCGCTCGTCGTTGAATGTCGTTGCTGTCAAGGACCACCGCAGTGCGACGCAGACTCAGCCATGCAAGCGCCGCCGCCTCACGGTCTCGCCGTTCGAGCGCCGCTTGGGCCCTCGCCACCGCGATAGCAAACTCTCGCTGGTAATTCGCCACTTCGTCGGCGATCGCGTTGGCGGCGGCGCGGCGTGACAAGGCCATTTGAACCCAGTGCCTCCCGCCCGTCTCCGACGGTGGCCGGTAGGCCACTTGCTGAGCCAGCGCGCCGTGGGCGAAGCTCACACTCGAGCGCACATCCTCCCAATAGTGGGAGATCGTCTCGGCCGCACCCGACCTCCCCGTCTCCCCTTCGATAATGCGTATCTCGGATTCGATCCGAACGCTTATCTGTCGGGCGATGTCGGTCAGCGCCATGGTGACGGCATCGGACCGGCTGCGCCCCGACGAGCCCTCGCCGAACATGGTTTTGTCATCGGACTCCCGCGCTTGCCCAAACGACCGAGCGGGCTCAAATGGCTCGCCCGATTCGGAGACCCCGTCATCGGCCGCCGCCGGCGCGCGCCCGGTGACCCGGTCCAGCTCAGCATGCCTCGCCGCGGCCGACCCCCGCACGCGCGCGGCGGCGGCTCGCCGCGCCTCATCGCGCGAGCGATCCGGACTCGTGGCGCAAGCGGTAATCATCGCTGACGAGAGTAGCGCGATCAAGGCGACAACAAACGGCATGTATCTCTTCATTCGACTCTGTCTCTCTAGCCAGTCCCCAACGACAACGCACGGAACAATCCTGATCACTTCATTCTGGTCTGTCAACGTCGAGCCGAGCACTGAGATCGTCGAGACGGGTGCAGATGGGCCGACTGATATCCACCGAGACGTTGCATAAAAAACTAATGACCGCACACTGTCGGTTGAGGACGTTGTGGCGAGAACGCACAAGTGAACGCGGGAGGAGGGAGCGCCCGTGGTGCTCAAAATAACACTTTGGAGCCTCGCCGGTTTCGGGGGGCTAGCGCTCTTGTTGTCGCTGGTGATCGCCGCCATCACCTACCGGCCCGGGGCGGTGGAGCGCGCGCCGGTCGTCTGCCGGCCCGACGCACCGCTGCTCTCGCTGGCGCGACACAAGGCCGCCGCGCCGCTCAAGATCATGAGCTGGAATGTTCAGTTCATGGCGGGCAAGGACTATGTGTTCTTCTTCGACCTGCCGGACGACTACGAGCGGCCCCCAAACTTCGAGACCGCCTCGCGGCCAAAAGCGGCCTCCATCGCGCGCACTCTCGACGAGGTCGCGCGCGTCATCCGCGATGAGGCGCCGGACATCGTGCTCTTGCAAGAGGTCGACGACGGCGCCAAGCGTACGGACGAGAGCGACCAGCTCGCCCTGCTGCTCGAGCGTCTTGGCGAAGACTACCCCTGCCACGCCTCCACGTTCTACTGGAAGGCCGCCTTCGTACCCCACCCACGCATCATGGGTGCGGTGGGGATGAAGCTCTCGGTGCTGTCGCGGTTCCGCATCGACCGCGCCACCCGCTACGCGCTGGCGCCCATCGAGTCCGACAATCTCCTGACGCGCCAGTTCAACCTCAAGCGCGCGTTGTTGGAGGTCATCCTGCCCACCCGGGAAGGGAGTGAGCTGGCGGTCTTCAATGTGCATCTGTCCGCCTTTTCGGTGGGGACACGGACGTTGGCGCGCCAGGCCGCACAAGTTTTGGAGGTGCTCGACGAGACAGTCGCCGCGGGCCGCCCCTTCGTCATCGGGGGGGACTTCAACATGCTGCCGTCCGCCACCGCCTACGACCTGATGCCCCCCGAGCGACGCTACGAGTACGCTCGCGAGACCGAGATCACACCGTTTTTCGAACGCTTTGACGGCGTCCCAAAAGTAGCCGACGCTCAAGGACCCGACCGCGCCGACTACTTCACTCACTTCTTGAACGAACCCGACCCCCACGGCCCGGATCGCACCATCGACTATCTGTTTGTCTCGCCCAATCTCGAGATCCCGACCTACTACGTGCGCAGTCACGACACGCTCAAAATCTCCGACCACCTGCCGCTCGTGGCCGAGATCAAACCGCGGGAGCCCTTGTGACCGGTATTCCACGAAACTCTCCCGCCCCGTGCCGGGAGAGTAGTCGCGGAGGAGAGAGAATGAGCGAAGAGAGAGCCTCAAAGACGGTCAGGCTGATGATTTACGGCCGCGTCCAGAACGTGTTTTATCGCGCCACCGCGCGGACCGAGGCCGAGCGCCGCGGGCTCGCGGGCTGGGTGCGCAACCGCCGCGGCGGCGAGGTCGAGGCCGTGGTGAGCGGCCGAACAAAAGAGGTGGACTCGTTCATTCGCTGGACCCGGCAGGGGCCGGCGGCGGCGCGAGTGGAGCGGGTCGAGATCCTTGACGCCGGCGCGCCCGACGGCCCCGGCTTCACGGTCAAGCCCGACGCCTGACGGTCGACCTGAGAGAAGCACGGATGCCCGAACGCACCGAGCATGAAGTGATCACCTGGACGGAGGGAGGGGGCGCGCGCGCGGCGCGCTGGCTGTCCGCGAGCCACCCCCGGCCGCCCGCGCGCGTGACCATCGCGGGCGACGAGACGAGGGCCGATCAGGCCTATCGGCAAGCCTGCGAGGGGCGCGCCCTGCTCTGGCGCGGCGACTATCACAACGCGAGACAGCTCTTGGCCGCCCTGGGCCGGCGAGTGGACGGACGAGGACGCGGGCGGCGGAAAAACAGAAGCGCGCCCGCCTCACCCGCCGAGGCCTTCCATCGCCACCGGATGCAGACGGCGCACAAGGCGCGGTTGCTCTCCATGCTGCTGGTCGAGCTGGGCCCGGACGGCGCGCTCGAGCTCCGCCGCGCGCCCGATGTGCGGCGCGCGCTGGCCGAGGCGCTCGGATCCCCCGGCGCCCCCTCGGTGATGCCGCTCAGCGAGCTTCTCGGAGTGATCGGCGCGCACGAGTGGCGCAAGAAGGGGATCGCGCTCCCCGTGCTCGAGGCGCGCATCCATCCTCACTACGGAGTGTTCGCGCCCATCCGACGAGAGTATGTGGAGTTGATCGCCAAGGTCCCCCTCCCGCCCTGCGAGCTGGCGCTCGATGTGGGCACCGGGACGGGTGTGCTCGCCGCGGTGTTGGCCGCGCGCGGCGTCGCCGGGGTGATCGCCACGGACGACGAGCCGCGGGCGGTGGCCTGCGCCCGCGAGAACATGGCGCGGCTCGGCTTCGAGAACCGCGTCGAGGTGATTTTGGCCGATCTGTTCCCCGAGTCGGAGCACGCCCGCGAGGTGTCGCTAATTGTGTGTAACCCGCCGTGGATTCCGGCCAAGGCGGTGACCAGCCTCGAGAGGGCCGTCTACGATCCGGGGAGCACGATGCTCGAGCGCTTCCTGAACGGCGCCAAGAGCCGCCTCGCGCCGGACGGCGAGGTGTGGCTGGTGTTGTCGGATTTGGCCGAGCTTGTCGAGCTGCGGACCCGCGCGGAGCTGCTCGCCCTGTTCGACGACGCCGGCTTTCGGGTAATCGAGCGCAGCGACTCGAAGCCCGGCCACCCCCGCGCGGCGGCCCCTGACGATCCGCTCCACGAGTTTCGCAAACGCGAGACGATCTCGCTGTGGCGCCTCGCCCCCCGCCTCCGTGCGCGGCCCTGAGTGGCGGGCCGGAGCCCGCCACCAAAGACGATGGCGCTCTCGGTAGATCGACCCCGGGAAAGTGTCGTTTTTCTTGGCCGGATCGACCAGGATTTCAACGACTACCCGGTATGCCTGGCACCTTTCGGGCCGAAAAACCACCAGCTCCAGCGCTCGCTTGTGGCAGACCGTCATATCCGGCCATGGCGCGTCACCCAAACCCAAAAAAAACGACCCTCGCTTCGCTCGGGTAAATAACCAAATGCCCAAATGACCAACTAGACACGGTCTACTGGCCAACTCAACGCACACAACGCACGTGTTCGTCGTAGTGGACGTGGTAGCCGTGCACGCGGCCGTAGCGAAAGGGGACGTTCCACGCGCGGTCAACGTGGCCCGCCACCGGCGAC
>PWKZ01000021.1 GCA_003559575.1 Bradymonadales bacterium | reverse complement strand
CTGTGGAGCACCGGCCGCCAGTGCGACCAACTGCGACAAACTCTCTCTCAACGATCGCTTGCTCACGGGCGTTGTCTCCGCCGTGCGCTCGGTTTCGTTCGAACAGTTCATGCGGCGGCACCTGAAGATCTGCGGCGCGATTGGGGATTATTGTCGTGAGCAAGCCAGGCTGTTATAACCGAAGGGCGTGACAGCCGCCATCCGGCCTGTCTCTTCTTCATCCTCTCGACCGGCACGGGGCAAACACATGCCTCCGATACGTAGCGATCTCAAGTCGGCGCTCCTGGCTTCCCCCTCCGCGCCCGATTTATTCGAACAGTTTGCCGAGCGGTGCGTGAAGGACCAAGCGTGGCAGGAGATGTACGAGGTCGCCGCTCAGGTCGCGGCCTCCGCCGCCGGCGAGAGCGACAGCGCGCGGCTATGGCGTTCCCTGGCGCGGGTCGTTTCGTCACACGCCATGGCGAGCGACGATCCATTGCTCGAGTCTCAGCTCCGGATGCGCGCCGGAGATATGCTGGCGTCGAAGCTAGAGGACAAAACCGGGGCGCTGGAACAGTATCGTCTGGCGGTGCGGGCGTGCCCCGACGATCAAATTTTCAAGCGCGCTCTCGAGGTGACCGCGCCCTCCGATCCCCTGCTCACGTTGATCTTGAGCGAGAATCAAGAACGGCTCATGCCGCCCGAGGCCGACCGGCGAGCGGTGCGCGAGCGGATTGTACGACTTCACATCGCCCTCGCGGACCGTGAAGGCGCCCAGGAGGCCCTCGACGCGTTTTGGGAGCGCCGGCGAGAACGTGAGGAGGACGACGGCCTTGCGCTGCTGCGCGAGTTGCAAAGCGAGATCAGCGCGCTCGCGCCCCGGGAATCGCGCGAAGGAGCCGACGACAGAAGCCCGACCGTGATCATGAGTTCACCGTTCGCGCTCGAGGGCGATGCCAAGGAGATCGACGATATGAAGAGCGAGTCCGGCCAGGATGCCCCGCCCGCTCCGCTTGGAGCCGAGGAGCTCGACGAGGCGCGCGAGCGACTCGAGAGCAACCCGGAGGACAGTGAGTCGTGGCGGCGGGTGGCCGCCACCCTGCGCGTGGCGCGACGGCACCGAGAGTTGGTCGATCATCTCGGCCGGTGGATCGCTCACGCCGGAGCTGATCGCCGGCTCAGGCGCGAATTGTTGGCCGAGGCCTCTGAACTCTGGGAGGAACAGCTCAACAACCCCTCCCGCGCGACCAAGCTCCTGAAGACCGCTTTCATGGCGACCCCCGACGATGAGGTGGTCGTCAATCTTCTGGCCGGCCAGTATATCGCTCGCGAGCGATTCAAGGCGCTCGCCGATCTGTACGAAGAGGCGCGTCTGGCGACGCGCGACAGGTCCGTCGAGCGGGACCTCCTTCGCAAGCGCGCCGAGGTGCTGTGGCGCAATCTCGGTGAGTTGGAAGAGGCCGAGAAGCTCTATCGGCGCCTGCGGGCACATCCGAGCACCGCGGAGGCAACACTCGAGTTTTACGAGGCGTACTACACCGAACGTGAGGACTGGCGAAAACTCTTCAACACCCTGGCCAATCGGCAGGCCACCGCCGGAGATGAGGCGCGGATCGAGATCGGAGTCCGCATGGCGCGGCTGGCCGACGAGCAGATGAACACCCCCGACAAGGCGATCGAGGCCTGGAAGCGGGTCTTGAGCCTCGATCCGAACCATGCCGAAGCACTGGAGGCGCTCCCGGAGCTTTACCAGCGCGCGAAGAAGTGGAACGCGCTGTTGGAGTTCTTGAACGGCAGGATCAGCCGCCTCGGAAAGGATGCGGCCGAGAGGAAAATCGAGCTTCTCAGACGGATCGTGGAGGTGTATGCCGCCTCCGACCGGCTCGGCTCACCCGAGATGGTGATCCATACGCTGAATCGGATAATCCAGCTCGACCCCAACGACCAGCAGGCCGTCGATGCGCTTTGCGTTCGTTATGAGGAGAGCGAACGCTATAGCGAGCTTGTCACTCTGCTCAAAAAGAAGGTCGCGCGCGAGAGCGACCCCGAGGCCAAACTGCGCCTGCACAAGCACATCGCGCTTCTCTGGCGCGACAAGATCGGCAACCCGCTGCGCGCGTTGGAATCTCTCGAGAGAGCCTTCGATCTCGACCCTACGGACACAGAGGTGCAAGCCGCGCTTCGGGAGATTTACCGCTCGAAACGTAACATCAAGGCGCTCTATGGGATAGACAAGCACTCTCTCGAGTCGAGCGACGAAGCGCAGCGGATCGAGTTGTTGCGCGAGATGGCGATGTTGGCCGGCGATCGGCTCCATCGTTTTGACGACGCGACCCGTCATTGGGAGGATCTTCTCGCGCTGGTTCCCGGGGACGAAGAGGCGATCGCGGCGTTGCAGGCCTTGTACGCCAAGAGTGGATCTTGGGAGCGTTACGCCGATTTGCTGCTCGCTCAACTCGACGATGAGCCCAATGACGAGAAGCGCGCCGAGCTGCTTGGACGCCTCGGGCAGCTCTATTTCGACCGGTTGCAAGATCTTGCTCAGGCCCTCGAGTTCTTTTCGGAACTCTCCAAGCTCGCTCCCGGCCACCCACTTGCGCGGACCTACCTCCAAAAGATTCATATCGCGCGGCAGTCGTGGGGCGAGCTGGAGGCCTTCTACCGCGAGAGCGGTGACTGGCGATCTTACATTTCGGTCCTGAGCGACCACCAGGAGCGGGAGAGCGACGTCGCTCTCAAGGTCCGCTTGAACCTCCAGATCGCGCACTTGTACGAAGATCATTTGAACGACCCCGTGCGGGCGTTGCAGCGCTACGAGCGTGCTCGCAAGCTCTCTCCCGCAGACCTCGAGACCGCGCGGTTACTGGTCCCCCGCTATCGGGAGCGCAAGGATTGGCGACAACTGGCTTCGGTCTACGAGACCCTGGCGGAGCACAGCGAAGACCGGGGAGAGCAAAAAGAGGCGCAACGCGAGCTCATGAGGCTGGCGCTCGAGCTTGGGGACTTCGCCCGGGCATTCGAGCGTGGCGCGGCGGCGCTCCCCGACGAGCTGAGCGAAGGCAACCTCGACGCCCTCTCCGAGCTGTTTTTTCTGGCCGAGAAGGCCGAGTGCTTCCCTGACTACGCCGAGACCCTCGAGGCCCTGCTGCGAGACCACGTCCTCGATGACGCGGCGCAACGCGCGGTCCTTGGGAATCTCGGGGTTCTCTACAAGGACCGTCTGAGCGACCAGCAAAGAGCAATCGAGACCTACGAGCATATCCTCTCGCTCTGGCCGAACGAGGATGAAGTTCTCGCGGCGCTCGAGGAGTTGTTCATCGCTACCAGCGACATGGGAGGCTTGGAGCGAGTCTACGAGCAGCGTATCGCCCTCGCCGATGATCCCACCGTCGTGTGCGACAATTTGATTCGGTTGGGGCGGATGCACGAGGACGTACTGGCCGACTCCGAGCAGGCGATCGAGTGCTATCGCCGGCTGTTGGACATCAATCCGTCCCATGCCGAGGCGATCACGGGGCTCAAGCGATGCTATGAGCGCGAAGAGCAATATCCCGAGTTGGCCGAAATAATCGCCCACGAGCTCACCGTCAGCGACGACCCGGCGGTGTCGGCCGACCTCTCGTTCCAGCTCGGACGGTTGAAGGAGACCCGGCTCGACGACAGCGAGGGGGCAATCGAGGCTTACCGTGAGGTGCTGGCGCTCGAGCCCGGTCATGAGGCGACTCTCGAGGCGCTCGAGACGCTGCTGCTCGAGGAAGAGTGTGCCGGCAAAGTGGCGGCTCTGTTGGAGCCCGTCTACCGCGCCGAGAAGCGCTTCGAGGATCTGGCCTCGGTGCTCGAAGTGCGCGCCAACCGCGCCACCGGCGAGCCTGAAAAGAAGGAGCTGCTGGTGGAGCTTGCCGGGCTGCACGAGGAGCAGCTCGACTCTCCGCAGAGCGCCTTTATGGCGTGGCGGCGGATATTCGCCGTTGATCCCGGGCGGAGAGAGTTTCGGCTCGAATTGGAGCGGCTGGCGGGGGAAATTGACTCGTTCGACGCGGTGGCGCGGTTGTACGCCGTGGCGGTTGGGGCCGCGCCTCCCGAGAGCGTCCAGGACCTCATCGTCAAGCAGGTGGAGGAGGCCTCCGAGGAGCGGGAGATCCTCCTTCGGCTCGCCGACATCCATGAACAGAACCTCAACGCTCCGCGCGAAGCCGTGCAATGCTATCAGCGGCTCTTGCAGGCCGACCCCGACGATTCCGACGCGCTGGATGCTTTGGAACGGCTCCATCTGGCGCTCGATCAGCCCGAGGATTTACTGGCGGTGCTGCGGACCAAGGCCTCGTTGGCCTGGGACAGCGACGAACAAAAGGATCTGCTGGGCCGCATCTGCGATCTGCTGCGCGAGCGCCTTTCTCGCCATGAAGAGGCGATTGAAGTCTACGAGCGACTGCTGGAGATTGAGGAGGAGCATCAGGGAGCGCTGAGAGAACTCGAGGGACTCTATCTGCAGTTCGAGCGCTACGAGGATCTGGCCCGTCTGCTAAGGCGCAAGCTGGCCGGCGCGCAAGACGACGACGCGCGCGGTGCCACGGCCCTCGAACTCGGGCACGTTTTGGTCGAGCGCCTGGGTGACTGGGACGAGGCGATCCGGGTCTACGAGTCCACGTTGTCGAACCCGACCTACCGCACCGCCGGCATAGAGGCGCTCCAGGGGCTGCTCGATTCGGACCACGCCGGGCAGGTCGATTTCACCCAGCGTGTCGCCGGGATCCTCGAGCCGATATACCGTCAGGATTCGAGATGGGACGATCTCGTCGCGCTGTTCGAGATTCGGATCGGGTTGACCGAGGACGGCTTTGAGCGCGCCGCGCTGCTTCGCGGCAAGGGGCTGATTCAGGAAGAACGTCTCGAGGACTTTGACGCCGCCTTCGATACCTACGGAGAGGTCTTCATGCTGGCGCCCGACCTCGAGGGGGTCGCCGCCGACCTCGATCGTGTCGCGTCGCATCTCGAGAACCCTGAGGGCTACGCGGCAATGCTCGAGAAGGTGCTCGCCGGCGATGAGATCATCGCGACACCCTGGCTGATGCGGACGCTCGCCACCCTCTATGACCGCAGGCTCGACGATCTCGACCGCGCCGTTCCTTACTACGAGCGGCTGTTGGAGATGGATGAGAACGATCCGGAAGCGCTCGAGGCGCTCGACCGGGCATACGCGGCGGCCGGCGACACCGAGAAGCGGATCGAGATTCTGCGCCGGCTGGCGGAGCACTCCGGGCGGGAGGAAGATCAATTAAAACGATGGCATATGATCGGAGAGCTCGAGCGGGATCTCGAACACCCCGACGCAGCCATCGAGGCCTTCGCCCTGGTCGTGCTGCGCTCGGTCGACAAACAGAGTCGGCTGGTCGTCGACTCCTACGCGCAACTCGAGCTGTTATACGAAGAGACCGAGCGCTGGGACTCGCTCATCCAGACCATGCTCGAGCGGTTCGAGGACAACGCCGATCTCGGCGAACGGAAGACCTACCTCTATCGCGCCGCGGCGATCTGCGTCGAAAAGAAGAGTGAGCCCGAACACGCGATCGAGCTTTACGCCCGCGTGCTGGACCTCGATCCGGGAGATCAGGTGGCTCGCGATGGGCTCGTCAGCATCTATACCGACAGCGAGCGGTTCGACGAGCTGGAGGGGTTGCTGACCCAAGAACTCGCCGAAGCCGACTTTCCCGCTGCGAAGGCCAAGATCTTGCTCGAGCTTGCCGAGCTGTATGAAGAGCGGCTGCATCAACGAGATCGCGCGCTCGCCACATATTGTGACCTTCTCGCGCTCGATCCCGACTCCGAGCGCGGTTTGGCCGGGCTCGGTCGGCTCGTCGATGACGACGGTTGTGGTTTCGAAGCGTCGCAGGCCCTCGCCGCGATCCACGAGCAGGAGGGACGCGTCGATGAGCACGCCCGCATCCTGGAGTTCCAACTCGAACACTTCGAGGAGCGGATTGACGTCGCCGAGACGCTGTTCGCGCTGGCCGATTTGCATGAGAAAAACGAGAACTCGGCGGCGGCGTTCGAGACCGTCACTGTCGCCTTCCGCCGCCACCCGACAAGCGCGCGGGCATGGAGTGGGCTCGTCAGGTTGGCCGAGCAACGCGCGGGGTGGGACGACTTGTTTCTGCTCGTCGACAGTGTCCTCTCTGATCTCATGGCCACCGACGAGCGCAACGCGCTGCGGATGAAGGTCGCCGAATTGCGTCGCGAGAAGCAGCTCGCCCCCGAGCGCGCGCAGGAGGTCTATTGGGAAGTGCTCGCCGAAGAACCCGACCACCAGGGAGCCCTCGACGCGCTGGAAGAGCTTCTCACGACCGGCGAGCACTTCGAGAAGCTGGCCGAGGTCTTGCGCCTCAAGGTGGAGGCGGCGCACGATCTCGATGAGCGGCTGCCGCTCATCAAACGGCTGGGGCGCATCTTGCAGGATGAGCTTCAGGATCTCGACTCCGCGGCGCCGGTTTTTGACGAGGCGCTGACCCTGGCCTCCGCCGATCTCGAATCCTACCAGCGTTTGCAGACCATCTATTCCGCGCGTGGCGAGTGGGATGAAGTGGTCGATCTGCTGGAGCGCAAGCTCTCGAATGTGGACGACCGCGGGGAGTCGCTCTCCACGCTGCGCGCGCTTGCTCATATTCACTGCCTGGAGCGTGAGGATCACGACACCGCGATTGATGTGACGATCAGATTGTTTGCTCTCGAGAGACACGACGCGGAGGGTGTCGCGACTCTGGAGACGATCCTCGGAGAGAGCCCCTCTTCCGAGCGGGTCATCGCGCTGCTCGAGCCGATCTATGAGGAGCGCGGCGAGTTCGCCAAGCTGGTCGATCTCTATTTGCGGGAGCTTGCCGGCGATGAGCTTGACTCTCAGGCCCGTCTCGAGCGGTTGGCAACTGTCAAGCGCCTCCAAATGGAGGAGCTTGACGACCCTCGCGCGGCGTTCTTGACCCTCACCCGAATGTTAGAGCTCAACCCGGGAGATTCGGCGCTCCACGACCAGGCGGCCGCGCTTTGCGACGAGCTCGACGCCTGGAGCGAGCTGGCCGGCCTCTATCGCCGCCTCACGGAGTCTGATCACGACGACGAGGTGGCGATAGATCTCGCGCTGCGGTCGGCCGACCTCGAGGAGCGGCGGCTCGAGAACCCGGCGGAGGCCATCGCGCAGTATCGCCGGGTGTTGACCATGAGGGAGGACCACCCTGAGGCGACGGCGGCGCTCCAGCGTCTTTACCGCGAAGCCGAGGACTTCGAGGCGCTCGTCAAGCTGCACCGCCATGTGGCGACTGTCGTCCTCGAGCCCGCCGAGTCGATTGAAGCGCATGAGAGAGCCGCCCAGATACTGCGCGGGCCACTCGCGCGGCCTGCCGAGGCGGCCGAAGAACTCAAGAAAATAATAACGGTCGCCCCGGACCACCTCGCGGCATACCGGCTGGCCGAGGAGATTTACGTTGAGCTCGGCGCGCACGATGAGCGGGAGCTGCTCTACCAGGCCTGGAGCGATGTCCTGAGCGATCCCGGGGCGCGGGCCGACGTGCTGTTCAAGCAGGCGAGGTTGCAGCTCGAGGAGCGCCAGGCGCTCCCCGAGGCGATGGACCTCCTGCGCGAGATATTTGTGCTCGCGCCGAAGCACGAGGAGGCGCAGGCCTACCTCGAGTCTCATCTGGAGAATGAGCACGACGAAGAGCTGCGGCGCCAGGTGGTTGAGATTCTGGCCCACGTCTACGATGAGAAGACCGATCCGGAGCGGCGCGTCGCGCACTTCCTGGCCGAACTCGAGTTCACCGATGAGATGGACTCGCGCGCGGCGCTGCTGCGCCGGATAGCGGCCGTCTATCGCGACCGGCTGGAGGATCCCAGGCGCGCGTTCGAGTTTTTGGGGCAGGCGTTTGCGCTCGACTTCGGCAACGGCGAGGTCGAGGCCGAGCTCGAGAAGCTGGCCCGCGCGCATGGCTACTTTGAGGAGCTGATTCAACTCTACAGCGAGGGCGTCGCACTGCACGGCGACGACTTCGCCGCCGACCGCTATCTCAAACGCTCGGCCCACATCGCACGCGATGAGCTCAACGACTTGGAGCAGGCGGCCAAGTTCTTTGCCTTGCTGGTGGCGCGCGATCCGAGCGACAGAGAGGCGCTTGACGTCTTGAGGGAGCACTACCGGGCGGCCGACTCCCCACAGGAGCTGGCCGAGATCTTGCGCCGGTTGCTTCCGGTCATCGACTCGGATAACGAGCGCACCGAGGTCCAGCGGGAGCTCGCCGACCTGCTCTTCGGGGCGCTCGGTGATCCCGCGCAAGCGGCCGAGATCTATCGCGAGATCATGATTGAGCGGCCGGAAGACGCGCACGCTTTCGACCAGCTCGAGGCGATCATCACCACTGAACGTGATTGGGACTCACTGGTCGATTTATACCACGGCCGCCTCCAGGTAGTGAGTGACGACGACGGGAGAGTCGATTTGCTCTCACGCATGGCGCAAGTCTACGAGACAAGACTGGAGCGAAGCGCCGACGCGGTTCAGTCATACAACGACATTTTTGTGACCGATCCCGAAAACCTTTATGCCATCACCAGCCTTGAACGAATCTATCGCCGGCAGGATGACTGGGATGGGTTGTTCCTGGTGCTGCAAAAGAAGCGCGGGGTCGTCTCCGAGCCGCTGGAGCGCGCCGAGATAGACTATGAGCTTGGTGCCTTGCTGCACGAACATTTGGCCTCCAAAGGGGAGGCAATCGCCGCGTTCAAGCGCGCACTCGAAGCTTCTCCCGAGCACGAGGGGGCCACTCAAGCGCTCAGGCGCCTGACCTCCGACGAAGATTACGGCCTCGAGGCCGCGCGGATCCTGCGACCCGTGTTGGAGAAGCGCGGCGAGTGGCGCGAGGTGGTCTCTCTCCTCGAGCTGCAGGCCGCGCTGGCTGATCTGCCGGAGGACAGTCGCCCGCTCTTGATTCGCATCTCCGATCTTCGGGTCGCCGAGCTTGGCGATATCGAAGGCGGATTCGAGGCTCTCGGGAGAGCGCTGGCCGAAGAGCCTGAGAACGAGACGATCCACGGGCGCCTGGAAGCACTGGCCGCGCACTACGAAGCCCACGAGATGTGGGCCGCCACTGTGGCCGGAGTCCAGGAGGACGTCCTCGATCCGGCGGCGCACAGCGACCTTGCGCTGCGTCTCGGGGCGATTTTTGAGGAGCATTTGCTCAATCCCGAGGGCGCGGTCTCGTACTACTACAGCGCTCTTGACCACGACGAACACGACCCCCGCGCCCTCGCGGCGCTCGAACGCCTGCTCGCGAGGCTCGACCGCAACACGGAGTTGAGTGAAGTGTTGGAGCGGAAGCTGCAAAGCGCCTCCGGCGACAGTGTCGCCACAGAGCGCTTCCGCCTGGCTAAAATCAAGGAGGAGAGACTCGACGATCCGGCGGCCGCCCTCCCTCTCTATCGCGAACTCTTGTGGGAACAACCCGACCACCCAAAGGCGATGGCGCGGATGGAAGGGCTCGCGCAGCGGCCCGAGCTTCGGGCGGAGGCGTTCGAGGTCTTGGAGCCGCTCTATCGCCAGCAAGAGCTGTGGCGCAAGCTGGCGGTGTTGCAGCGACAGCGGACCGAGACGCTCGCCACGGCGGTTGAGCGCGGCGAGACCTTGCGCGCCGCGGCCGAGACTTTTGAATATCGCCTGAACGACACCGCCAACGCCTTGGAGTGTTACGCGGCGGCGTTGGTCGAAGAACCCGACGACGAGGTTCTCCTCCAGGAGCTTGACCGGGTGAACGAGAGCGAGAAGCAGTGGCCGCGGGTGGTCATTGCCCTCGAGGAGTCGTTGTCGCGCGCCACGAAACTCGAGACCAGTGTCGCATTGCAGTTGCGCCTCGGGAAAGCCTACATGACCGAACTCGACCAGCCTCGCAAGGCGGAGGGGCACCTCCGAACGGTGGTCGAAGCCGATCCTCAAAACGTCGAGGCGCTGCGGCTTCTCGAGGAGCTACTCGAGGGGTCCGACAAGTCCTCCGAGATGCTCCGGTTCTGCGCCATGCGCGCCGAGTTGGTGGAAGATCCGGTGCTCCAGAGAGAGCTGTGGCTCAAAGTCGGCTCCGTCTCGGCGGGGCTCGAGGATGATGAGCGGGCCCTGGCTGCTTATCAGACGGTGCTCGATCTGGACCCGCTCAACGCGACGGCGCACGCGGCGCTCGAAGCAATCCATACTCGTCGTGGAGACTTCGAGGCACTGGTGCGGTTGTTGCGGCAGCGCGTCGAGTCGGCTTCGGAGCCCGCCGAGGCGGCCCTGTTGCTGTTGCGTGAAGGGGAGATCCGAGAGACTGAACTCAACGAGGTCGATCGCGCCATCGCCTGTTATGAGGAGGCGCTCGAGCGTGATCCCACCTCGTCGGAGACCATGGCGGCGTTGGAGCGTGGCTACGGCCAACTCGGCCTCTGGCAAGAGATGCGGGACATTTTGGTGCGACACGCCGAGCTCGCCCATGAGCCCGAAGTGCGGGTGGACTGCTTATTCCGCGCGGCCGGCATCTCCGAGGCCGAGCTAGACGATCAAGAAAAGGCCCGCGAACTTTACCGCGCGGTCCTCGACCACGATCCGGCCAACACTGCCACGCTCATTGAATTGCAGCGGCTCTACGAGGAGCGCGGCGAGCATCGCGACTCGGCTTCGATGCTCGAGCGGCAGCTCGAGTTGAGCGAGGATCCCGAGGTGCGGCGCGACCTCTTGGTCCGCCTCGCGCGCATTCTCGAGAGCCGATTGGGCGACTACGACGGCGCCATGGAGAAGCTCGACGCGGTGTTGGCCGACGCGCCTGATTTCAGCCCGGCCTTGATGGAGCTTGGGCGCCTCAAGGAGAGCCTCGAGGACTGGGAGGCGGCGGTCGAGATCTATGACCGTCTCCAGGCAGAGATTAGCGCTCCCAAGGAGCGAGCGCAGATGCTCGCCAAACTCGGTCGCCTGTGGCTTGAGAAGTTGGACGATGCGGAGTGCGCCGAGGGCTATTTGAAGCAGTCCCGTGAGCTTGGGGCGGACGATCCGGCGACCCTGAGGTTGATGGCGGCGCTGTTGTCACGGCGCGAAGAGTGGGCGCGGCTCGAAGAGGTGCTTCGGAGTTTGCTCGAGGCTGAGGAAGCCCCGGAAGAGCGGGTGCAGGTGATGGTGGAGCTGGCCGCGCTCGCCAAGGACCGGCTCTCGAGTCCGTCCGACCATTTGAAGTGGCTTGAGGAGGCCCACCGCGCCGATCCGCAGCGTCGCGATGTGTTGGAGGAGTTGATTGACATTCATGGAGACGGCGACGATCCCGGGCGCTACGCCGAGCTGCTGGAGAGCCTGATAGACACCCTGACCCAAAGGCGCGACTTCAAAGATGTTGCGGCGCTGGCGCACCGGCTTGGGCAGGTTCGCGAGAGGCTCGACGATTCGGCCGGTGCCCTCGAGGCCTATCGGCTCTGCCGCCAGCACGACGCGGCCCACCTCGACAACATGCTGGCGCTTGGCCGTCTCCTTCAAGCCGATGGCGCGAACACCGAGGCCCAGAAGGTTTTCCAGGCGCTGCTGCTGCAACAGAATCGTCTCGAGCGCGACGATTTGGCGTCCGTCTTTCTGGCGCTCTGTGAGATAACGCTGCTACTCGGCGACCACAAACGCACGCGCCAGTACGTGGGCCGTCTCCTGCGCCTCGTACCCGAGCATCCGCGTGGTCTCGCGATCAAAGAGGAGATTGGCCGTGGCTGATTACAAAGCGCTGTTGCGTGAACATTTCGCCGCGCACCGGGCGCGCTACCGCGCCGAGCTTGTGACGTTGGTGGGCGAGCTTGTGGCATTGAAGACCGTCAACGCGGGCCGCGCTCGACTCGACGAGTGCCCGGGACAGGAGGTCCCGGGGGAGGAGACCCGCGTCGTCGATCTCGTTCGGCCGCGGCTCGAGAAGCTCGGCGCCCGGTGCGAATTCCACTCCCTCGACCCGCGGCGCGGCAACCTGCTGGCGCGGATTGGCGAGGGCGTCGGTCCGGTCCTGGCGGTGGGCTGTCACAGCGATATCGTGCCTCCCGGTGACGGATGGGAGACCGACCCTTACGTCGTCCACGAGGCCGACGGGATGCTTTTCGGTCGCGGCGTGCTCGACAACAAGGGCCCGCTGGCCTCTTCAATCGCCGCCATGAAGCTCCTCCAGGAGTGCCGGGTGCCGCTCGCGGGCGAGTTCATGCTGGCCGTGATCGCCTCCGAGGAGTATCGCGAAGTGGGTGAGCCCGATCCCGGGATCGAGTTCCTGCTCGAGAGCGGGGTGTTGAAGCCCGACTTCGCGATCATCCCCGACGTGGGCGAGAACATGAAGCGGATCGACATCGCGGAGAAGGGCAGGGCGGAGATAATCGTCACGGCGTTCGGGCGCCAGGCCCACGGTTCGACGCCTGAGCTGGGCGACAACGCAATCCATCGCATGGCGAAGCTGGTCCGGAAGATCGAGTCGTTGCAGCTCCGCCATGATCCGCATCCGGTCCTCCGGGGGCCCTCCATCAACCTTGGGGTTATCCGGGGTGGGGCGGCCTCCAACATCGTTCCGGGACAATGTGACGCGACCCTCGATATCCGGTTCGTGCCCGGCCAAAGCGCCGAGGGGATTGTCGACGATTTGCGATCCCTGACAAATGAGATCGGTGGCCGCTGGCGCTTTGAGGTCCGCGATGTGAGCGAGCCGCACGCCATCGCCGCCGACCACCCGCTCGTGCGCGTGATTCAGAAAAACGCCACCTCGCTCCTGGGTTTCGAGCCCGAGCCGTTTGGGATGGGGGGCGGCACCTTCGCCAAGACATTCAACCTCGGAGGCATCGCGGCCGTGGGTTTCGGTCCGGGCGACGACGAGCAGTTCCATGTGGCCAACGAGCACGTCGAGGTGGATCAGCTGGTGGATTTTGCCCTGCTGTTGGCGCTGGTGACCGCCGATCTGGTTGGACCATAATCGTCGGCCCATCCTGGTATTCGCGCGCGGATTCACGCCCATCTGCGGCGTCACCTGCACCGAATTAGTGCTCGACGTAGGCTCTGCTACGCCTCCGCCTAATTCGGCTTGCTTCCTTGCACATGCACGCGCCTCCACACGCTCGCTCCTCAGAACGAACCGACGATTATGGCCCCCCCTCACTTGACAGAGTGGGATGGCACCTTACCTTTTTCTAACAGGGTTCTTTGCATTAGTTGGAAACGGAAAGGATTTTTCGCGATGAGAGACATTGCTGTAGCCTGCGCGACCGTTTGTGGGTTGGTTCTGATTTTCTCGGCCTGCGCTCGCAAAGATGCTCCCGAGCCGCCGCCCGCGGCTGTCGAGGAGCCCGTCGAGGTGCCCGCCGAGGTGCCGGTCGAGGTGCCCGTCGAGGAGCCGGTCGAGGTGCCCGTCGAGGAGCCTGTCGAGGAGCCCGCCGAGGAGCCCGCCGAGGTCGATCTTCCGGCCGACCAAAGGCTGGCCGGAAAGCGTGTGGCGATCCTGATAGCCGAGGGTTTCCACGATGGCGAGACGAAGGCGCCCATGGAGTTCGTCAAGAGCCACGGCGGCGAAGTCACCGTGGTGGGGATCGCTCCCGGCGAGCTTTCGGCCTACAACAGCGACGTGACGGTGGAGGTCGAGAAGGCCGTCGGCGACATCGGCCCCGACGATTTCGACGCGCTGGTGATCCCCGGCGGGAGGTCGCCGGCGGCGCTAAGGCAGAATGAGACGGTGGTTCAATTCGTGCGGGATTTCTTCGCCTCCTCGAAGCCGGTGGCGGCGATCTGTCACGGCCCTCAGGTCTTGATCACCGCCGGGGTGATGGACGGGCTCACCAGCACGGGGTTTTCTGAGATCCAAGGTGAGCTCGAGGAGGCCGGCGCGACCTTCAAGGACCGCGCCGTGGTGAAGGACGGCCACCTGATCACCTCACGGATCCCCGCCGACCTGCCCGAGTTCAACAAAGCCATCAAAGAGGCGTTGGTGAACTGACCAAACACGAGGCGCGGAGCGCCGACACCCTCTCTGGGGCCCCCGTTGTCTTGGGGCCGTCTTTTCCGAGGGCTTGCCCATGGGATGGAACCGTCCCATCACAGCAGCCCGTCGCGTTCACTCGTCCTCCACGATCAAGTTGCCAAGCTCCGCGTCGACCTCGTGGATCCCATAGCGGTTGTCCGGAATCCAGACGCGGGAGCCCACCGGCACGAAGTGCTGCGGGAGCCCGCCAACGGGGACATAGGTCTGCGGGAACGGGTCGGTGGGACTATCGTCGCTAGCGTCTGCTGCTCCCTGCGCCGGGGATTGAATTCTCCCATCGGACGTCTCTTGGAAAATGGCGCTTGACTATTATGGGCATATGTCCATAATTGGTCTTGGGAGGTGAGGTCATGCCGCGACCCCATTGCCGCCGGCGCATCGCCGGGCGCCCTCGGTCGAACATCTTCAAGCCGCAGGGCGTCCCCATGGTCGAATTGGACGAGGTCGTCCTGGGCCTCGACGAATTCGAGGCCGTGCGGCTCGCCGACTTGAACGGCCACTATCAAGCCGACGCGGCCGAAGAAATGCACGTCTCGCGGGCGACTTTTAGCCGCGTCATCGAGTCGGCCCACCGCAAAATCGCGGACGCGCTGGTCCATGGCAAGGCGATCCGCATCGAGGGCGGCCCCGTGAGGATCACACGGCGGCGCTGCTGCCGCTTGCACGACGACGAGTACGACAACCGCTGAACACTCCAAGGATGAAAACGATGAACATCTGTATCCCCATCGAGGCTGACAACGGGCTCGACAGCGCGGTTTGCGCGCACTTCGGGTCGGCACCGGCCTACCTGATCGTGGATGTCGCGAACCTCACGTTCAAGACCGTCACGAACCACAACCAGCACCACAGCCACGGCATGTGTATGCCGTTACAGTCCCTCCGGGGCGAGGCCATCGACGGCATGGTCGTCGGGGGGATCGGCATGGGGGCGTTCAACAAGCTGCGAGCGGCCGATATCAATGTGTATGTGGCGCAACACGCGACGGTGAGCGAGGTCGTGGACGCGTTTCGGGCGGGTCAAATGAAGCCCATGCAGCCCGGGATGACGTGTTCCGGCCATCGCCACGGATGAGCGCCGTCCCGTCGAGGAGATGGCGCGAGAGGAGGATAGCGATGCCGGGCAGAGATCGAAGTGGGCCGAGAGGCGAGGGACCTAATACCGGTGGCGGACGTGGTCCGTGTGGCGGTGGCCGCGCGGCGGCCGACACCCCACCTCCGGGGCGTGGTCTCGGATGGCGTTGGGGCTATGGGCGCGGCGGCGACTGGAACCCCGGGGCGGCGCCGGAGGCCGACTTGCGGGGCGGCGGCCGTTTCCGGCGGGGCTATGGCCGCGGCGGGGGGCGGCGGTTCCGCGGTGGCGGGGGGCCCGAATGATGAAAGTTGCTGTAAGCGCCAAAGGCACGACGCTCGACGCGGTGGTCGATCCCTTGTTTGGCCGCGCTGAAAACTTCGTCGTGGTCGAGACCGACACGATGACCTGCCGCAGCGTCGCGAACGAAAACAAGGCGCGCTCGGGCGGCGCCGGAATCCAGTCGGCCCAGATGCTCGCCCACGCGGGGGCCAGGGTGGTCTTGACGGGAAACTGCGGGCCGAACGCACACCGGACCCTTCAGGCAGCGGGCATCGACGTGGTGGTTGGATGTACGGGAACGGTCGGCGAGATAATCGAGCGCTTCAAGGCCGGTGATCTTCGGAGCGCCTCCGCACCGAACGTGGAGAGCCACGCGGGGATGAGCGGCAGACGCGGCCGATGAGGTCACGACCTCTGCGCATCGCGGTGGCGAGCGGCAAGGGCGGCACCGGGAAGACCACCGTCGCCGTGAACCTGGCCGCTGCGCTCGCCGCGGCCGAGACGGCGGTGGCATACGTCGACTGTGATGTCGAGGAGCCGAATGGACACCTGTTCCTGTCCCCCACCGGCCTCCGGCGGGAGGTGGTCACCGTCCAGGTGCCTGAGGTCGACCCGCGCCGGTGCAACCTGTGTGGTGCGTGCGGGTCGGCGTGTCGTTTTTCAGCGATCCTCGCTCTTCCCGAGGAGGTTCTGACTTTCCCGCAGCTCTGCCACAGTTGTGGCGGATGCGTCATCGCCTGCCCTGAGCGCGCGATTCGGGAGGTGCCGCGCGCGGTCGGTGTGGTCGAAGAGGGATGCGCCGGGTCGGTGGCGTTCGTGCATGGCAAACTCGATGTAGGCGTGCCCATGGCGCCGCCCGTCATTCGTGCCGTGTTGGACGCGGCGCCCGCGGACCGTGTCGTCGTCATGGACGCACCACCCGGCACGTCCTGTCCTGTGATGGCGGCCGTCAGGGATGCCGACGTGGTCCTGCTCGTCACCGAACCAACGCCGTTCGGGCTGAACGATCTGAAGCTGGCGGTTTCGATGGTCCGCGCGCTCGGCGTGCCCTTGGGCGTGGTCGTCAATCGGGTTGGGATTGGCGACGAGAGTGTTCGTTCCTACTGCGCGCGCGAGTCGATCCCCGTGCTGATGGAGATTCCAAACGACCGGGGGGTCGCAGAGGCCTACTCGCGGGGCGGGCTCGCCTTGCAGGTTTTACCCGACAGCCACCAACAGCTCATGGCCCTCTATGCGCGTCTCTGCGAGACGGCGCGCCTTTTTCCAGTGCCACCCGAAGGGGGGGGGGCAGAGCGCAACACCGCGCCTGCCGTGGGGGGGCCGCCGCCCTCCGAGAGGGTCGGGGCGACAGCCGGCCAAGACTTGTTGACGGAGATCGTCGTCATCAGCGGGAAGGGGGGGACAGGCAAGACGAGCGTTGTGGCATCCCTGTTCGCCCTCGCGCACAACGCCGTCGTCGTCGACTGTGATGTGGACGCCGCCGACTTGCACCTCGTCCTCTGTACGCCGCCTCTCTCGCCGGGAGCGGGCCGGGAGGGCCCGGCGCTGCGTGAACGGCGCCCGTTTGTCGGTGGCAGTGTGGCGACCGTCGCGGAAGCGATGTGCACGGGCTGCGGCATCTGTATCGCGCGCTGCCGCTTCGGTGCCATCCGCCCGGAGAGCGACACGGTGGAAGTCGACGGTCTGGCGTGCGAGGGCTGCGGGGTGTGCGTCGATCACTGTCCGGTCGGCGCGCTCGATCTCCAGCCATCCGTGAACGGCGAGTGGTTTGTCTCCGAAACGAGACATGGCCCCCTGGTCCATGCGCGGCTTGGAGTCGCGCAAGAGAACAGCGGCAAGCTCGTCTCGCTCGTACGCCGCGAAGGGCGCGCGGTTGCAGCCGAGCGCGGTCGCGAGTTCGTCATCTGCGACGGCTCGCCCGGCATCGGCTGCCCGGTCATCGCTTCCATCACGGGGGCCTCCATGGCGCTCATCGTCACGGAGCCGACGCTTTCGGGGCTCCATGATCTCACACGGGTCGCGGAGCTTTGTCGTCAACTCGGCGTCCCCGCCGCGGTTGCCGTGAACAAGGCCGACATCAACCCGGACGTCACCGCAGAGATCGAAGCCGAGGCCGGACGGTGGGACATCCCGGTCTTGGGGAGGATCTGCTATGACGAGGCGGTGACGGCCGCTCAGGTGAAGAGAAGCGCGGTCGTCGAAGGGGACGACGGACAGGGCCGAGGGAAGGCCGCCGAGGAACACCGCGCGCTCGCGGAAGCCGTCTTTGAGAGACTCGGCCTCACACCTCCAACCATAATCGTCGGTTCGTTCTGAGGAGCCCCGCTAAGTGGAGGCGCGTGCATGTGCAAGGAAACAAACCGTTCTTAGGCGCAGTCCAACGCAGCGCCTACGTCGAGCACTAATTCGGTGCAGGTGACGCCGCAGATGTGCTCGAATCCGTCCGCGTTTCCCAGGATGGGCCGACGATTATGGACGATTATGGGGTCTTGCCCGCACTTGCCTCCATGCGATAGCTTGAGGGCGGTTGGGACTCGCGTGCGATCCGGGCACTCGCCTCGAGCCTCGCATTGACGAATACTCTTGGGCGTGAGCGCGCATCCGTCTCCCCTGAACTCCATGCCTGGACGCGACGATGGCGCGCCGCCCAGATGATTCCGCGGCGGAAAGTGGTAAATGATGGGTTTTGACCCCCTCGCGATCGGTCAAGTGTTCGGCGGGTTGGCGCTCTTCATCTACGGGATGCAGCTTTTGTCTCAGGGGCTCAAGCGCGCGGCCGGGAGCGGACTTCGCCGCTTGCTGTTTCACCTCACGCGCAATCGCGTCGCCGGGGCCTTGGTGGGCACCGTCATGGGCTTCCTCGTCCACAGCTCGGCGGCGACGCTCATGCTCGTCGGATTCATCAACGCCGGTCTCATGAGCCTGAGCCAGGCGGTGGGCGTTGTGTTCGGGGCCAATCTCGGCACCACGCTGTCGATGCAGTTGATCTCGTTTCGGCTGGACGAATACTGCTTCGTCGCGCTGGCGGTCGGCGCCCTTCTGCGCGTGGCGAGCCGCCGCGAGGTCTTGTCTCAACTGGGCGTCGCCATTTTCGGCTTTGGTCTGCTGTTCCTCGGCATGAAGACGATGGGTGAGGGCGTCCTGCCATTCAAGGATTCGGGGGTGCTCGAGTCCGTCCTGCGCCACACCCACGCCGATTCGGTCACCGGACTCCTCCTCGGCCTGCTCACGTCGACGGCGCTCACCGCCCTCATCCAGAGCAGCGGCGCCATGGTCGGGATCTTGTTCGCGCTGAGCGCGGTCGGGGTTTTCACCACGTTCGACCAGTTCTTCCCACTGCTCTTGGGCGCCCACATCGGCACTTGCATCACCGCGCTCCTCGGGAGCATCGGCACCCACCCCGAAGCCCGCCGTGCCGCCATCGTCCACTTGCTGTTCAACGTGCTCGGAGCATTTCTGGCCATCGCCATGCTGTCGTTCTACCGTCATGTGGTCCCCATGACGGGAGACACCCTCATCCGCCAGATCGCCAACGCGCACACCCTGATTCAGCTCATCAACGCGTTCGTCTTCCTCGTGTTGGCGACGCCGTTTCTCCGTCTCGTAACCAAGCTCACACCCTCCGGCGCCACGCCGGTGGAGAAGAGTCACCTGGACAACCGGTACCTCGACACCCCTGAGATGGCCATCCTCGCGTCACTCCGGGAGACGCAACGCATGGCGCGCTTGGCGCACAACGGGCTTCGGGCCGCCGTTCGCGGCCTCGTCGAGCACACCACCCGCCCCTTCGCCGAAGTGGCACGGACAGAGGATGCCGTCGATGAACTCAAGGCCGTCATCGAGCGCTATCTCCTGCAGGTGGTGAGCCGTCATCTCTCCAAGCGCCAATCGATCCTCGTCCAACATCTGTTGCAGGCGGTGGTGGACCTCGAGCGCATCAGCGATCACGCGAATACGCTGTCGGACATCATTCGGGAGAAGACGGAGCGCGGGGTGTGGTTCGATGACACGCACATGGGGGAACTACTCCGCGTCTTCGACATGGCCGACCAACTCCTCCACCTGACATCACAATCACTCGATCCCATGTTGTCCAAGGACGAACGGAGGGGCCTGGTCGAAGAGATAGTCCGGATTCGCGAAGAATACGTGACACATAGCAAGGGTCTGATCGCAAGCCACCGGGCGCTCGTGCGCGCGAAGGAGGCGGACCCGCTGACGGGAGTAACCTTCACCCGCTTCGTCAGCAACTTCGACAAGATTGTCCGTCATGCGCACGCAATCGCCATCGCGGAGCTGGATCCGGTCTTCTTCGTCAAGCATCACAAGCTCGAGCGCCGCGCGCCGCCCTTGCCGTACCTGCCGGCGCGCATCCGTCGCGAACCGGACGACAAAGAGTAACCTTGCCGATATCGGTGCCGGTGGGCGGAGGGGGGGGTCAGTGCTGTTGCTGCTGCGGGCGCGGCTGTTGCGGGCCCGGGCCGGGCGGCTGTGGGCTTGGCTGGACTGACTTCAACTCCACGTCGAAGACCAGCTTGCCCGCCGGTGCGCCGGGCTGCGACGGCTCGTCACCGTAGGCCAGATCGGCCGGGATCCAGAAGCGCGCCTTGTCTCCAACAGTCATGAGCTGAAGCGCTTCGGCCCAGCCCGGGATGACACCCTGGACCGGGAACACCGCCGGCTCGCCTCGCACCACCGAGCTGTCAAACATCTCTCCGTCGCTGGTCCAACCCGAATAGTGGACCTGGACGATGTCGCTGGTGGTCGGCTTGGTGTCGCCCTCACCGGACTCCAGCACTTTGTAGGCCAGGCCTGACTCGGTCGTGCGAGCATCTTCCGGTGCCTCGTCTAGATCCGATGGGACCTCGACGGTGGGGGCCGGTGTGAAATCGCGTAGCTCCACATCCATGACGATCATTCCGGCCGGGGCGCCGGGGTGTTGCGGCGTATCGCCGAACGCCAGTTCGGCGGGGATCCACAGGCGCGCCTTCTCATTCTTGCGCAGGAGCTGCAAGCCCTCGCGCCAGCCGTCGAAGACCTGGGCCAGCGGGACGGTCACGGGCTGACCGCGCATCACCGAGCTGTCGAACATCTGCCCATCGGTGGTCCAGCCGGTGTAGTGCACCTCGACGTTGTCGGTCTCGCCGGGGCGCTCATCGCCCTCGCCGGGCTCCAGGATCTTGTAGGCCAGACCGGAGTCGGTGGTTTTGGCCTCCTCGGGCGGTCCGGCCACGTCGCTCGGGGCCGGAATCGTCGCGGGCTGCTGCGGAGGGGCCGGGCGCACGGCGCGCTCGTCGCCCTCCCGCGCACCGGCGGGCGGCGGCGGAGCCTGTGCCACCGCGACCGAAATCATCAGCAAAGTGAGGATCATGGTGAAGAGAAGTTTCTGCATTCCGTATGACTCCATTGGGTCGACTCCCGAGTTACCGGGGCGCTCGGGGTGAGCACCCTCGACAAACGAGATTAGAAAAGAAAAAGAGAAGCGCCGGCGGGACAGGTGGTCTTGAGGCGCTCCAGACGCAGGTGTAGCCGGCAAGAACCGAGCGAAATGGCGAGCGCGGAGACTCTTCTGAGAGCAGTGTTTGCGGACTCCATTGGCAGCACAGTCGGCCTCGGCTCCGTCAAGACCGGGGTATCCGGTCGCTTCAAAAGGTACGCAAGGCCCCGGGACCGGGATTTATTCCAATTCCCGACTTTGTACCTCCGAGAACCTCGGCTCGTGTCAAAGAGGTCCGTCGCATTCGACGCAAGCGACTCAGTCTGGACCATAATCGTCGGCCTTGGATGGGGCTCCCCTAAAAGTGGAGATCGCCCTTGGTGCGCGTCACGAAGGGCAGGGCGCGAGCCGCCTGAGGGGTGGTGGGTACCAGGCGAATCGCCTCGCGCTCGGCCCGGTCGACCTGCCGGCTGAGATCGCGGAAGGCCGGATAGTCGTCGGCCGACACTCTCAAGACATCCTGTCGCCACTCGCGCTCGACCACCACCGCCCGCCCATCGCGGCGGACCGTCAGCCGATAGCTTCCAAACGGCGTCTCGAGGGCCACCTCCTCCGGGAGCGATTCCGGGGGCTCATAGCCCTCGGGCGGCAGGAGCCGGAACCGGCTCTGCACAAGGCGGGTGTGGTCGAGGATCAGGTCGTGGACTCGGCGGCTCGTGGAGGCGGCGGCGCTCAAGTTGAGTGGCGAATGGACCACCTTGGTTCGCAAAAAATCCTCGTGGACCTCGGCGGCGGCCGGGATTTTGGCCTCGAGCCGCACCGTCAGCGGAAGGCGGCGATAATCAGGATCGGAGACTTCGTAACTGGTGATCGTGGCGCCGGGGAGATCGCGCGCCAACGCTTGTTGGAGTTGAACTCGTCTTCTCGTGGAGTCGTCGAAGAGCCGGCGCGCCATGGTCGCAAACAGCCCGCTGTGCGCGAGGTGCATTTTTAGGCGGCCGGTCCCATCTCGCTCGAGGTGCAGCTCTGTCTCACCGACGGCTTTGTTGGCATGCGCCGGCATGACCGGGGTCGTCGTCAACTCTGCGGGCCGCCCCGGATCGATGATGAGCGTCATCACCCCTTGGTCCATCAGCGGCAGATCCTCGATCCCCGCGAACCGCGAGGTGGGATCTAGCCACAGGTCGAGCTCCGGCAGGTGGACAATCATGTGGTCGAACGCCCACAGTGTGGCCGGCTTTGGGCTGAAGCGGCCGCGATTACGAGTGCGCACGAGCGCTGGGTGCGCCTCGATCCCGGCCTCACGTAATAGCTCCACCAGCAGAAAGCTCTTGTCTTTGCAGTCGCCATAGCCACGCCGCAAGACCTCGGCGGTTTCGTATGGTTTGATGCTGTGGATCCCAAACTCGATCCCCACGTAGCGAGTGGAGGTCTGTACCCAGCGGTTGATGCGCCGGACTCGATCCTCGTGGTCGGCGGCCCCTTCGATGAGAGAGGCGACGATCTCCCGCATCTCGGAGGTCAAGCCCCACTGCGCGCGCACCAGATCCAGATACCAGTCGTGCAGCGTCTGCCAGTCCGCGAAGGTGGAGACGCTCGCGTAGGCGCCAATCTCCGTGTAGCCGGGCCTGCCCGTTTCCATTCGGATTGCCGGGAGTCCCTCGGCCTCGAAGCGATAGATCATCGCGCCGTCGTCACGCGCGGACACCGCCGGCGGCGCGATCCCCTCAGCGTGGTAGTGGAGGGTCGGGGGCGGTCCGTGCTCGGGCGGTTGCATCAGAACTTCATAGGTGACCGCCACATTGGGGAGCGCGAGCTGAAATGCGTGGACATCGCCAAAAAAACCGCCGTGTGGGCTGTGAGGTTGGTCGTCGATCTTGCGCAGGTGGACCAAAATGGTGTCGCCGGCCGACAAATCGTCGAACTGGATCACCCTCTGGTGGACCAGGGTATAGACCCCGTGCCGGCGCCCTCCCGGCGCGGCGGTGGTCACCCGAGTCGGGCCGGTCACCTCGCCGTCGGGCGTGAGCAGCAACGCGGCGCGGATCTCGACACGCTCTTGTCCCGGCACGAACGGCAGATTGACCCGACGCAGTGCGTCGCGGCGGCGCTCATCGCGCAGCGAGAACGCCCAGATCATATCCCGGCTGGTTAGGCCGTCGGGGCGCACCTCGACCCGCACCTCATCCATGATCTTGCAGGCCCCGGCGGACGCGCAAGCATCCTCCATCGCGGGCGGCAGCGGTTCGTGGGCCAGCTTGGTGAGGAGCGCGCGCGCCGTGGCGTAGTCGTGGGTGTCGCCGGCCACCTCCCGCGAGCCGTCGAAGGCTTGCGTCTCGCGCCGCTTCTCGTGATACCGGAGTCGCTGGGAGAGGGCGTCGCGGGGCCGAAGTGTCAGACTGCGCTCGAAGGCCCGCGTCGCTTTGGCATAGTCGCCGCACTGCAACCACAGCTCGCCCTCCATGTCGTGAAGGCGCGGGCTCGCGGGGAAGCGCTCCAAATCGTCGGCCAGGACCCGCCGCGCCGCCTCCGATGAGACGTGGTCGGCGAGCGCGCGCAGGCGCGCCAACCGCAGGTCGAGGTCGTAAGGGTGGCGCGCGATCGCAGAGTCGAGCGCCTCGGCGTACTTCGCGCCGGCGTTCTCCGCATCGTCCGGGGCGAGGCGGTGGCGCAGCGCGAGCACTCTCCTCAACCACCGGCCGTCACCGCGGTCGCGCTCGAGGAGGCGCGCGGCCCACTCGATCTCGCGCCGTGGGTCCTCGGTTTCGCGCGCGATCTCCATCGCCCGGCGCAAGGCAGAGCCGTGCCGAGGTCGCGCCGCGGCCAACCGCTCGGCGCGTTCAAGCGCGATCCCTTGCAGTCCGAGCCCGCGCAGCCGCTCGATTTGAAACAGCTCGGCCGCCGGATGGCCCGGTTGCAGCTCCAAGAGCGCCGTGGCGTGCGCGGCGTATGCCGCGAACTCCCCCCGCTCGGCGCCGTGATGCAACAGTTGAGCGAGGGCCGCGGCCACGAGGGATGGCGCGCCCGCGTCACGGGCGAGCGCGAGCGCCGCTTCATACGCGTCGCGGCGCAGATGTTGATCATCGAGGGTTCGCCCTAGCTCGAGCCTGAGCTCGGCGCACTCGGGGTGCTTCGCGATTGCGCGCCGCAAGAGGGCCACATCGCGCGCCTCGCTGCGGTCGAATGCGCTGAACAGACGCTCGAGCCGCGCCGCAGTCAGGAGGGTGTCGCGCGACACCTCGGTTCTCTCGGCCGCCTCACGGGCGCGGGCGAGAGGCCCCGCCGGCCTCGAGGGGCCAACCGCGCGCAGCCGCGCCGTCTGTGCGGGCGACTTGAACGCGGCCCGGATCTCGTCTTCGCCGCCCGCGAACACGAGCCCGCGCGGCGGAGCAGCGCCGGGGCCGGAGAGCCTCAGGAGGAGCGACCATGCGTCGGCGCGGCGGCCCACCTGGGCCACGAGGCGATGTCGGCCGGCGGTGAGTTGGAGCGGGACCACATCCTGGTCGAGGGCTTGCCCCCGCCTTACCCTACTACGGTCGAGGACGAGCTGTCCGTTGAGCCACACCCGTACGCTGGCGGGGCTGCTCACGCGCAGCTCGAGGCGCCGCGCGCGAGTGAGCGCGAAGCTCGTCGCGGCGACGGCATAGAGTTCCTCGGTCCCGATCTCATCGAAAAGCGCCTTGAAGGGGATTAAACCCGCGGCGGTCACTTCGGGAAAAAAGTGGAACTCGACCGGGCCGAAACGCCCGGCGGCGGGCTCACCGTCCGTGAGTTGTTCGAGATGCGGCGGGGCGCCGCCCTCCGGCGGAAGATCTTGGAAACCGCGGTCGCCAAGGTTGTAAAAGGGTCCGAGGATCATCCAGTGGGGCGGGATCCCAAGCTCGGCGCGAAGCTCGGCCTGGCGCGAGAGCGCCCCGGCGCGCCTGGCGCGAGATAGCCCGAGCCAGCGGAGATGCGCCGCCGGCTCGGGGGGAAGCCCTGAGATTCCGGCGAGACGGTCGAGCAGCGGGGCCGGTCGATCGTCCCCGGGGTTAAGGTCGGCCAGGTGGTGGAGTTGGTAGAGGTGCAAGAGGGAGTCGAGGGCGTCGGGCCGCGCGAGAAACTTGTCGGCGACGAGGTCGAAGTCGAGATCGAACGTGGGGCCGGCGATTGCGCGCGGTCCCGGGAGGAGGGTCAGCAGAGCGGCCAGGAGTAGTGTCGGGAGGCGGCCTCGCATGGAACTAAGAACCGAGTTCGATCCCCGGCGCGGGGAAGTTGTGGCAGAACTCGCGGATCTGCCCCGCGATCTTGGCGAGCGCCGCTTCGTCATCCCGGACCTCGGTCACTTCGGCGATCCAGTCGGCGATCCGGCGCATCTCGGCGGGTCCCATCCCGCGCGTGGTCACCGCGGGAGTGCCGAGCCGCAAACCGCTCGGGTCCATCGGGGGGCGCGGATCGAACGGCACCGTGTTGTAGTTGCAGACGATCCCGGCCGTGTCGAGCGCCTTGGCGAGCGGCTTACCGGTGGTCCCTCGCGGGGTCACGTCCACCAGCACCAGATGGTTGTCGGTCCCCCCGGTGACCAGCTTGAAGCCATGTTCGAGTAGCCGCTCGGCCAACGCCTGTGCGTTCTTGACGATCGAGTGGGCGTAGCTCTGAAACTCCTCGGTGGCCGCCTCGCGCAACGCCACGGCCAACGCGGCGGTGGTGTGGTTGTGCGGCCCTCCCTGCAGCCCGGGAAAGACCGCCTTGTTGATGCGCTTGGCCACCTTGCGGCGCATCAAAAGCATCCCGCCGCGCGGCCCGCGCAGTGTCTTGTGCGTGGTGGTCGAGACCACGTCGGCGTGCGGCACGGGTGAGGGGTGCGCCCCACCGGCGACCAGCCCGGCGATATGGGCCATGTCCACGAGGAGGAACGCGCCCACCTCGGCGGCGATCGCGGCGAAGCCCTCGAAGTCGATTGTCCGCGGGTAGGCAGTGGCGCCGGCGACGATCAACTTGGGACGCTCCTTCCGGGCAAGCTCGCGCAACATGTCGAGATCGAGCAGCCCGGTCTCGGGATGGACCGTGTACTGCACGCTGCGGTAGTAGCTGCCCGTGATGCTCACGCTCCAGCCGTGGGTCAGGTGACCGCCGTGCGGCAGCGAGAGCCCCAGGATGGTGTCGCCGAGCTCGAGCAGCCCGAAGTACACCGCGAGGTTGGCCGGCGATCCGGAGTAGGGCTGGACGTTGGCGCGCTCGGCGCCGAAAAGCTCCCTCGCGCGGGCGATGGCCAGTCGCTCGAGGGTGTCCACGTTTTGCTGGCCCTCATAATAGCGTTTACCGGCATAGCCCTCTGAGTACTTGTTGGTGAAAATCGAGCCGGTGGCCTCGAGAACCGCGCGCGAGACGTAGTTTTCGCTTGGAATCAGGCGGATCTTGTCGAATTGGCGCCGGTTCTCTTCTTGAAGCAGATGATGCACCTCGGGGTCAGTGGTCTCGACCGCTCTCCACATGTCACTCTCCTCCATCGTTGAGCACGCTCCCGCGCTCGCGCGCGAGAGTGGCTGTCTCATCATTTAACCTCAAAAGCGTCTTCGGATCGATCTCCTGAAGTCGAGCGCGCAGGGAGGCCGCCCGCGGCCCCGTGAACGCCTCACGCCAGATGGGCGCGGAGTCGAGCACGATATCGCGTCCCGATGCCCGTCGCATCAAGCTGAGCGCGTCCTCGGGCGAGAGGCCGCTCTCGAGCAGCGCGGTGTGGTATTGGCCCACGGCGCGCCCGGCGCGGAAGGCGGCGAGGTTTTGGTCGACTATCTTTTCGCCCTTGCGGGCGAACAGTTGGCGCACATAGCGCTCGAGGGACTCGGGCGCCAGCGGCAGATAATCGGCCCCGGCGCCGAGGACGACCATGTTTTGGGCGCGAGGAGTTCCGGCCTCGCGCGCGAGCGCGGCGGCGTCCACCGCCACAAGTCGTGGCAACGCGAGCAAGCGGTCGTAGACCCAGTCTATCTCGGGATAGCTCGATATGTTCACAAAGGGCGTGAGGGAAGTGACTGTAACACCTGAATCCGACAAGTAATGGGTGTAGCGCAACGCTTCAAGTGGTTCGACGCTCAAGACGATGTCGGCCCGCTTCTCCGGGACGAGGTCGCTATGGACCTCGGTGTCGCTCAGGCGCAAGTGGCTCTGCACCGCGCCACCACGTTGAGCCATGCCGTGGACTTCGGCCTGCTTGAACCGGAGGCCGGCCTCGAGGGCGGCGTTGTCGATTACGAACGCGATGGACAGGATCCCCTGTCCGCCGACACCTGCCAAAAGAATGTTAGCGTTCATGTTTCCTCCGGTGGGGGATCATCGGACGTGAATACAAGGGCGACGCGCCAGGATAACGCTCGTGCCCTGATATGCGATCTCTTCACGCAGCACCCGGACCATCTCGTCGTGGGCCTTGGGCAACGGTTTGAGTACTCGCACATGCTCGCGGGCCACACCGAGGCCCAACACCACGTTTTCGAGCGCATCACCGGTGGCCATGGTGTCCTGGCGACCGGTCATGGCGACCGTCCCGTTGTCGACGATGATGACGGTAATCGGACAGTTGCGCTTGGCGGCCCCCACGAGAGGGGTCATCCCCGAGTGCATGAAGGTGGAGTCCCCGAGGACCGCGAGGGAGGGGTGTAGCCCACCGTCGGCGGCGCCGGCCGCCATGCTGACGCTGGCCCCCATGTCGAGGCAAGTGTCGATGGCCTCATATGGCGGGTAAGCCCCAAGCGTATAGCAGCCGATGTCGGAAAAGACCGCCCCGGCGGTGGCCCCCGACTCCTTGAGCGCTGCGCTCAACGCGGTGTAGGTGTCGCCGTGCGGACATCCCTTGCAAAGCGCCGGCGGGCGCGGTGGGAGGGCGGAGGGGAGGGGGGGCGGCTGGATCTCGCCCCTGAGCGCGCGCAGCGCGCTGTCGGGGGACAGCTCTCCGGCGCGCGGCAAGGAGCCGTCGAGCCGGCCGCGCAGCCTCACCCCGCTCAACCCAAGGAGCCCTCCAAGCTGGCGCTCGATGAAGGGATAGCCGTCCTCGAGCACGAGGATCTCGGCGCCATCGCCCCGGCTTCGAATCTCCGCCACGAACCGGCGGACCTTCTCGACAGGGGCGGGATAGACGCACAAGTGAAGCACGGAGGGGCGCGCTTCGGGTGAAAGGTCGAGGTCGGCGAGCGCCTCTTGTAAATAGTTATGAGCGATCCCTGTGGCGATGACCCCGAGCCGGCCGTCGTTCAACGCGAGGGTGTTGAAAGGGCTGGACTCCGAGTAGGCGTTGATGGCCGGTTGTTTGTCGAGCAGCTTGCGGTAGCCCACCCGGGCGTTCACCGGCAGCAGTGTCCAACGCGCCGGGTCGTGCGCGGGATTGAGCTCGTTCTTTTCGCAGGGATCGCGGACGACGACATCGGCGCGGCTGTGGGCCAGCCGCGTCACCAGCCGCACCATGACCGGAATCTCCAGGCGCTCGGACAGCTCGAACGCCTCGCGGGTCATGTCGTATGCCTCTTGCTGATTCGACGGCTCGAGGCACGGGATGAGCCCGAAATCGGCGAAGTAGCGGCTGTCCTGCTCGTTTTGCGAGCTGTGCATGCTCGGGTCGTCGGCCACGGCGATGACGAGCCCGCCGTGCGCTCCGGTGATGGCCGCGTTCATGAAGGGGTCGGCGGCCACGTTGAGCCCGACGTGTTTCATGGTGACGAGCGCTCGGCGCCCGGCGAACGACATACCGACGGCCTCTTCGAGCCCGACCTTTTCGTTGGCGGCCCAGTTGGCCACCACGCTGCCGTCCTTGGGACGATGTTGCGCGATGTATTCGAAGATCTCGGTGGAGGGCGTCCCCGGGTATCCGAACACCCCGTTGATCCCCGAGTGGAGAGCTGCCAACGCAACTGCGTCATCTCCAAGAAGAACCTTTTTCGTCATGATTGTGTCCTTCCCCTGGACAAAGCGTGGTAATGCGGTCGACCCCGCGCCCATGAACGGAGGAGCTTAATCCGACTTCGTGCGCGCGGCAAGCTCCCCTAATCGTCCATAATCGTCGGCTCATCCTGGGATTCGCGCGCGGATTCACGCACATCTGCGGCGTCACCTGCACCGAATTAGTGCTCGACGTAGCGCTGCTACGCCTCCGCCTAATTCGGCTTGCTTCCTTGCACATGCACGCG
>PWKZ01000208.1 GCA_003559575.1 Bradymonadales bacterium | reverse complement strand
GCGTCCGTGGACCGAGGGGAGTGAGGCGGGTGCAAGTGCAAGGAAACAAGCCAAATCGAGCGCAGTCGTAGCAGCGCTACGTCGAGCATCGATTTGGTGAAGGTGACGCCGCAATTGTGCCTGAATCGCTTCCCGAATCCCGGAAGAGGGTGGAGGATTGAGGTACCCCCGGCCCTCAGCGTCGCCACAGGCCGGGGGCGAACAGCACCAGGATCGCAAATAGCTCGAGCCTCCCGAGCGTCATGCAGATGCTCAAGACATATTTGGCGAAAGGGGCGAAAGAGGCGTAGTTCTCCTCGGCGCCCACTCCGCCGAGCCCCGGCCCGATGTTATTGAGGGTGGCAATGACGCCGGTCAGCGACGTGACCAGATCGGGCCCGGTGAGCGCCACCAAGAACGTGGCCGTCGCCAATACCGTCATGAGCGCCACGAAATAGACCATGGTGGCCATTCGCACGCGATTCTCGACCACCGCGCGCCCCAGCCTCACGGTACGCACCGTGGCCGGCGCATATGCCAGCCGGATGGTGTGTCGGATGATCTTGACGAGCAGCACAACCCGAATGACCTTCATCCCGCCACCGGTGGAGCCGGCTGAGCCACCGACGAACATCAACAGCACCAGCAGCGTTTTGGTGGCCACCGGCCACTGGTCGAAATCGGCCGTGCAGTAACCGGTGGTGGTGGTCAACGAGACCACCTGGAACGAGGCCTCGCGCGCTGCCTGACCGATCTCGGTCACCGTCCCGGTGAGCCACAGGTGGCCGGAGACAAAGATTGTGGCGCCCAACATGATGGCGATGTAGGCGCGCCATTCGGCGTCGCGCCAGATGGCGCCGCGGTTTCCCCGGAGGCACCGGTAGTAGAGCGCGAAGTTGGTTCCGGCGAGTATCATGAACGCGATGATGGTCAGCTCGATGGCGAGACTGTCGTAAGCCGCGATGCTGGCGTTGCGGCTGGAGAAACCGCCGGTGGCGACAGTCCCGAAGGTGTGCACCAGGGAGTCATAGAAATCCATTCCAAAGGCCACCAGCAGCCCGATCTCCAAGACCGTCATGGTGAGATAGATTTTCCACAGTAGCGAAGCGGTCTCCCGCACCCTCGGGCGCAACCCTCCCGGGGTCGGCCCGGTGGCCTCCGACTGGAAGAGATATTTGCCGCTCGCGCCGAGCGATGGCAGCACCGCCACGAACAGCACCACGACCCCCATCCCCCCGAGCCAGTGGGTCAAGCTGCGCCAGAAGAGGACACTCGCGGCGGTGGATTCGATGTCGGTCAGCACTGTCGCCCCGGTGGTCGTAAGGCCGGAGAGGGTCTCGAAGAAGGCGTCGTGAAATGCCGCCAAGGTGCCGCCCAGCATGTAGGGCAGCGCGCCGAAGGCGCCGCACAACAGCCAGCCGAGCCCCACTGCGGCGAGCGCTTCGCGGCGGCCGGTGGGGCGCGCGCCGCGGCGCGCGATGAGAAACGCGCCGCCGCCGAAAAGCATGCAGATTGCGGCGCTCAGGAGAAAGCTCAGCGCCTGGCCGTCATTCAGGTACAAGGCCCAGAGAAGCGGCAAGACCATCGAGAGGCCCAGCAACCCCACGAGCAACCCGAGGAGCCGGGTAAGCTCACGGTATCTCATGGCGTGCCCCGGAACAGCGCTTCGACTCTCGCCATCGACTCTCGTTGGACACACACTACCACGGTGTCGTCGCACTGGAGATGGTCATCCCCCTTGGGGATCAAGACCTCGCCTTGCCGGACGATAGCGCCGACGAGTGCCCCGGTGGGCAACTTGGCCTCTTTGAGGCGTTTGCCCACGATCGGGGTCTCGGAGTTGACGCGATACTCAATCGCTTCGCCCAGGCCACCTTCCAGCATTGCCACCGCCAGGACATTGCCGTGTTGAAGCATGGAGTTGACCGTGTCGCCCATCATATGGCGCGGAGAGAGGGCGTAGGCCACGCCGAGGCGGTCCACCAGGGTGGCAAAGTCCGGGCGATGCATGACCGCCGCGGTTTGCTTGACGCCCAGCTCGGACATGAGCAGGCACGCCATCAGGTTGCTGTCGTCCTGGCTGGTGGTCGCGGCGAACACGTCGGTGTTGCCCAGGCGGGCCTGCTCGAGAAACGGAAGCGAGGTGGCGTCGCCGAAGAGCACCTCGGCGCGAGGCAAATCGGCGGCAAGCCGCCGGCAGACGCCCCGGTCGTGTTCCACCAAGGTCACCGCGATGTTATGGCGCGCCAGGGTCGATGTCAGGTAGAAGCCTATCAGGCCGCCTCCCATCACGACCGCCCGCCGCACGCGCGCGCTTCTCTTGTAGTCGGTGAACATGCGCTCCAGGGCAAGCATGTCGCTCGTGGAGCCCAGCACCGTCAATTTGTCGCCGGGCTCGATGCGGTCCCCGCCGTGTGGCACGATCAGGCGCGCGCGGTGCCCACTTCGTCCGTTGGCTCCGTTTTGCGCGCCGCGCGTGCTCGGGTCAGGGCGCAGGATTCCCACGATCAGAGTGCGCCCGGGGAGCTTTATGTCCTTGAGTGGGACGCCCAGTTGGCGTGACTGTTCGGTGACGAGCATCGTGCGGAGTTGAACGCGGCCATGCCCGAAATACTCTATCCGCTGAGTTCCGGGGTGTTCGATCCGTTTGGCGATCTCCTGGGCCGTCAACACCTCGGGACATACCACGCGATCGACCTTGAAGGTGGAGATGTAGTCCCGCAGCCTGTCCTCCAGGTAGAAGGCCTTGCGCGCCCGCACCAAGGTCTGGCGGGCGCCAAGCTGTTTGGCGAGCAACGCGCTGTTGAAGTTGAGTTCGTCGGAGTCGCTGACGGCCAGCACCAAATCGGCCTCGGCGGCGCCCGCGCTCTCGAGGACGGCCATGTCGGCGCCATGTCCCAGGAGCGTCCGGACGTCGAGCGTCTCCTCCATCTGTTCGATCTGTTGCGGATTCTTGTCGATCACTGCGACGTTGTGCTCGAACTCGGAGAGAATCGTGGCGATATGGGTGCCCACTTGGCCGGCACCGATGATGATGACGTTCATTATGGGCTCTCCCGCTGTCGTTCCCATAATCGTCGGCCCATCCTGGGATTCGCGCGTGGATCCGCGCCCATCTGCGGCGTCACCTGCACCGAATTAGTGCTCGACGTAGCGCTGCTACGACTGCGCCTAATTCGGCTTGTCTCCTTGCACATGCACGCACCTCCACACGCTCGTTCCTCAGAACGAACCGACGGTTATGGTCTGCGGCCCACCGGGGATTGCAAACCGCAAGCGCCCGCATTGTACGCCGAGTCATCGCGTCGTACTAGATCTCGGTTGGTCAGGGCTCAGAGCGTAGAATCCGATTCGCAGCCGCTCCTCGTCGTAGTCGACCGTCCCGAACGGCACGGCGGGGAGATCGGTTGTGCTGAGCGGGCGCCCTTCGTGGTGACGCAAGGAGTCGACGCAGCGGGCGCGAATCATGGGCGGAAGATCGCGGCTGTAGCATGTCGCCGTGTGATAGTAGACAGACCCCGGTGTGGCGGGCAGCGGATCTCCAAACCAGGGGAGCCATCTCGTCTCGGGGGCGATTAACGCGGGCACGAGCGAATCCAGCCGTCGGAGCCCGAGATCGTCTTGGAGGCCCAGGGCGTAAACCGTAGTGCCCGGCGGGAGCGTTGGGGCGTTTTCAAGAAGCCAGCGATATTCGAGATCGAGCGTGCGGGGGCGGGTCACATGGCAAAGCGGGCTTAGCGCCGACACGAGGACCAGCGTGGCGCCCGCGAAGAGAACGGTCGGTCGCCCGACGTTGCCCCACCGCGATCCGGCGCGGCCGGCGATTTCGGCGAGCGCGTAAGCGGCGATGAAGGTCGTGAGCGGATACCCGAGAGTGTAGTAACGGGTGCTCGCCAGCCCGGCCTCCGTGGCGGTGTGCCAGTGGGCGAGCAAGGAGAACGCAAGGAGCGGGAGGATCGCGCCGAACACGACTCGGTTGCGCCGGACGAGTCCCCACCCGCAGCCGACTGCCGTGAGCGCGACCAGCGCCGCCGGAGTCCAGATGGGGTTGAGCCAAGGGTAGTTGAGCGGGTTGAGCGGGTTCCCGGGGGTCTCGAGGACTTCCCGCAGCCGGCCCCCTGCCTGATGGGTCGCGAGGCTCGCCAGGGCCGAGGTAGCGAGCAGCGCGATTGCAGTTGCGATGCGGGCCGGCGGCGGGCGGCGGAGAAGAGCGCCGAGGCCCTCGACGGCGATGGCCATGATGACGACCAGGATTGGCAGCAGGAGCGCCTCGGGCCGGGTCAGAACGCAGAGCGCGCACGCAAGGAGGGAGAGCGGCAACAAGATAAGCTGCGCGCCCTTGCGAGCGTTCAGGAAAGCCCCGAGGCCGAGGAGTCCCAGGAAGAGCACGACGGACTGCCGGTTGCCCTCGCCGGAGAAGCGAACGAGCAGGGGCTGAAGTGCGAGGAAGGCTCCCGCCAGCCAGCCGACGGCTGGGCGGGGGTCAAGCGCGCGGCCCACCCAGACCATGAGGAGCGGCGCGAGCGAGCCGAGCAGGAGATTGAGGGCGATGATGCTGTCGTGGTGCCTGGGGAGGCCCGCCGCCTTCATGAGATCAAAGAGAACCCCTGGCGCGATGCCGTAGCGGTCTTCCAGGAAGGTCATCCCCACGTCGCCCGGTCCGCCGGTGGCGAGGCCCAGCCGCAGAGCGAAAGCGGCCAGGAGCAGAGCGAGCGCGGCGCCGATCGGCCACAATCGGTGCCGGAAGGCTGAGGACGGTTCTCCAAGGGGTCGCTCGCGCCGTGTAGAGGTCGCGATGAGCGCCGAGAGTGCTAGCACAAACAGCCCGAGCCAGGCGATCGCCAGGGCCACTCGCATAGGCTCCATGGGCGGCGGCGCCGGCTTTGCCCAGATTCCGGTGCCGCCGGTCGCTTTGTCTCGCGCGTGCAGGTGCTCCGCGAATCGCTCCGCCGCGGCCCGCCCGGCCGGATCCTGGCCGCTCGGCCGCAGAAGGAGGGATGGTCCCGCGAGGGAGCCTTTCTCCGGCGGGGTCGCTCCTGCGCGCTCGAAGCTGACGGTCGCCTCCCCCGTTGGGCCGGTCAGGATGAAGGTGCCTTCGATCTTGTCGATGCTGAGTTCCGTCCAGATCCAACCGTCCTCGGTGGGAGCGTTCAGTTCGTAGGGGCGCGCCAACTCGTGGAGGCGCGCGGCGGCCCCCCGCGGCAGGACATAGCGGCTCCGGCCGCGCTCGTTCTCATGCTCTTTAACCGGGTCCGGCGAGGTGGAGGTGGCCGGGCGCGACTCGGCCGCCGAGGCGGTCTTGATGCCCATCGTCAGCAGGGAGGCAAGGACGATTAGCCTGATGAGATGCGCGAGAGCGGTCACGAGGATTAGCCCACCGGTGGTTCAGCTCCGACCTCCTCGGCGAGCCGCTCGAACACGGACTCTCCGAGGATGTCGCGCAGGCCTTCGAGCTTCTCCATGACCTCCTGGGCCACGTCGTTGCCCAGATCCTTGCTGTAACGGCGGGCGCGCAAAAGGGCCTGGAGCGCTTTGTCGGGCACCCCGGCCACGGCCAGAGCATAACCAAGCTGGGCGTTGCCGCGGGCAAAGCCGGAGACGTTGCCGAGATCGTAATCGAGTTCGGTCGCCTTGCGGTAGAATTGGATCGCCTCCGGCATCAGCTCTTGCTCCAGGTAGGTGCTGCCCAGCTCGTGCAGCACCACCGACATCGCTCTGCGGTCCGCGCTCTCGCGACACAGCTTTTGCGCCATGTCCAGGTGCTGGAGGGCTTGCGTGAATTGGCCCTGCCGGTTGGCGATACGCGCCAGGAGTGTGTGACAGCGCGTACGTCCCGGCAGATTCTCCGAGTCTTTCTCGATGGCCAACGCGCGTTTCAAGAACTCCTCGGCGAGACCAAACTTTTCGTAGCGCTCCATTATCAGGCCCAGGTGACGGTAGCCGGAAGCGGTTCGCGCCGCGTCGCCGCGCTCTTCGTCCTTGGCGAGCGCCACGCGGAAAAGCTCCAGCGCGCGCTCGATGCGCCCGATGGCGTAGTAGTGCTGCCCGAGCTTCTCCGCCATCAGGGCCTGCTCGAGCGCGGTGTCCTCCGCCGCCGTATAGGACTTGAGAGCCTTCTCGTACCACTCGATGGCATAGAACTTGTCTCGTCGAAGTTCGGCGATCTTGCCGAGTAGGTGCTGTCCCTCCGCGACTTCGAAGGGCTCGCCACGCCGCTCGGCCTCCTGGGTGCCGTGGAGCGCCGCCGCCCCGGCGGCGTCGAGTCGCCCCCCTTTGATGAGCGCCGCGGCGCTGAGGAGGTGTTCGTTTACGATTCGTTTGGGCTTTGCCTTTTGGTCCCCTTCGCCCTCATCCTCGCATGTCGGCCCCACTCGGCGGGCTCGTGTCGGCCATGCGACAAAGCCGCGCCGCGCCTGCCACAGATCCTGCGCGTGCGAGGCCAACGCCTTGATCTCGCTCGGTGTGACGACCATCAACAGCAGGCCCAGGTTGTTTTGAAGCGACGGCGCGAGACGTTGCAGCTCGGCCACCGCGCGAATTTGCACTTCGCCGTCTTCGTCGAGCGGCAACTCGCGAAGCATCACTGCCTGGGTCTCGCGCGAATCATCATCAGCCGCGAGCTCTCGCAGAGCCGGCCATGAATCCGGCGCCGCCAGCGATAGCGACTTCCAGGCGACATTGGGAAACGTCGCGACGATGCGCGCGGCGATGTCATGTTCGATGCCCTGTGCGACGCAACGCACGAACAGGAACCCTTCTCCGGTACACCCGTCCGTGCTCTTCAGGATAGATTCCAACTCCTTGAAAAACTTGAGGCGGTCTTGCAATGTCGAGGTTGCTTCATCCATATAATGTCTCGCCCTCGCCGGCTATTCCTTTGACATGGGCAGGAATAGTAGCATTATTTTTTGAGGTCCCCAAGTTCCTAAGCCGTGCTCGAGATCCGGCTCGTCGAGGAATAGGGGAAAGAGAAGAGGCAATGGCGGTGGAAGGTGAGCGCGTTTTCTCAGTCTGGCAAATCACGAGCGAGATTCGGGGGTTGCTTGGAGCCGAGTATGATGATCTGTGGGTCGAAGGCGAGGTCAGCCGGCTGACTCGCGCGCGCTCCGGCCACATCTACTTCGATTTGCGCGAACCCAGTGAGAACGCCCAGCGTGAGGCGTCCCTGTCGGCGGTCATGTTCCGGCGCGAGGCGGAGCGCGGAGCGCCCCTGCGACCGGGAGCGCTCGTGCGCTGTCGCGGTCGCATCGATGTCTACCCGCCCCGTGGGAACTACCAACTCATCGTGAAGGACTGCCGGCCGGCCGGCGAGGGCGCGCTGCTGGTGCAGCTCGAGCGGATCAAGAAGCGATTGGCCGCCGAAGGACTTTTCGCCGCCGAAAGAAAACGTCCGCTGCCCTATCTGCCGCGCACGGTCGGAGTGGTCACGTCTCCGACGGGCGCCGCCGTGAGAGACATCTTGAAGGTCCTGCGCCGCCGTTTCCCTGTCCGGGTCTTGTTGGCCCCGGCGACGGTACAGGGGCGCTCGGCCCCGGCCGAGTTGATTCAGGCGCTCACCGCGCTTGATCGGCGTGACGACGTCGACGTCATCATCCTCGCGCGCGGGGGGGGCTCCACCGAGGATCTCTGGTGCTTCAACGACGAGGGGCTGGCTCGCGCGGTGGCGGCTTGCGGCAAACCGGTGGTCTCGGCCATCGGTCACGAGGTGGACACGGTGTTGACCGACTTGACGGCCGACTCGCGCGCGCCGACCCCCAGCGCAGCGGCCGAGGCGGTGGTGCCGGAGCGGGCGGAGATTGCGGAGGGGCTCGGCCGGACGCAAGTGCGCCTCGAGCGCGCCGCGCGGCGCGAGTTGGCGCAGCGGCGGCAGCGAGTCGATCTCCTGGTTCAGACCGGAACCGCGGTCGCCGGGGCGAGGGTGGCGCGTTCGCGCCGCGCGCTTGCGCTCTTGGTCGCGCGTCTGCGGCGGCGGCACCCGGGAGCGCGCCTGGCCGCCGGGCGTGCGCGGCTCAGCGCGCTTTTGGCGCGCCTCGAGCGCGCCACTCGAACGAAGATGGAGCAGCGCCGCCGACGGTTGGTGGCGCTCACGGCGACACTACGCACTCTGGGCCCCGAGGAGCAGCTCGCGCGCGGCTACGCGGTGGTGCGCGTGGCCCCCGCCGCAGACGTGGTTTTGGACAGCCGCCAGGCGCCCAAGGGGACCCTCGTCAACATCATGCTTCATCGCGGCGCGCTCGACGCGCGGGTCGAGTCCTCCGGCGACTAGTTCGCTGTCAGCTATCAGCCGAGCATGTGTCTCGTCGGTCGGGCTCGAGGAGGGGTCAGGGTAAGGGCAACGCCTTGTTGAGATCGGGGTGGGGTTGGGGGAGTACGTGGACCGAAATCAGCTCACCGATTCGCTCCGCCTCTTGCGCGCCGGCCTCGGTGGCGACTCGGACGGCCTCCTCGGCGCCGCGCACGATGGCGGTCACATACCCACCGCCGATTCTTTCGTAACCGATCAGCTCCACCTCGGCCGTCTTGAGCATGGAATCGACGGCCTGCACCAAGCCCACGAACCCTCGAGTCTCGATCATGCCAATCGTATCACCCATCGTTTTCGACTCCCGGCTTAGTGTCCTAGTCTTCAATCACGGTTGCGTTCGGCCCCGATGCATCCCGACCGGCGGCGTCCTGCTCCCCGCGGAATACCTCCGCACCAATCGCCAAGCACCCGCAGGTGGCGAGTGGGCGTCAAGATAGCACGACACAGCCCTATTGACCCAATAAGCTCCTCAATCCTCCACCCTCTTCCGGGATTCGGGAAGCGATTCAGGCACAATTGCGGCGTCACCTTCACCAAATCGATGCTCGACGTAGCGCTGCTACGCCTCCGCTCGATTTGGCTTGTT
>PWKZ01000207.1 GCA_003559575.1 Bradymonadales bacterium | reverse complement strand
CGGATTCACGCACATCTGCGGCGTCACCTGCACCGAATTAGTGCTCGACGTAGCGCTGCTACGCCTGCGCCTAATTCGGCTTGTTTCCTTGCACATGCACGCGACTCCACACGCTCGTTCCTCAGAACGAACCGACGATTATGGATTGGTCGCCAAGTGTTGAGGTGCGTTGCAATGAGGTGGTGGTTTAGGGTATGCTTGAGACTACAGTTTTCATGGGACGCGAAGCGTCAGCGCCGGGGTCAACGCCCCCGACGGGGCGACTCGGTTTCGATCCCGGAGCCCGAGATGCCGTCTCGACGTGGACGACGGGAGGATTGGTGAGCACGCGACCGAACAAGACCTTGCAAGCACGGGTCGAGCAGGCCGCGCAAGCGGTCCTGAGCCGCGCCGGCAGGATTACATATAGCGAGCTGTTCGTGGAGCTCGGTATCCTCTCGCGCGAAGATCTACTGGCCTGGCGGACCGGCCAGGTGCCGTTTCTCGAGAGGGTTGTCCAGGGTAATTTGAACAAGTTGGCACGGATGCGAACCTCGCTGCGGCGCTTCGCGCGCGACAAGGGGTTGCATCGAGACGTAGCGCGGCTGCCGCGCCGGGTGCGTTTCTCCAAGAGCGGGTTCCCCGCAGTCGAGGAGGAGTATCGCGCGATCTATGTGCCGCCGCCCACCCGTCAACGCGCGAGTGAAGCCGAGCTTGCAAGCGAGAGGCGCAAACGTCGCGCGATCGCGTTGAAGCGCGAGACCCCTCCGGGCAACACGAGAGTGCGCTGCCGGTGACTCGCTCGTCAGTGCGCCGCCGCGCGTTTCCTGAGCGCGCCGATCATATCAGGCAGAGAACGCCGCTGGGCTTCGCGCAGGAGCGCCTGCGGCACGCTCTTTTCAGGTCGAACTAGCAGCTGGTATGTCACGAGCGTGCGGGTCTCGTCACCCTCCCATGGGACGAGCCGCCAGTAGCCTTCATTGCGGGTATAGCTTCCCCGTAGGAGCTTCCAGCGGCGCTCGAACCGGTTGCCGCTGAGCTCCCTGTGGATTGCCTCGGTCTCGGACCACAGGTCGCCCACGGGGAACGGCATGTCGATCCGGACGTAACAGACGACCCGCTCACCGCTCTTTTCAACTAACCGGCTCTCGGCGGTGCGCGGCATGAATTCGCTGTAGCTCTCGCACGCTGCCACGTGTTTCCAGATGGCGCCGGGATCGCCGTCGACCAACGCGCGCGCTCTCGCCAGCACACCACCCCCACCCTCGAGTGTGCGCGCTTCGACCAGAACTTCGCCGCTCTCCAACTGCTTGCGCTCATCATCACCTAATTCTTGGGCCTTCGCCGTCTGCGGCGCGAGGCCGATAGTCAAAATGAGCGCCGCGAAGAGCCATCTCACATTAGGCATAACTGAACTCCTTGATCCATCCCAAGCTGTGGCGGTCTTTGAGACGTTTAAGCGTCGCGTCCCGCCCGGTGGACCGCCCGGCGATTGTGGAGTATAGCAGGTTCTTGACAGGTTTGGGGGCGCCTAGTACACCACGTTCGACAGGGCGGAGTCGTTCGCGCCCGTGGGCCATTCGCCGTGGGCCCAGAGAAGTTTGGACCGGGGCTCGCGCTTTCAACCTGGTCGCCTTTCGACCAGTTGAATGATGCTCACATGGCGAGCCGTTCCGAGGCGGTTGCGTTGCCTGATCCCTCCAACGATAAGAAATCCGACTCTCGCTCCCCGGCGCTGGTGGGCCGACGCCTGGACCAGTTGCCGGTCGGTTGCCGGGGGACGGTGCTCGGAATAGAGGGCGACTGCTCCTCGCGTCAGCGTCTGCTCGAGCTGGGACTCGTCCCCGGAGTCGAAGTCGGCGTGACGAGGATCGCGCCGCTCGGCGACCCCATCGAGATCTCATTTCGCAACTCCGATTTCTCCCTCAGTCGACGTGAAGCGGCGGCGATAATCTTGCGTACTTCGGACACCGAAGATTCGTCCGGGGAGCGACCGGCGGTCTCGGTGCGGGCTGCCACGACCATGCAGTTGGCGGCTCATCCGGTCAAAGAAAACGGGCAGTCCTTGAATGGCGGCGGCCGGTCTCCGCGAATCGCCATCGCCGGCAATCCCAACACTGGCAAGACAACGCTGTTCAATGTCTTGACCGGGTTGCGCGGTCATGTGGGGAACTTCCCAGGGGTGACGGTCGAGCGGTTGGTGGGGCGCGCGACGTTGGGCGACGGGAGCCGCGCAACCGTGGTCGATATTCCCGGCACGTACAGCCTGAACGCCCGAGGTCGTGACGAGCAGGTGGCGCTGAGCGAGCTCCTGGGGCTCGCCGGGCATCCTCCGCCCGACGCCGTGGTGGTGGTCCTGAACGCGCAAACTCTCGAGCGCAGCATCTATTTGTTGCTCCAGATCCAGGAGCTGGGGCTGCCCACCGTGGCGGTGGTCAACATGGCCGATGAGGCGGAGAGTGACGGGGACGTCATTCACTACGATGCCCTCGCCGACCATTTGAGGATGCCGGTTGTGCGCGCCGTCGCGCGGCGTGGTGAGGGGATTGACGAACTTCGCCACGTGCTGGCCCGCCTCGTGTCCGGCGAGGTGCAAAGTGGCACAGGCTCCTGGCACTGGAGTCCGGGCGAGGATCTCGCGCGGCATCTCGACGAGATCGTGCCCGCCACGGAGGAGCTGCTGGGTAGAGAGGCGCCGCTCGGCCGGCGGCGGGCGCTGGCCCTGTGGTGCCTGATGAGCCTGGAAGCTCATGACGACCTCATCGGTATTCCGCCGGACCTCCGTGATCGTACGCTCAAGGTGCGCGAGCAGATGCAAGGGCATGGCCACGATCTGGTTCTCGAGGTCACCGAGGCACGATACCGCCATGTGGATCGCGACTCGCGCCTCTATATCGAGCGCGCTGTTCGGGAAGAGAGCGACCGGAGCGTCACCGAGCGGATCGACGCCGTCCTGACTCATCCTTTTTGGGGGGCGCTCGTGTTCCTCACGACCATTGGCGTCCTCTTCGCGGCCCTGATGGATGGTGCGTTCCCCATCATGGAGGGGGTCGAGCAGTTCTTCTCCTGGCTCGGGGGGGTGACCCAAGACTCGCTCCCGGAAGGCTTGATGACCGATCTCCTCGTGCAAGGGGTGATAGGCGGCGTCGGTTCCGTGCTCGTCTTCTTGCCCCAGATTTTGATCCTGTTTCTGTTCTTGACGCTGCTCGAGGCCTCCGGCTATCTGGCGCGCGCGGCGTTTTTGATGGATCGCTTGATGCGTAAGCTGGGGTTACCCGGCAAGGCATTCGTCCCGATGCTGTCGGTGTTCGCTTGCGCCATTCCGGCCATCATGTCGACAAGGACGCTGGAGAACCGCCGTGATCGGTTGATCACCATGATGGTGATCCCGCTCTTCACCTGCTCGGCGCGGTTGCCGGTGTTCACTCTGGTCATCGCGGCGCTGTTTCCCTCCGAGCACAAGGTGCTGGGGCCAATCGGGCTCGGCACGGTCATGATGATCGGGCTTTATTTGACCTCGGTGGTCATGGCGTTTGCCGCGGTGGGGATAATGGGGCGGTTTGTGTTGAAGGGTGAGCCCCAACGCCAGATTCTCGAATTGCCCCCCTACCGCGTCCCACGACTCGGTTCGGTGATGCGTGTCCTCTGGCAACGGGGGATGCTGTTTCTACGCACCGCCGGGACAGTCATTTTGGTGGCGAGTATCGTTCTGTGGGCGATGCTGTCCTTCCCGCGCCCCTCGGATCCTCCGCCCGCTGCCGCCGCCCACGAGACGGTGGCGGTTGATTCAGCGCCCGGCGCTCACGCCGCGGAGGCGCTCGAGCAGAGCCTGGCCGGCCGGATCGGGCGCTTCATCGAGCCGGTGCTGGTCCCACTCGGGTTCGACTGGAAGATTGGCGTCGGGCTCATCGGCGCGTTCGCTGCCCGCGAGGTGTTCATCTCGACGATGGGTCTCGTCTATGGCCTCGGGAGTGACACCACCACGCTCTCCGAGGCGATGCGCGAGCACCGCCGGAGCGATGGCTCGCTTGCCTACGGCCCCGTTACCGGGGCGGCGCTGCTTGTTTTTTTCCTGCTGTCGCTCCAGTGCTTTCCGACCATCGCCGTCGTTCGTCAGGAGAGTGGCTCGTGGCGCTGGCCGGCGTTCCAGTTTGCCTATATGTCTGTGTTGGCCTACACGGCGACACTGCTCACCTACCAGGTGGGGAGTCTGCTCTTCGGCTGAAAAAATCGCGCTGGCGCTCGACTACGATTGTGGTGCCGCATCAGCTACAACGGAGGAACGCGATGGACGCCAACTCAATCGATCTCGAGCCTGCCGTCACTGGGCGCGCGCCCGAGAGGCCGGTGGACGTTTCTGTTGTCGTGCCGGTTTTCAACGAAGCCGAGAGCTTGCCGCATCTACTGCCCAAGCTCAATGACGCGCTCGAGGCCGTTGGGCGTCCATACGAGGTGATCTTTGTCGATGACGGCAGCCGGGACTCCTCCTTGTCCCTCCTGCGGGAGTTTGCGGCCAAGGACGAGCGGGTGCGGGTGATCGCGTTTCGGCGCAACTTCGGCCAGACCGCCGCGTTGGATGCCGGCTTTCACCACGCACGGGGTGAGATCCTGATCCCCATGGACGCGGATCTGCAAAACGATCCCGCTGATATTCCGCGGCTGCTGGCCAAGGTGGACGAGGGCTACGACGTCGTCAGTGGGTGGCGCAAGAAGCGCCAAGACAAGTATTTCACCCGGATTCTGCCGTCCCGAATAGCCAACCGGGTGATCTCGCGCTTCACCGGGGTTGAACTGCATGACTACGGCTGCACTCTGACCGCCTATCGGCGTGAGATCATGAAAGACGTCCGCCTGTACGGCGAGATGCACCGCTTCATCCCGGTGTGGGCCCAGTGGGCCGGGGGGAGGGTCACCGAGATCGTGGTGAACCATAACGCGCGTCGATATGGGACCACCAAGTATGGGTTGTCGCGTACTTTTCGAGTAATCCTCGATCTCATCACGGTGCGTTTCCTGGTGGGCTATACCACCAAGCCGGCCTACTTTTTCGGCAAGTTTTCGTTGCTGGCGTTCGTCTTGTCGTTTCTTTCGTTTTGCTGGACTCTGTTCGAGAAGTTTTGGGCGGGGACCTATGTTCACCGCAACCCCGTCTTCATCATTGGGGTCTTCTTCGGGCTGGTGGCGGTCCAGGTGATCTTCACCGGCTTGTTGGCCGAGTTGAACGTCAGGACACACTTCGAGTCACGGGGGCGGCCGGCCTACTTCATCAGGGAGAAAATCAACCTCGGGCGCGACAAAGAATCGCGTGAGGCCGCGCCGGGGGAAAAACCGGACGATCCGGTGAGGTGAGCCGATGTGTGGCATCGTCGGATTTATCGATCCCGCGCGGGAGATCTCCAACCCCAAGCAGCTTCTCGCGCGGTTGACTGCCCAGTTGGCGCACCGTGGCCCGGATGATGAAGGCTTCTACCACGGTGAGGGGGTGCATCTGGGGCACCGCCGGCTGTCGATAATCGATCTCGACACGGGCCGGCAGCCGATGGTGAGCCAAGACGGCCGGTTCGTGGTGTTGTGCAACGGCGAAGTCTACAACTACCGCGAATTGCGGCCGCGACTCGAGGCCCGCGGGCACATTTTCAGGACTCACTCCGACACGGAGGTGCTGTTGCACCTCTATGAGGAGCGTGGCCTCGGCGCGCTCGACGAGATCACGGGGATGTTCGCGGTGGCGGTCTGGGACCGCGAGCGGCGCGAGCTTATTTTGGCGCGCGACCGGCTGGGCAAAAAGCCACTCTACTACCGGGCGGATCCAAGGGGGTTGTGCTTCGGGTCGGAGCTGCGCGCGCTGCTGGCGCACCCGGCCACTTCGCGGAGCGTCGATCCCATCGCGCTGCGCAAATATCTGTTGTTCGACTCGGTGCCGGCCCCGGCGGCAATCATCAGTGGCGTCCACAAGCTCGAACCGGGCTGTTATCTGATTTATCGGGATGGGGATCTCGAGCATGGGCGCTACTGGGATCTGCGCTTTGCAGAAGCGCGCGACGAGAGCGACGCCGCCGAACTCGAGTGGATCGCCGGGGCTCCCGAGCACGAGCTACGGGGGGAGCTATGGCGGCGACTCAAGGAGAGCACCCGCCTGAGGCTCGTCTCGGATGTGCCGCTTGGGGTCTTTCTCTCGGGGGGGATCGACTCCTCGGCAGTGGTGGCGCTGATGGCCGAGCTGATGCCGGCGCATCGTATCCGAACGTTCTCGGTCGGGTTCGAGAGCCGGAGCTTTGACGAGTCTTCATTTGCTCGCAGTGTGGCGGCGCACTTCGGCACCGACCACAGTGAAGAGGTCCTCGCGCCGCGGACGATGCTCGACCTGCTGCCTTCGATTCTCGGCAGCATGAGTGAGCCGCTGGCCGATGGTTCCCTTGTCCCGACCTATCTTCTGGCACAGTTCACCCGCCGCCACGTGAAGGTGGCGCTTGGGGGTGACGGCGGCGACGAGCTGTTCTTGGGCTATCCGACTTTCCAGGCGGATCGCGTGGCCCGGTTGGCCGACCGTCTGCCGAGGGCGTTGTTCACCCGCTTCCTGCGGCCTATGGTGCATCGCCTCCCGGTGGAGACGAGCAACATCAGCCTGGATTTTCGTCTCAAGCGCTTTGTCGATGGGTTGATGTATCCCCCCGACGAGCGTCATTTTGTCTGGCTCGGATCGTTTGCCCCCCACGACCAGCGGCGTCTGTTGCACCCGGATCTGCTCGCCGCCACCGAGCGGCACGATGTTTTCGAGGACGTGGCGCGCCATCGGGCGGCGGTGCGTGAGCGGGACACGTTCGACCGTTTGAGCTACCTGTATGCCAAGCTCTACATGCAGGACGACATTCTGGTGAAGGTCGACCGCGCCAGTATGGCGCACGGTCTAGAGGTGCGCGCGCCGTTTCTGGATCATCGGGTGGTGGATTTCATCACCGGGCTCCCCACTCGCCACAAGCTCCGCGGCATGACGATGAAATATCTCCTCAAACGGACGCTCGCGGGGAAGGTCCCGGCGCATGTCATCAGCCGGCCCAAGAAGGGCTTCGGGATGCCGGTCGCCGAGTGGTTGAAGGGGCCGCTCATGCCTCTCGCGCGGGATCTGTTGGCGCCTGACCGAATCGCGCGAAGAGGGTTGTTTGACCCGCGGGAGGTGGGACGGTTGCTTGACGATCACCTCGCCGGCCGCCGCGACAACCGCAAGGGCCTATGGAGCCTGCTGGCCTTTGAACTCTGGGCCGATCGCTACATGTGACCCCGGCCCCGATACTTCTCGAGGGGCTCGGGCCGACGATCCATAATCGTCGGTTCGTTCTGAGGAGCGAGCGTGTGGAGTCGCGTGCATGTGCAAGGAAACAAGCCGAATTAGGCGCAGGCGTAGCAGCGCCTACGTCGAGCACTAATTCGGTGCAGGTGACGCCGCAGATGTGCGTGAATCCGCGCGCGAATACCAGGATGGGCCGACGATTATGGACGATTATGGGCGTTGACAGGGAACGTTTAGGCCGTATGATAGATCGAGCCTCAAGGCTTGAAGGAGGGCCTCATGGACTTGAACGATCTCACCAACCTTGGCAAGAGCCTCTTGGAGGGTTACCTGGAGCGTGCCGTCGGGGCCGCGCGGTTTGCCGAGCGCCAATGCCGCAAGGCAGTCGAGACATATGATTTCGTGGCTGACATGCTGCCGCTGCCGCTGCCCAAGCTGGGCTCCGATCCCGATCCCGTCACCCAGTACGAGCCTCCGCCGGCCCCGCTTTTCTCTTGCGGCGAGAAGACCTCGAGTCCCGAGCGAACCTCTCGCCCGAAGCCGGCGGAAGTGACCGGGGTCCCACGAGTCAAGACCCAGACCGTGCTCCCCAGGCAGGCGCCCGCCACCTCGAAGCCTGCCCCGCCGCCCAAGAAGGCCGCGCCCACGAAGGCCGCGCCCACGAAGGCTGCGCCCAAGAAGGCCGCGCCCACGAAGGCTGCGCCCACGAAGGCCGCGCCCAAGAAGGCTGCGCCCACGAAGGCTGCGCTCACGAAGGCTGCGCCCACGAAGGCCGCGCCCACGAAGGCCGCCCTCAAGCCGCCCTTTGCGCGCGCCGGTCTGAGTCGGCTCCGCAAGCAGGAGCTGCAAACTCTTTGTCGCCGGTACAAGGTCTCCTATCAACAGAGCGACACCGTCAAGGTGCTCATCGGGCGCCTCCTTGAACTCTCTTAGGCTCTGATTGATTACCGATTCTTCGCCTGATCCCACCGAAAGAGGCGCCTCTTGGCGTCTTGCGCTCTCCGTCCTTGAGACTCTGCGCGAGGCCGGCCACGAGGCCTATTTCGTGGGAGGCTGTGTCCGCGATCGGCTCCTCGGGATTGTGGCCGAAGACGTCGACATCGCCTCTTCGGCGTCGCCCGCCGAAGTCTCCCGCCTTTTCTCGAAAGTGATCCTGGTGGGGGCTCGTTTCGGTGTCTGCCGTGTCCGCGCGCGCGGGATCGAGGTGGAGGTGGCCGCGTTTCGCACCGACCGCGGCATCGCGGACGGACGGCGCCCGCTCTCCGTCGGCCCGGCCACCGCCCGAGAAGACGTGTTGCGTCGCGATTTCACCATCAACGGGATGCTCTACGATCCGGCGACGGATGAGGTCATCGACTATGTGGGAGGGCGGCGTGACCTCGCGGCCAAGGTGGTGCGTGCCATCGGTTTCCCACACGAGCGATTCAGGGAGGATCGGCTGCGGATGCTGCGCGCCGTGCGGTTCGCGGCGCGCTTCGACTTTGCAATCGATCCCGCCACCGAGGCGGCCATCGCGGCGCACGCGGCCCATGTCCTCGATGTGAGCGACGAGCGAATCCGCGACGAGCTGCTGCTGATTCTGCAGGGGCCGGATCCCGTGCGCGGGTTCACGCTGCTCGAGGAGCTTGGGCTGTTGCCGGTCATCTTGCCCGAGCTCACCTCGGGTTGCGGCCCCAACGCGGAAGATTCTTCGGGAGGCACAAAGCGCCTACTGGCGGCGTTCGCGGCAATGCGCGAGCGGGACGAGCGGATTGTGTTGGCCGGATTGTTACGCGATCTCGCGCCTGCTGCCGTAGGTGAGGTCGTAACGCGGCTGAAGCTGCCGCGTCGCGTGAGCCGTGATGTGGTCAACGCTGTTCAGGCCATGGGCCGGCTCTGGGATCGCCCCGACTGGGCCCCGAGCGACCTCAAGCGGTTGCTACGCGAGCCTCATGGCAAGCTCCTCGTGCCGCTCAGTCACCTGCTCTGCGAGGCCGAGCGAAGTCCCCCACCTCCGGGGGTGCTGGCTCTCAGGGATGCCGCGGAGCGATTCGACGAGCGCGATCTCAACCCTGGAGCGCTCTTCTCGGGGCGGGAGTTAATGGATCTCGGTTATCCTCGAGGACCGCTCCTCGGCGAGATAATCGCGGCGCTCGAGACTGCCCAACTCGACGGTTTGATCAATGATCGTGAGGGCGCACTCAGGTTCCTGCGAGCACACTTCCCGCTTTAGAAGCGAGAGCGCACCCCGCGGCTCAGGAGCATGCGGTCCGCATGAGCCCCTGGCGTTGCTCCTGCCATGTGGGGCGAACGCGGAGAATGTAGTTGGCGAGTAGCTCGGCGTTGTCGAAGCGGCAATCGGCTCGGCAGCCGATTCGGTCGGCGTAGCTCGTCAAATCCTCCGAGGTTACGAGAGACAGCAGGCCCTTGGGCGTCAGCACGATGTCAAAGAAATCCCAGTCGGGGATCTCTTCTCCGGCGAGCTGAATTCCGAGCCAGACCGGCCTGCGTAGCTGCGCGCGCTTGAAGCGGCCGATGGTGGCGGTGTCCGGATCGGCCAGCGACGCCAATGCGCGCCGCCATTTGGCGGGATCGTTACGATCCACCGTGCAGTAGTGCGGCCAGCCGTCCTCCGCCAGAACACAGATGTGGGCCTCTTGGCCGTCAAAAACCACTCCGGCGGGAACGAATGGGAACGGGTCTATTCTTTCGACGTTGCTCATGTGTCCTCCTCCACCGCCGGGGAATCTATCAAGAAGCGTGCCACATGGTTGATGCTTCCAGTTAAATGTTTGGTTACGGCTATATGGAGACTTTCGGGAGGCGTCGTCAGCCCCACGCCCGGTCACTCGCCGAGTGTCGACTATGATCGGAATGTCGCACCTGGGGCGATATGGTGCGTTGACACCCGTCGCGCGCTTGGGCTAAGCCATCTAAGCTAAGATGATCACCCCCTCGCGCGCGATCGGATGCGGGAAATGGGTGTCTGAATGAGGGCTTGGCGATTTGTCGCCGGCGGAGGAGACGTGGCTTCAGCTCGCTTTGATCGCCAAGACGACGCGCGCGTCGCGGGGCGCGGGTTTCTGCTGATTACCGCGGCCAAGGTCTATTTCATGGCCGCCGGCGCGATAATCAGCCTCGGGTTGCCCCGGCTGTTCGGTGATCGCGCAATGTTCGGCGATTTCTCGGTGGTCAACGGCGGCATCTCGATCCTCAACATGGTCATGATAGCGGGCACAATCCAGGCCGTCTCCAAGTTGGTCTCGGAGCGGGAGGGGGTCACCTGGGCCGCGCGTCGCGCGGGACTCATCGCGCAGTGCGGGGTGGGACTGCCGCTGGCCGGCCTGGTGTTCGCGTTTGCCGGGCCGATCGCCGGGGCTCTGCGGGATCCGGGGCTCGCGCCCTACATCCGGGTGGCCTCACTCATCGTCCTGTTTTACAGCTTCTATGCGGTCTTCGTAGGGGTCGTCAACGGTGAGAAGCGCTTTCGGACCCAGGCGGCGCTCGATATCAGCTTCTCGACGCTCAAGGCATTCGCCATGCTGGGGTTGGTCATCCTGGGGTTCGGCGTACTGGGCGCGTTCGCGGGTTTCGCCGCCGCGGCGTTCGCCGTGTTGCTGGTGGCGGTGGTGGTGGCGCGAGGATCCCAATATCGGCAAGAAATACGGGTGCCTGTCAAGCGCATTCTGTGGTTCATGCTGCCGGTCATGTTCTATACGCTGCTCGTCAATCTCATGCTCCAAGGGGACCGATTGTTGTTGAAGGCGCTCAAGTTCGAGCCCTTGCGCGATCACTTCGCGAGCACTTTCGGCCTCTTTCAGGCCGGCTTGCTGGTGGCGCCGGGGGGGCTCGGGCTGCCGCTCGAAGGCGCCGCCGATGAGGTCATAGGGGTGCTCGCGGCGCACGCCACCTCGGGCCTCTCGGGGATCTATGGAGCGGTCAAGAACATCGCCACGCTCCCCTACCAGGGGATTATCGCCATCACCTTCGTTATTTTTCCGTTGATCTCTCGCAGCACTTTTGAACAAGACGGTGCTCGAACCGCGGCCTATGTTCGCGAGACTTTCCGTTACGCGCTCATCTTGTTGGCGCTCATTGTGGTGGGGTTGCTGGGCGCGTCGCGGGAGCTCATCGAGTTGCTTTTCGGGGCAAGCTATCTGTGCGGCGACACGACGCTCTCGCTGCTGCTGTTGGCCATCGTCGGCTTCTCGATGTTCTATGTGGGCAACATCATGTTGACGGGCGCCGGGCGGCCGATGTTGGCCGCGTCGCTTGGATGCGTTACCGTGGCGGTCTATGTGGTGCTGCTGGTGGCGGCCCAGCAGTTGTCCGGTCCCTGGCGCGGGGCCCTCGAGGCCACTGCGCTTTCGACCCTCGGCGCGATGACATTCGGGTTGCTGCTGGTGGGGCTGGTGCTGCGACATCTGTTTCGCGCTTTTGTGCCTCTCGGGACCGTGTTGCGTCTGATCCTCCTGGCCGCGCCGCTTTGGTGGATCGCGCGTGAACTTCCGGTTCAAGGGATCGCGGGCGTCCTCTTGAAAGGGGGCTTGGCCTCGGGCGGCCTGGCGCTCGGGCTGCTCCTCACAGGCGAGCTGAGCGCCGAGGATCGCGCGCGCCTCAGGCGAGTGCTCAAACGAGATACAGGGCGGGGGGAGTCATGACGGAGCGGGCAGGACGATCTTGGTGGTTTGCGGCGTGGGCGCTTTTCGGTGTTTTGCTGTTGGGCGCGTCGCAGGCTTGCTCGCATTATCGGACTCCGAGCGACAAGCTCCGCGAGTCGGTCATGGATTACAACAACGCCATGCGTTGGCGAAACTGGGAGGCCGCGGCGCGCTATGTCCCCGAGGACCGTCGTGACGATTTCATGGCACGCAAGGATGGTCAGGGCGACAGAATGCGGGTGACCGATTTCGAGGTGCGCGATGTTCGTCACGATTCGCGCGCCAAACGCGCGTTCGTGATTGTCGAGTTTGCCTGGCACCGCTATCCGTCGCTGACGATGGAGCGCACTCGTCTCCGGCAGGAGTGGGATTTTTTGGGCGGGCGAAGCGGCTGGGTACTGCGCGATCAGACCGAGATCGAAATCGAGGAAGAGAGCGACGATCCCACCCAAATGTTTTAGCGGGCTGCTTTATAGAAGGCGGTTGGTGAGCAGTTCGCCGAGTGTCGCCTTGGCGGTGTCGTCAATCCGGTAGTGGGCTCGCACCGCGGGCTTGTCCAGCTTGATGAGCGCCGGCAGGTTCATCGGGCTGCCGACGACGATCACATCGGCGGGCGTGGCGCTCAGGGTGGTTCGCAAATCCTCGAGCTGTTCAGGGTAGTAACCGAGCGCCGGGAGCACCGGCCCCAGATGCGGATAGCGCTCATAGGCTTCTTTGATGCTCCCCGTTGCGTATGGCCGCGGGTCGACTATCTCGCCGGCCTCATAGAGCTCCGCCGCCACGAAGCCGGCGCCGATGCTCATCTCGCCGTGGGTCAGCGTGGGGCCGTCTTCAACCACGATGACACGCTTGCCCCGGAGCGCCGCCTGGTCTTCCAGTTCGACCTCGGAGCGCGCTTCGATGACAACCGCGGAGGGGTTCAGCGCTTTCGCGGTGGCGCGCAGCGCTTCGAGCGCCCCGGGCTCGGCGCGGTCGATCTTGTTGATGAACAGCACCTCGGCGGCCAGGAAATTGGTCTCACCGGGGTGATACCGGCGCTCGTGGCCGGCCCGCAGCGGATCCAAGAGGCAGATTGAGAGATCGGGCGCCAGGAACGGGGTGTCGTTGTTGCCGCCGTCCCACAGCAGCACGTCGGCCTCTTCCTCGGCCTGCGCCAGGATGCGCTCGTAGTCGACCCCGGCGTAGATAATCATATCGCGCGCCAGGTATTGCTCGTACTCCTCGCGCTCCTCGATGGTGCAGTTGTGGTGGTCGAGATCATCCATTGTCGCGAAACGCTGTACCGCCTGGCGCGCGAGATCGCCGTAGGGCATGGGATGGCGCAGCGCCACACCCCGCAGCCCCTTCTCGCGCAACAGCTCCACCAGCGCCAGCGAGACCTGGCTCTTGCCGCAGCCGGTGCGGACCGCCGAGACACTCACCACGGGCCGCTTGGCGGCCAGCGCGGTGCGTCGCGGCGAGATGAGTTCAAAGTCGGCGCCGGCCGCGAGAGCCCGCGACGCGATGTTCATGACGGCCTCATGGGTCACATCGCTATATGAAAAGACGACCTGGTCGGCCCCGGTCTCGCGGATGATTTTTTTGAGATCCTCCTCCGGGCGGATCGGGATCCCATCGGGATAGCCCGGCCCGGCCAAGGCCGCCGGATAGCGTCGGTCGTCGATTTGTGGGATCTGAGTGGCGGTGAAGGCCACCACCCGAACATCGGTGCGCCCCCGGTAGAGAACGTTGAAGTTGTGGAAGTCGCGCCCCGCGGCGCCGATGATCACGATCTTGCGCACCATTTTTTGGCTCCTTTCGATACTGAAACGCCCACCGTGGGCCGCTCCTGCCGACACGCTCGCCAGCGGACGATAGCTCTAGTTGCGCGCCAACTCAACAGCTTCTGCGTGTCACGAACAGCACGAGCGCCAGCGCCAATAGCCCCCAGAGTAAAAAATTCCAAAGAGGTGAGCCGCGCTCTTGGTTTCTCCTGCCGGTCCCGGCCAGCGATTGGACACGCGCGCGCATCCCGGAGACCATGCCTCCTCCGCCGCCCCCACCGGATCCCTCGGTGGCCGGCTTGCGCCGTCTCTTTTGGTGGCGCTTCGTCTTCCGGCGATTGGCGACTTTGCCCTTGTCCTTGCTCATCCCCATCTCTCCCGCTTGAATAGTGGCGCTCCCGATTCCGTCAATCGTGTCAGGCGCGGCTTTTTGTGGCCCGCCTTGAAGACCAGCGACCGAGAGGGAGCCTATCATGAAATCGACAATATCAGGTGCGAGTGGTTTGAGCATTCGTGCATCCGCGCTGAGGCGCTCGATCCGCGTAATCATCGTCCTTGTGACCGCGTTTGTGATGGGGGGAGGTGGAGCGCTCGCGGCCGGTGAGCCGGGAGTAGCCCGGGCCGAGGCCGCGCCGGAGTCCGCGCCGGCGCCGGCCGCCCCTATGGAGCTTGCGCCCCAGGAGGCCGGCCCTGAGACGGTCGCGCAACGGCCCGTGCCGTTTGTAAAGCGCCGGCCGCAGGGACGAAGACAACCCTCCGAGGGCGCGAAGATGCCGTCGATGTGGTGGCAGGAGGATTTGCCCCAACCAGCGGTCGGGCCTCTTCCGTTCCGCCCCGGCGAGAGGATCGAGTTCCAGGTGAAGGTGCTCGGCAAGGAGGCCGGGCGAGTCGTGGCGACGGTGCGCTCAGTCGAACGGCGTCAGGGGCAGCAAGTGCTGCTTCTCGAGGGCACGATGAAGTCAAGCGGGTTTTTCGATAACATCTACCCCGTCGACGATCGAGCGACCAGCCTCTTCGATCCACGCTCGGCGACCCCGGTCTTCGGGACGTTCACTATGCGTCAAAACCGCCGCCCGGAGATCAATGTGGAGTATGACTTCGACGGTGGGAAGTCCGGCAGGGTACGTGGGCGCGCCACCTCGTCGCGCGCAACGCGAAAGATTGACGAGCGCACACCGCTGCGCGCCCTCGATCCGCTCTCGGTGTTTTATCACCTCCGCGCTCGCGACCTTCGGGAGGGCGAGCGGTTTTCGCTTTTCGTCCACAACGGCCGCCGTACTTATCGGCTGGATGTTCGCGTGGGGGCGGTCGAGAAGGTCTGGACCGAGTTCGGCTTACGCGACGGTTTGAAGCTCGCGGCGCGCGCTTCACGCGCCGACGGCACCCGCGCGAGTTGGTCGCAGGAGATGACTTTTTGGCTCTCGACCGACTCTCATCGCTTGCCGCTACGGTTGATTTTCGATATGCCACTCGGGCACGTGGAAGCTTCGTTGGCCTCCGTGCAAAGTGTCGCCCAGTAGCGTTTAGGAGTTTACATGGTCACGTTAATCGATGGTAAGGCGGCCTCCAAGAAGCTTCGCGTGGAGCTCGCGCGCGAGGTGGAGACGCTCGCGCAAGGTGACCAGCATGTGGCCCTCGCCGTGGTGCGCGTCGGCGATGATCCGGCCTCCGAAGTGTATGTCCGCAACAAGCGACGCGCCTGTGCCCGCGCCGGCATCCGCGCGGTCGAGCATCATCTGCCGGGCGACACCTCCCAGCCGGCGCTCGAGACACTCGTGGACGGACTCAATGAGGATCCGGAAGTGCATGGGGTGTTGGTGCAGCTCCCCCTCCCCGCGCATCTCGACGAGGCGGCGGTGATCGACCGGATCCTGCCGCAAAAGGATGTCGACGGGTTTCATCCGGACAACATGGGGCGGCTCGCACTCGGCCGCCCGCGCTACGTCCCCTGCACGGCTTTGGGGGTACTTCATCTACTCAAACATTATGAGGTGGTGATAGCGGGTCAGCGTGCAGTGGTCGTGGGGCGTTCGCAGATTGTGGGCAAGCCGGTGGCGGCGCTCTTGACCCGCGAAAACGCCACTGTGACGCTCTGTCATTCAAAAACGCGGGCGCTCGACCGCGAGGTGGCGGAGGCCGACATCCTGGTGGCCGCGCTGGGGCGGCCCGAGTTCATCCGCGGCGATTGGATTCGCCCCGGCGCGACAGTCATCGATGTGGGGATCAATCGTCTGCCTGACGGGCGCCTGGTGGGTGATGTCGAGTTCGCGACGGCGAGCTCGCGCGCCGGGGCGATCACTCCCGTTCCAGGGGGCGTTGGACCGATGACGGTCGCCTTCCTGATGCACAACACGATTATGGCCGCAAAGGCGGCTACTCTTCGCCATCGAGCGCCAGTTTGACCGCGTCGCGTGTGATCTCGAGAACCTCTCCCTCAGGGGTCTGCTTGACCTCTCCGGTTCCGCGCGGATCGAACTCGTAGTGCTTGATGATCCGCCCGAAGACCTCGCGCAGCGCGCGCGCTCCAAGTCGGTGCTGCTCTGCGGCGCGATCGGCGATGAACCGCATCGCTTCCGGAGTGATTTTGAGTTCGATCCCGTTGTGAGCGAAGAAAGATTTGGCGATGGGGAACAGCGCGCCCGGTATCTCGGTGAAGATTCGGATCAAATCCGGCGCGGTGAGATCGTGCAGCATGATTACGCCGTCGAAGCGCGCGATGAACTGCGGTGTCATGCCGTAGCGAAACAAATCCTCGAAGCGCATGTGGTCGCCCATCCTGAACACCACCCTGCGCTCCAGGGTGCCGTCGGCCTTGGGGATCAGTCGCCAGAGGTTCGTCAGCCCCGACCCTTCCGTGACCCGGTCATAGACCATGTTGTAGAGCTCTTCGAAGGCGCCGCCGGCCACAAACAGGATGTGTTGCGTGTTGATGGGGACGCTCTTGCTCGTCCAGCCGTTGTCAAAGTAGGGCAGCTCGACCACCACGTTCTCGTTCTCGAGGAGAGTCAGCAAGCTGTCCTGCGCCACGATCCCCTTGACGTTGGGCTCGCCGCCCACCGAGGCGCGGATCTTGTCGACCTCGTCCAGGTTGACGATGCCGTGGCTGACGTAGTCGCGCATCTTCTCGAGGGTCGCTTTTTCGCCGAGCGCCTGGCGCGCGGTTTGCGCCAACCGGTCCAGGATCATGTTGGTCTGGGAGCCGCGCGCCGCCAGATCGGCGACCACGTTGGCGTTGACCCTGATGATGGTCGAGAACTTCTCAAACCCCTTCGTCTCGCGAAAGAAGCGCTCGGCTGCCTTCATGATGGTCGTTTTGCCGGTGCCGCTGTTGCCGATGAGTAGGACATTGCCCGCGCTGTGGCCGATCAAATGCTTGTAGATGGCGACCGACATCTCTTTCAGCGCGTGATCCTGGGCGATCACGTCCTTGCCCAGGTCTTTCAATATATCTTTGGGTTCAATCACAGCTCTTAGTCCCTCCTTCAGCGACCACGTCACTCGCTGTCCGGTGTTCCACGGTCAAAAGGTCTCCATCGCCTCCAGTCTCTTTTTGAGCCGCTCGCGCAGCTCCGGGCTGAGACCTTCGGGGATCTCCAACTTGCGGGGGGGTGTCGTGCGTCGCTCGGGAATCGCCCGCGGCGCGAGCGAGAGGACCGTCGACTCATCGACTCCCACCTCACGGCTCAAGAGCGCAAGCCCGGTGTTCAACCGGGTGAGAGTCTCGATCACTGCCACCCGCCTGTCGATCGCTTGCTCGGCGGATCGAAGCACACCTCTAAGTCGTCCCGGGCGTTCGTGAAAAGCCTCGCGACGCTCCTTGAACCACTCCTCGGCCGCGGCCGCGGCTTCGCTCAGAGTAGGGAGTAGCTCCAGATCGTCGGCCAGTCGTCCGTGGGCTCTCGCCACGCGCCGCCGGACCTCGGTCTCGGTGCTCTTTTGAGTCCGCGCGATATGGCTCGCGCGCGCTTCGGCGGTGTCGCGCCGCGTTATTCGCTGCGGGATGTCGAGGGGCACCTGCATGCCGATCATTATCGCGGCGCTTCGGCGGTTGGCGATATCGCGGGCGAATGGACTCTCCTGGCGGTCGCTCGAGGTTGAGAGTCCGAGCTGGACCCGGCCGGCGATGAACAGTTCCGGCAGCAGCGAGCGCCTCGCGGCGCGATGTTCGTCGCGGGCGGCATCGATCTCGCGGCGGCCGGCTCTGAGCCGGGGGTTCAGCAGCGGCGCCAGGGAGTCAAGCGCGTCCAAGGAGGGGAGCGCCTCGAGAGGTGGCGCGAGATCCTCCTCGGCGAAGATCAGTGTGGACGGATCTGCAATCTCCAGGTGCAGCGCGAGGCGCTTGCGGGCGATGGTCTCTTCCCGTCGCGCGGTCTCGAGGCGGATCTGTAAGTCGCTCCTTCGCACTCGAAGCATCAACGCCTCGATTTGGTCGTAATCCTCATGATCTTCAAAATCCATCCACTCGAGCACTTCGTCGATCTCATCGATGTGCTTGAGCCCGTCCTCGATGACTGCGGCCACCTCGGCCGCGCGCCGTCGCTCATTCCAAGCGCGGCGGACGTCCAGCCTGACCTCGCGGATCACATCGGCCATTCTGACCCGCGCCGCCTCGGCGCGCATGCGGGTGGCGTGGCGGTGCGCCGAGAGAGCGCCAAAGGTGTAGAGCGGCACTTGTCCTTGGACCTCGAGGCGGAAGACAAAGCCCCAATGGTCGAACAGCGATCCCCGCGGCTCGAGCGGGTCGCCCGTATGCCCCGGCGCCACCGAAAAGAGGCTCGTCAGGGTCACACGCGGGAACGCGCGCCCCACCTCTTCCGAGTGGCGCGCTGCGGCCTTGGCGGCTTCTTCCTTCGCGACGCGGACCTTCGGGGACGATTCGACCGCCCGGTCAATGATGTCGTCGATCCGAAGAGGTTGCCGTTCGGACGCCAGGCTCCCCAAGGCGAAAAGAGAGCACAGCAAGACCGCCGGCGCACAGGCGACGAATCGTGCCGGCGAGCGGGGAGTGGGCTGGGCGCGCTCAGTCATGCAAGGTGCTCTTGAGCACAATGGCTTTGGTAGCGCGGTGGATGAGCGCGTCGCCGGCCAGGAAGACCCCTTCGTAGCCGAACCCCGCAAACAGCATGTCTCCACCGACGAGGACGTTTTTGTAACCGCTTTGAGAGTCGAGCGGAGAGCCGTTGAGGCTGCCGGGTGTAGTGCATGAATAGAGAGGGATCACCTCTCCCATGTCGAGCTCGGCGAGCGCGGGGTCACGCGGCATCCAGGTGAGATGGCGCACGACCGCCCGCTCGTCGAAGAACGGGATGAGACGCGCGACGTGCCGCTCCATGCGCTCTTGGATGCGCCGCGCCTGTTCCACGCGGGGGCTGAATTGTCGCGCCGGCACGCGACAGGCGGCGCTCACGACTCGACAAGGCGATCCGTCGCGCCGGGCGTGAACCCGATCATCGGTGGTCACCGCCAACAGGTTCTCACCCTCGAGAGGTTGGGCGGGGTCGTTCACGGAGAAGACCAGCGCTCCCATCCCCTCCTGGACCGTGGGGCCCTCCACGACGAGGTTCAAAGTCGCCAGATAGTGCGAGGGCTGCAGAGAGTGCAGCGCGTGGTGGAAGCGCGCCTTTTGACTCTCGTGGGGCACCGTCTGGAAAAATCGTTTGGGATCGGAGTTGGCCACCACGAGACGGCAGCCGACCTCCTCGTCACGGGGGGACAAGAATAGCGCGCGCACTCGGCCCCGAGAGATGTTGACGCTCTGGGCGGTGGCTTCGGGGCGATAGCTGCCACAGTGGCCTACCACCCTATCGATAAGCGTTGCCCGCAAATGGTCGCTCCCACCCTGGAGGGAGTGAAAGCCCTGGGTGGCGTGGACGGCGGCGCGAACCCAGGTGGTGGAGGGCATCGTGGCCAGATCGGGTTGCGCCATGAAGGGCAGCGGCGCTGCCAGCATGGCGCGGGCGGCGCTCCCATCGCGGAAGTGGCCCAAGTAGTGGTCGAAGGCCGACGCGTCCCCCTCTCCCAGCATATCTTGGATATCAGAGGTGGCGCGCCGCAGCGCGCGGCGCTCGCGAAAACCGGTCGGCAGGAGAGGCGGGTGGCTCTCCATCACCGCCTGGAGCCGCGCGTTGTCAAGCGCCACATGCCTCATATAACGCTCGATCGCGGCCGTCTCGGCGGGGAACTCCCGCTGCAGTTCACGCTCCAACACGCGGGGATCGTTGTCTATGTCGAGCCGATGCCTGGGCGTCACGAATTGAAAGCGTGGTGTCAACGGGCCACTGCGGTTGCGCAGCTCAATGTTGAGCCCCAACTCCACCAACAGCCGCTCGGCGACGGGGCAATCGGTCAGCCCGTGGAATAGATGGGGCCGGCGCGGCAGTGGGATGCCGTCGATCTCATACGCCTCCCCCTTGCGGCCTTGACCGATCACCAGGACGCGATAGCCCCTCTTGGCCACGACCGCTGCCATCACGAGCCCGGAGAGGTCGGTCCCGACCACCACGATGTCGAAAAAGGATGACGACATCAGCCCTGATCCTCCGATTCCACGCGCACTCCTCGCCGCACCAGCGCTCGTCGGTTCATCCCGGCGTCCGCTTTCCGTTCCAGACGCAGCCGCGGCTGCACCTGCACCGGACATGCAAGCGCCTCCACACGCTCGTTCCTCAGAACGAACCGACGATTTATATCATCTCTTGACCATCCTCGCATCCGGTGCTGTTATCCTCAATCATCCACCGCGTCCGTGGACCGAGGGGAGTGAGGCGGATGCAAGTGCAAGGAAACAAGTCAAATCGAGCGCAGTCCAACGCAGCGCCTACGTCGAGCATCGATTTGGTGAAGATGACGCCGCAATTGTGCCCGAATCGCTTCCCGAATCCCGGATGGGGTGGAGGATTGAGGTTAGGTTATCCTCAATCATCCACCGCGTCCGTGGACCGAGGGGAGTGAGGCGGATGCAAGTGCAAGGAAACAAGTCAAATCGAGCGGAGGCCAACGCAGCGCCGACGTCGATTGGTACCCCAGTGCTCGACACCGAATTATCGGGCTGGGGCACTTCGGATTGGGCAGGGAGAAATTGGGCGAGCGCTTCACGACTCCCATAATCGCCGGCCCCACCGACGTGGCGTTGGTCGGTGGCAAGGGAGCCGGACTGTGTCGTTTGATCCGCCTGGGATTTACTGTCCCTGCAGGGTTCTGTGTTACCACCGAGGCCTATAGGGCTACTTTGGCGCGCGCGGTACTCGAGGTCGACACCGCCGCCGAGCTGCGGGCGCGGATCCGGACGACCCCTTTTCCCGCCGCCGTGCGCGCCGCGATCCTCCGCTCTCACGACGAGCTGGTCGCTGTCGTCGGCCCGCGACTCGTGGTTCGTTCATCGTCTACTCATGAGGACGGTCGAACCACCTCCTTCGCAGGTCAGGCAGCAACTTTTCTGGACGTCCGAGGTCACGACGAGCTGCTCGATCACATCCGGCAATGCTGGGCCAGTTTGTTCCGCGATGAGGGGTTGCTTTACGGCCCTCACGGTCGGAGCGACGCGCGACCGCCCGAGATGGCGGTGATTGTGCAGGCGCGAGTCGCGGCGCGCAGTGCCGGGGTGCTCTTCTCGACCAACCCGCTCTCCGGCAACCCAAGCGAGGCGCTGGTGTGTTCCGCGTTTGGGCTTGGGGAGGGGGTCGTGGCGGGGGGCGCGACGGATACCTATGCCATCGACAAGGAGACCGGCTTCGTGCGCGCGCGCCACCTGGCCGAAAAGTCGACCAGCCTCGAGGAGGGCGCGGAGGGGCGTCTCGAGCGTGTGGCGCTGCCTCCTGAGCGCGCGGCGCGCGATTCGCTCTCGCCGGCCGAGCTGGTTCGTCTGGCCGCCGCCGGTGTGCGCCTCGAGCGCGAGCAGGGGGCGCCGCAAGACGTGGAGTGGGCCATTGATGATGGAGGCCGCCTCGTGCTCTTGCAGGCTCGTCCGATCACGGCCGGTCGAGGTCTCGCGGCGGGCGACGAGGGGCGGCCCCCCTTTGTGCGCGGTGGCAACGGCAAGTCGTTGTGGTGCAATGTGAACGTGGGCGAGGCGCTCCCCGGGGTCGGGACGCCGATGACCTGGTCCGTGCTGCGCGCGTTCTCCCGCCGTGGCTTCGAGGAGGCGTTCGCCGCTTTGGGGTTATCGGTGCCCAAGCATTACGAATTGGTGGGCAACTTCCGCGGGCGGGTCTACCTCAACCTGACCGAGTTCATGTCGGTCGCCTCCCAGATCCCGTTTTTCCCTCCCGAGCGGCTCCTCACCTTGGGCGGCGGCGGCGGGCTCTCGGGCCTCAAGGAGACATATGTCCCGGGCAGCCCGCTTCTGTTCATGCTTCGCCTGCCGCTCACTCTGCCGCGGATGGCGGCCTCCCAGGTCTTCCTGCCGTGGCTGGCGAGCTCCTGGACGCGCGCGTTCGAGCGCTATCGCATGCGGTTTTATGCGCGCAATCTGGAGTCGTTGAGCGAGGCCGACCTGCTGGAGGTGCTCGAGTCGTTGACCACGGTTTTCAACCGCACCGGCACTCTGATGCTGGCCGGCGCCTCCAACGCGCTGTCTTCATACATTGCGGTCATTGCGATGCTCAAACGGTGGGGTGGGGCAGCTTCGAGCGTCGCGCAGGAGCGTCTGTTCGTGGGTTTGTCGAGCGTCAGCAGCGCCGCGCCGGGCTTGGCTTTGCTGGGGATTGCGCTTGCGGCCCGCCGCTGTCCGGCGGCGGCGCGGGTCCTCACGCGGCACGGCGAGGAAGACCGGAGCGCGGCGGAGGTTCTGGCATCCCTCCGGGCTTCTCGCGAGAGCGCTCCGGTGGCCGATATGTTGGAGACCTTTTTGGAGATCCACGGCCACCGCGCGGCGCGCGAAGCCGAGCTCTCAACTCCGCGTTGGAGGGACGATCCGAGCTTCCTCCTCAATGTACTCGCGACTCACATGGCGTCCTCCAGCCTGCCCGACCCGGCGGCCGTGCCGGAGGAGCTGGCCCGTATTCGGAAGGAGGCGACGCGCGAGGTCGTGGCCGCAATGCCGGCGCCAATCGGGCCCGTCTTTGCCAAGACCCTGGCGTTGGCGCAGGATGCCGCCCGGCGGCGGGAGGCGCTGCGCTCGGAAGTGGTCCATACCCTCGCCATGTATCGCCATTTCGTGCTGGAGGTCGGGCGCCGCCTCGTGCGCGAGGGCCTCGTGGCCAAAGCCGATGATGTGTTCTTTTTGACGATGGACGAGGTGTCCGCGTGGCTCACCGAACGCAGCCGTGGGCAGGTCGCGGAGCCGATGATGCCGGCGCTGCGGGTGGCGGCGCGGCGCGCTGAGTACGAGACGTTTTGCCGGGCTCCCGATCCTCCCGACACTTTCACCTTGAGCGCGGGTCGGCTAGTGGCTGAGACGACAATGGAAGAGCCGTTATCGCAAGAGGCGGCGGCGCGCGTGTTGCGTGGGCTGCCGGGATCCCCGGGGCAGGTTCGCGGTGTGGCGCGAGTGCTCGACAATCCGCGCGACGGCGAGCAACTCCGACCGGGGGAGATCCTGGTGGCCCCTTATACCGATGTGGGCTGGACCCCCCTGTTTCTCGTCGCCGGCGGGGTCATAATGGAGCTTGGCGGGGCGCTCTCTCATAGCTGTGTGGTGGCGCGGGAGTACGGGATCCCTGCGGTGGTCAACCTCAAACAAGCGACTACCCGAATCGAGGATGGACAGATCGTGACCGTGGATGGAGACAACGGGCTGGTCTATTTGAGCGCGCCCCCCGACTCCGATCCGGCCCCCCAGGCGAGCGAGGTTGGTTAACCACGGCAATCGCAAAGTCGCGGTGCCGGCGCTCCGCGCCTCAATGTTCGTGTCCCCCCGACCCCCGGCAGCTTCACAGCCGGGGGCTAACCTTGTGCCGGTGCTTCCCGCGCGAGTTTGTGATCGGCTTTCCTGTTTGGGTAGTATCTATTATTGGATTCGAGAGCTTGACCTCCTCGTGTGGTCGGCCGTTTGCGGTACTCAGGAGTCTCAGCGGTGTTCAAGTGGGTGACAGGCGTTACCGTGATTTTTTTCGCTCTCCTGGGGGCTTTTTTGCTTTTGCGAAGCGCGCCCGAAGAGCCCCCGGAGCCTGAAGAGGCCGCGCCCTCCGTCGCCACCCCTGCTCCGGAGCGTGCGTTGAGGTACCGGCCTCTGCCGCCGTCGCGGCCCGCGCGCCAACGTCCGGCGGGCACGCCGGTGGCGCAGGTTGCTCCGAGCCGTCAGAGCGAGCCCGCCCCCCTCCCTGAGCGCGCTCCCGCGCCCGACGAGCCGGCGCCCGAGGATTTCGAGACCGCGCCGGAGTCTCCCCGCGCGCGTGAGCCCGTGCCCGAGTCACTCGGAGTGCGTCCGACAACCCCGCGCGAGCCCGGCGACTACGTTTGGGTGCCGCCGTCCGAGCCGTCGCCGCCTGTCTTGGAGGAGCCTCCCCACGAGCCTGACTTTGACGATTACGAGTCCGATCCCCTGGAAGAGGACGACCCGATGGTCTGGAGCCTCGATTACGAAGGGATGCGAGCGGCGTTTGCAGAGGGGGCGCCCGATATCAGCGAGTGCTACCGTGAGTGGCTCGTGGCAGAGCCCGATCTGGCGGGCCGCGTGGTGGTTGAGTTTTCCATCTCGCCCGGTGATGGGGTCGACGCCGAATATGGGATCATGGAGAGCTTGGAGCTGGTCGACAGCGAGCTGGAGCACGCCCCGTTGTCCTACTGTATTCTAAATGTGTTCGAGGGGTTCAGGTTCGCGAGCCCTGAGTCCGAGTCGGTTACGTTCCGCTACCCGGTGGTCTTTGCCGAGCAGCAGGCGCCTTGACGACCGCTCCTCCGAAAACTCGCCGAGGCACGGGGCGAGGATTCGGTGCAGGTGACGCCGCAGATGTGCGTGAATCCGCGCGCGTTTCCCAGGATGGGCCGACGATTATGGACACTCTAGAGCCCGCTGTGGCGGAGCTTCTCGATCATCTGGCGTTGTTCGTCGGTCAGTTCCCGGGGGATTTGGACTTTGAGGACCACATGTTGGTCGCCGGCGGATTCCCCTTTGTGCGCGGGGACTCCCAGGCCTCGCATCCGCAAGCGGGTGCCGCTCTGAGTGCCGGGAGGCACACGGAGCTGCTTGGTCTCGCCACGCAGGGTCGGGACCGCCACCTGGTCACCGAGGATCGCCTGCGTCAGGGAAACCGTCTGCTCGACGACGAGATCCCGGCCTTCAAGCTTGAAGGTCGGGTGTGAGGCGACCCGGATCTCCAAGAACAGGTCGCCCGGTGGGCCGCCCGGACCTTGGGGGGGGCCGCCCTTGCCGGCCAGCCGGAGACGCTTGCCGTCGGTGACGCCGGGGGGAATGCGGACGTTGAGATCCTGTCGCGCGCCGGGATCCGCGCCGGAGTCGGCCGGATAGATCGACAACCGCCGATTGCCTCCGTAGACCGCCTCATGCAGTGAGATCTCGACTACCTGGCGATAGTCTTGGCCTCGGGTGGGCTGTCCGCCGCCGTGGCAGGGGCCGGCGCCGCCGAAAGAGCCCAAGTCGACGAATGGGTTTGCCCCCCGTTGCGGGCGCCGCCGCCCGCGACCGCCGAACAGGCTGCTGAACAGATCGTCTGCGCCGCCTCCCCGCCCGACTCCGAGGTCGCTGAAGATCGAGTTCAGGTCGAAGTCGCGGAAGATGTCCTCTTGAGAGAACTGCTGGTGAAAGCCCTCGGCGCCGATGTTGTCGTATTGGCGCCGTTTTTTGGGGTCGCTCAGGACCGCGTAGGCTTCGTTGATGTCTTTGAAGCGCTCCTCGGCGGCGGTGTCACCGGGGTTCTTGTCCGGGTGACAAATCTGCGCAAGAGACCGAAAGGCCTTCTTGATCTCGTCGGCGCTCGCCGTTTTTTTTACCCCTAATATTTCGTAGTAGTCGCGTTTTGCCATGCCACAAACTTCTCCGGCCTTGGAAAGGCCACATATGACCGCCGAGAATATAGGACCGCGAGGTCGTCATGTCCATAGAGCTTTTGTTGCTTCTGTTCTTCTGCTGGGGTTAGCTGAGGGCCATCCGGGCTTTCTGGATGGGAGCCGGCTTGGGTATGATGCTTTTTGCGCTCGTGGCCTCGCTCGAGGGCCACGGCGGACGCTCCCTGGGAAGGCGAAACAAACTGGGACACCTGCGCTACATCGAAGAAACCTCCTTGCCGCGGGCGCTCCTGCCGCTCTTTGCGCTCTTGGCGGTGGGGCTTTGCGCGCCCGCCAGCGCTGCCGCCGGCGCCGCCGATGGAGGGCCCATCCGGGCCTCCGAGTCCATTCGCCCCGGACACGAGGCGTTTCTCGAAGCTACTCTGCGAGAAAACCGGCTCGTCTGTCTGAACCGGGAGCCGGGCTGCCGCTTCTCGCTGCGCATTGATCGCAACGTGATGCGCCTGGACGATGGCTTCGGGCCGCTCATCGTCGCCCATGGGGCGACGGCGCCCGCCCCGAGTTGTCTCGCGGCGCCGGCCGAGATCTGGCTTTGTCCTCCCGATGGGGCTCCCGAGGATCTGCTCGCGCACGCCGGAATGCTCCACGCGCGCCTCACCGCGAACCGTGTCGCGGCGGAAGCGTTGGCCTCGGTTTGGGGCGCCGGCGACGCACTCGAGCCGGGGCCGGTGGGTCGCCTCTCGAGGCTCCTCGATTGGCTGGTTTTGTTCTGGTTGTTGCTCTTGGGGGTGGTGGCGACCGGCGTCGCGAGATCCCTGCCGTCACGTGATCGTTGGTCTGCGGCGGCGCTGTTCTTCTGTGGTTTGGGCTTGCGGGCGACCATTGCCGGCAGGCCCGTCAACTGGTATCTGCCGTTGCCGCCGGAGGGGGGGCTTGGAGGCGTCTTTCGCGGCTCCTACCCCACCGTCTTCGACTCCTTGGTGCGCCTCGTCGAATTGCTCCCGGGGCCCGGAGACACGTGGCTGTTCAATCTCCACCGCATCCTGGGCGCGTTGGCGCCCGCGGTTCTGTGGCTGGGCGCGCGACGGCTCGGGGTGGGGCGCCTCCATGCGGTGACGTGGGCGGCGCTGCTCCTCGTCTCTCCCTCCCTGGTGTGGTTGTCGGTGGGCGACTCGTCGCAGATCTGGCCGCTCGTCACCGCGGCGGCTGCTCTCCTGGGGTTTGCGGCCGGCGCGGAGCCTCCCTCCGGCCTGGGTTTGGCCGCCGGCGCGGCCCGCCACGCGTTACGAGGGGCAGCTCTGTTATTGGTGCTGTGCTCGCTCACGTTGGGCGCGGCGGTGCGCGCCGAGATCGTGCCGGGGTTGTTCGCGGTCGGGCTCCTGGTAATCGCGGCGCGCGAGTCGGAGTCTCCGAGGTCATGGAGGGTGCTTCTTTGGACATTGGTGGCGTTGAGCGTCTCGGCCGCGCTCTTTTGGCTGCCGCTGTGGCGGCCCCTGCTCGATCAGGCGGGGGGGGCGGCGTGGAGCTTCGATGCGCTGCCGCGGTTATTGTGGGTAATGCTGCGCCATGACCCAGGGCTACCTGGATGGGCGTGGGCCTTGTTTTTTGTCGCGCCGGCGGTGGTCGGGGGCGTCGTGAGTGTCCAGCGCGCGGTACGCGGTCGCCCTGCGGCGCTTCTGCCTTTGGTCGGCCTCGTGGCGGTGGCGGCGCCTCCGGTGCTCGGCGGGTTTGATATCGGTGAGCTGGTTGAGGTGCGCTATACCGTGTTGGGGCCGCTGTTCGGGCTGTGGTTCGTCGCGCTCGGGGTGGCGGCAATGGTGCGCCTGGCGGGCGAAGCGCTTCCCGGGCGACCGGCGCCGCGGTGGCTGTGGCTTTTGCCCGTGGTCGGGACGTTGTTGGCCGGCCAGGGGAGCATTCGCTCGCAGGCCGAGTGGCAGGCGGAATACGCGTTCTTGCGAGATGCGCTTGCCACGCTCCCCGATGGGTGTGTTTTAACCGCCGCGCGCCATGCCGGTATGCGCCCCGGGGCGGATGCCCGCGAGCTCGAGCTGGACACCGGAGGCCGGGAAGAGGGCTCCAAGCGTCTCTCGGAGCGCCGTCCAAGCGGGCTGCCGCTGTTACAGATTGCCCTCCCGCACCCTCTCTTGGCGCTCCGCTTTCCCGCGCTCTTGTGGGATGTGCGCGATCCCGCCGCGCTGGTCGAGCGGGCGTTCGCGCCGGCCAAAGGCCGCGAACGGGTGGAGCGAGGCGAGTGCCGCGCCGTCTATCTCGATCCGATCTGCCACCTCGCGCTTCTGGAGGATCCGAGCTTCAGCGGCGAGCTTGGGGCGTTGGTGGCGCTCTACTCTCCCGCCTGCCGGCGGATCGAGGATCTCATGGAGGCGGCCGAGGATGAGTTCACCCTCCTCGAGGAGCGCTACGAGATTGGTGTGGTCTCATTCTATCGCGAGGCGTTTCGTGATCATGGGCTGCGCTTGCGGCTGATGCGGGTGCGCTGAATCAATTGCGCTTGGCCCCGGCCTTCTTGCCGCGCTTGGTCGGTTTGGCCCGCTTCGGTGGAGCGGCCGGCGCCGTATTCCAGCCGGCGGGGATCCCCCTCTTGAGCGAGTAGATGAAGGCCAGCACCCCGGCGACAGCCAGCGGGAGCGACAGAAACTGCCCCATCGTGAGTGGTGAGGACGGATCGAGTGCCTGGTGCTCCTTGAAAAACTCCACCAGGAATCGTCCTGTGAAATAGACCGCGAAAAAGAGCGCGATGAGGGCTCCCCGAGGGCGTTTTTCTCCTCCGAGCAGCCGATCGGCGAGCCAGAGAGTGAACATCACGAACAGTCCCAGCGCGAACTCATAGAGCTGGGTGGGGTGGCGCAGGGGAGCCAACTCTCCGGCGCGGACCACTTCGACATCAAAGCGGGGGAAGCGAACGCCCCAGGTCTGATCCGTGACCTTGCCCATGATCTCGGAGTTGAAGAAGTTGCCGAGCCGCACCATGGTGGCCCCGAGGCCGGCCGAGAGGGCGAAGCGGTCCATGCACTCCACATATGACTGCCGGTGCTGCTTGGCATAGAAATACACTGCCACGAGCAAGCCGATGGTGGCGCCGTGGCTTGCCAAACCACCCCGCCAGATCTGGAACAGCCAGAGGGGGTCGCTCAGAAAGCGCTGCCACTCGTAAAACAGTACGTGACCGAGCCGGGCTCCTATCAGCACGCCGAGGATGCCAGGCATGAAGATGTCGCTCGCGTCCACCTCGGTGCCGCCGGCGCGCAGCACCTGCCAGCGGAAAAGGCCGTAGCCCCCCAGGAACACCACCAAGAAGAAAAGCCCGTAGTACCGAATTTGTAAAAAACCGACCTCGAGCAGGACGGGATCGACATCCCAGGTAAATTCAAACACGGCGCCCACCTCCCCGCGAAATAATGAGCCAGCGTGACCATAGCCCAAAGGCCTGCTTTCCTCCAAGGGTTTTCCACCCCCACCCGTCAGTAATCAGCGATTAGCTTTAAGGGGGCCAGCCCTCAGCAAACTCTTTGCCACCGCCTGCAATGCTCCACCGCGTCCGAGGATCGAGGGGCCTCAATCCTCCACCGCGTCCGAGGATCGAGGGGCCTCAATCCTCCACCGCGTCCGTGGACCGAGGGGAATGAGGCGGGTGCAAGTGCAAGGAAACAATCCAAATCGAGCGGAGGCGTAGCAGCGCT
>PWKZ01000041.1 GCA_003559575.1 Bradymonadales bacterium | reverse complement strand
GGAAGGACCGGAAGGACCGGAAGGACCGGAAGGACCGGAAGGCCCGGAAGGCCCGGAAGGCCCGGAAGGCCCGGAAGGACCGGAAGGCCCGGAAGGACCGGAAGGCCCGGAAGGCCCGGAAGGCCCGGAAGGACCGGAAGGCCCGGAAGGCCCGGAAGGACCGGAAGGACCGGAAGGCCCGGAAGGACCGGAAGGACCGGAAGGACCGGAAGGACCGGAAGGACCGGAAGGCCCGGAAGGCCCGGAAGGCCCGGAAGGCCCGGAAGGCCCGGAAGGACCGGAAGGCCCGGAAGGCCCGGAAGGTCCGGAAGGCCCGGAAGGACCCGCGGGGGATGAATGCCAACTGGTCGCCTTCGGCAAATGCCGTAATCAAGTGCTCCACGGAATCAGGCTCCACAACAAGGACCTGACGGGGATTGATCTCACGGGGTCTGATCTCCGTTACGCATCGTTTCGCTACACCAACTTGAACTACGCCAACCTGACCGAAGCCAACCTGACCGGAGCGATCTTGGAGGAGGTCGACCTCACCGGCGCGATCATGCGCAACGTCACCGCGGTGGGCACCGACTTCAATAGCTCTGTCTACATGTCCCGCGCCGACTTGACCGGCGCCGTTTTGAACCACAGCAACTTCGGCGATTGGTTCTTCTGTGGTAGGTGCAAATTCGACGGCGCCGACCTGTCCCATGTGAAGATGCCGGGCATGGGGGGCATAGACATCCCCGTCGCCAAGGGCGGTTTTCTCGGCGACGCGACATTCCATGACACCAACTTGCAGCGCGCCGACCTCGTCGGCCAACGCTTTCGAGGCGATCAACTCTTGCGCGCCGACTTGCGTGGCGCCACCATCCGTGCCGCCGATCTGTCCGACGCCGACCTCACCGGAGTGGACTTGAGCGGCGCCATCTATGACTCGGACACAGAGTTCCCGCCTCTCTTCGTCCCGCCGGTCGACATGGTCCGGATTGATGCGATAGGCACCGACGCGTCGGATCTCGATCTGTCCTACGCCAACCTGAGCATGTTGTCCTTGGAGAGCTTTACGGGGACCAACACCAACTTTTACCGGGCGAACCTCAGCAGGATCTTTCTCGCCAACAGCGCGCTCCCGTTCGCCGACCTCACCGAAGCCGATCTTACCATGGCGGACATTCATCACGTCGATCTGAGCGACACCATCCTGCAAAACGCGCAGTTCCGCGGCAAGGTCTCCAACCACAACCACAACATGCCTTTCAAATTCGACGCCCAAGCTCGCACCTCACATACCTCGTTTGCCGGGGCCGATCTCACCGGCGCCGATCTAGTGGGGCGCTACTTTGCAGAAGTGTCGTTCGAAGACGCCGACCTGGTCCGCGCCCGGTTGTCGCACACCTATTTCAATCACAACGCGTCCGTGTGGGGCGCCGACTTCACCCGCGCGACACTGGTGAACGCCCGGTTCTTCTCGCCCCTGGGCGCCGACGAGGCCACCTGGGACGGCGCCTATTATAACGATCAGACGAGCATCCCCGGAGCGGCCGTCGATCCCGATCTACCGGCCGAGATGGTCTCGATCGACGATCTCGCGCCGGGCGGCGATTACCCGGCCCTCGCGCTCATCTGGCTGGAAGACATCTTTGGGCCGGCCAAGATCATGCCGCCATTCAGCCTCGTCGGGCGCGATCTCTCCGGCGCCTCGTTCCGGGGCGCCCACTTCGAGGGGCAAGAACTCGATGAAGCCAATTTGGCGGGCGCCGACTTCACCGGCGCCAAGTTGCATCGGAGCTGGTTTTACAACACCGATCTGACCGGGGCCGACTTCACCGACGCATCCCTGCTGGGCTCCCACTCCCTGGAGTACGCGTTCCTCGAGGGGGCGGTTTTCGATAACACAATCTGCCCCGACGGTACGAACAGCGACTACACCTACACCCAGTCCTGTTGGGGGCGCTGGGGCTACTATGGTTATTATGTGGATTGAGTCGAGCGCCTAGAGCTTGGCGAACTGGTTCATGCCGGGCGAAACCGTGGCAGACACCTTGTCCTCACCGACTATCACGGTCCGGATCTCCTCGCTATCGTCGCCGCCAAATACCAAAGTGGCAACCTGATCGTCTTCATCGAAGAGGTAGTCGCCTCCCCGTCTTTCACCCCAGGCGTTACGTAGGCGCGCTCCAGCGTCAGGGGCCCGAGCACGCTGTCGAAGGCTTTGGAGTGGCTCCCCGGCAGCTCGCGCGTCCTTCCGCCGCTCCCTGCTTCACTCCTGCGCCATCGCGCGCGAGAAGAGTGACGAATAGCCTCAATCATCCACCACGTCCGTGGAATAGCCGCGAATGGGCTCGATTCCGCGCCGGTACTCGTGTTACTCTTTTTTTAACCACACTCGGAGGCCTCCCTCCGGCTCGACGTCACGGAGTTTGGCTTGAACACGGCTCGCCCAACTCTCCGCTCAACCGCTTTGCGGCCGGTGTTTTCTCTGCTCTTCGTGGGAGTCTTGCTCGGGTGTGCCGAGCGGCCGGCCGGGCCGGCCTGGTCGGCCCCCAACAGCAATGAGATCGCCACCATCGACGGCGCTGAGCGCATTGCCCAGTGGCTTGGCGGGATCGGCACCCCCGCCAACGATCACCGCCGCACCGAGCTGGCCTGGCAGCGTCGCGATGCCCAGGCGCCGGCTGTCGCGCTCGTCCAGGGGGGAACCTGGGCGCTGCTGGCCTCGACCCTCGGCGGCCGCAACGCGCTATTGCTCATGGGGGGGCTCGTCGCGCTCAGCACCTTGATCCTCGTCATTTGTTTTGCCTATCGCCGCTTCGGAGCGCTCCCGGCGTTCGTGAGTGGTGTGTTGCTGGTGCTCTCTCCCGGGTTCGTGGGCCAGGTCTTCGCCTGCGGCCCCGAGCCCTACCTGGGGCTTAGTCTGATTCTACTCTGCGGCGGTGTCCGGGCCGCGCGCGATGGCCGGTTGGGTGGCCTGCCGGCGGCATTGGCGCTGGCGTTTGCCGTTGTGGTCACTCCGCTTGGCGTGCTCTTCATCATACCCCTGTACCTCGATGAGAGTTTGCGCCGTGGCCCCTCCGAGGATCGGTCCGCGGGGCTCATCTCGCTGCCTCCACTTCCTCTCTATCCCGTGCTCGGCGTGGCTCTCGGCGTGGCGCTGCTGGTGGCGTTATGGCCCTGGTTGCGCGTCCAGACCGGGTCGCGCCTCCTCGAATATATGATAGCCCCCCATTTGGCCCCCCACCCTCCACTCCTGCTCTTCGGTCGTGTCTTCGATCAAGCCACCGGGGCCGCCCCACCACTGTGGACGGCCGCGCTCTTCTGGTTGGTGCGTCTGCCACCTCTGTTGCTGCTATTGGCCGTCTTTGGGTTAGTCGGCCCCGCGCGGACGAATGACGGCACCACCGGCACGCGCGATCTTCGGCTCCCGCTGCTCCTGCTCGCCACGCTGTTTGTGGTCCACAGCCTCTCAGGGAGCCCGTGGTACGATGGCGTCGACGGAATCGTGCCGCTCTTGCCGCTCTTGGCGTTGGGCGCGGCCGGCGGCGTGGCGCGGTTGAGGGTGCTGATTGAGCGCCGGTGGCAGCGGCGTCCCCTTGTGGTGCCGGCGGGCGTGGTGTTGATCGTCGCTTGTGCGTTGGTCTCGCGGCTGATGGCCGGGTCGGTGGACGCCGTCTATATGAACGCCTTCGTCGGAGGCCCCGCCGGGGCCGCGGCTCTGGGGTTGCAGCTCAAGCCGGCGCTCGGCCTCGACCCGCCGGTAATAAGCGCGCTCAACGAGAAATTGCCGGCTCGCGCGCGAGTAATGCTTGCGCCCGAGACGGCGACGCTCCATCGGCTCGCCCGCCGACTCACCGGCGAGGGTGTGCTGCGCGAGGATCTACGCTTCGAGGAGGGCGAGGAGGTCGACTATCTGGTTCTACTTTTCGATCCGGCGCGGTCTCTGCCCGATGCACTCAGGGATGTGTTCGACACTCGGACACCAACGAGTGTCGTCAGTCACCGTGGGGTGCCGTTGGCCAAGATTTTTCTCTCGGAGGATTGAAATGGGGGGCGGCGCGGAGTCTCGTTGTTTGTGGGCCAAACCGGTGCGCCGGCCGGACATTCAGAGGAAGCAAGGAAGCGATGGCGACTGAGATAGGCGATATTCTGAGGAGCCGGGCGGCGAATATGCGGCGCCCACTGGTGGTCGCGGTGATGATGGGCGGCCGCAGCGGCGAACATGCGGTCTCGCTTGCCTCGGGGAGAGCGGTTTATGATCATCTGTGCGATTCACGGCTGCCCCCCGGGTTGTTCGAGCCGCTCCCAGTGGTAATCGACGAGCAAGGCGGGTGGCATCTCCCGTCGCCCACCGGGCCTGCTTGCACCATGCCGTGGCCCCCCGCCGAGCACCAGGGGGTCGCGCTGCCGGAGGGCTGCCGCGCGCTCCTCGAGCACCGCCCCGATGTGGTCTTCGTCGCGATGCACGGCCCCGAGGGGGAGGACGGCAAGCTCCAGTCACTTCTGGAGCTTTTGGGGTTGTGCTACACCGGCTCCGACTCTTACGCCAGTAGCCTGTGCATGGACAAGCCGGTGGCCAAGAGGATCTTAAAGAGCCACGGGATCGCGGTTCCGGCTGAAATCATTTTGTCGCGGGCGCGGTGGCAGGAGGCCCAGGACCAGTCTCTGGCCGAACTCAAGGCGCGTTTTGAGGCGCCGTGGGTGCTCAAGACGCCGCGCCTCGGCTCGTCGGTGGGGCTCGAGATCGTCCGCTCTGAAGATCGGCTGGCGGCAACTCTGGACGAGCTGTTCGTTCACGACCGGACCGTGTTGGTGGAGGAGTTCGTGGCCGGCCGCGAGTTGACCTGCGGTGTGCTCGATGGCTGGGCCTTCGGTCCGGCGCGTGGGCTCCCGCTCCTCGAGATAATCCCCCTCGAGGATCCCTATTTCAACTACCACGCCAAGTACACCGAGGGGGCGACCCGCGAGCCTTGTCCGGCGCCGGTGTCCGACTCGGTTCACCAGCGAGGACGCGAGATGGCACTCATCGCTCACCGCGCGTTGGGTTGCCGCGGCTTCTCTCGGACCGACTTTTTCTGGACCCCCGAGGACGAGCTTCTGGTCCTCGAGACCAACACTATTCCCGGCCTGACGTCCACCTCTTTGATGCCCAAGATGGCGGCCGCGGTGGGGATCTCGTTCGCCGAGCTGGTAGCCGGAATGGTCTTGTCGGCCTTGCCCTCAGGTCATCCCCACTCCTGAGTTGCGTGGGCGCGCGACGGCGCTCTCAGTGCGTGAGGAGGCCGACGATTATGGATCAGACGTGAGTGTAGGATCTCGGTGGATGAGAGTGGCATGGTGCGCTCTATCGTCGAGAAGCCGACCGCGCTCTTGAGCCGCTTGAAGCCCTGCGGCGTCTATTTTTCGGCCCGGAGATTTTCGATGCCCTCCGGGTGACGCCTCCCTCGGCACTGCGAGGCGAGGGGGGTCAAGTCCGAGTCCTCAATCCTCCACCGCGTCCGTGGATCGAGGGGAGTGAGGGAGTCAGCAGAGCCAACTCCGGGTGTTGAGATCGAGTTTGCGCAGACGCCACGCCCCATCGCCGTAGGGATGGGTCAATGCCAGCAGGTCGGCCCCGTTTGTGTGCAAGGAGTGCAGCGTCTCGCCCTCGTCGAACTCCAACTCGAAGCGTGGCTTGAGTTCGGCGGCGTCGAGCACCGAGATGCCCGGGACCCCTTCGGCGTTTGAGTAGGGGAGAATCAGCAATGGCTCTCCGTCCCGGGGCTCGAGAATCCTGAGTGGCCCCTTGGGGAGCCGCTTGCCGGAGAGAAGCTTCTCGGGTGCCGCGCTCTGATAAAAGATCCGGTCGCCGGATTGTAACACGAGCAGCGCCGGGTGGTTGCGCACGATGTTGCCCATCGCGTCGTAGTAGTCGTAAGTCAGGAAGAGGCGGTCGAGACTCTCGCAGCGCGTGATGGAGCGGATTCGTTCCATTGGCTCCGGTAGCTCTTCGGGGGGCAGGTTGATGCGCCTGACCAGCCGTCCACGGTAGTCCATCATGGCAAACGTAAAATAGCCCGGCATTCGGCACAGCGCGGGTTCAGGGACCCGGTTGACCGCGAAAAGATCGGTGTTCGGGTAGGGCAAGAGGTTCCATAGGCCGTAGCCGTAGCTCTCCTCATGCACTATGCGGCCATCCTTGAGACTCAAGTTCTTGAGCTTGGAAGGACCGTTGCTCTTGCGCGGGGTTGCGAGTTGGACCAGCCGCTCGCTCGGCCCGTGCAGCCCGTAGTACCGCAGAAGATTGCGACCGGTGAGGAGGGCGTCCAAGTCGAACACGTCTTCCACTTGGACTTCGTCCTCGGTGACCTGAATCAAGGTCAGGTTGCGCTCCGCCTCGCTGACCAGGGCCAGCCGCGATCCCTCGCGAGGATGATAGCCGAGCAGCACCAGCTCGCCTTTCATGCCGAAAGAGACGTCCTCGGACATTTCAGCCACGAGGCAGGCGGTCAGCTTTTGGGTACAGACCTGCACCAAGAGCGGCCCGGAGAGTACGAGGAGATGGCTGCCGTCGGGGGAGTGGAGCACCCTGGCGTGAGCGCGATCAATGTCGGGGAGCCCGTTCGCGCGGCTGTCGAGGCCGAGCCCCCATTCATTCGGCGGGGGCGGAGAGAGTGAGGTCAGTTTAACCGGATAGCGCGCATCGATCGCGCGTTTGGCCTCTTCGCGCAGCGTGACCAGCTCAGGGTCGGAGGCCAACGCCGGCGCGGCCTCGGCGAGTGTCCGACAGAGCGCAAACCACCGCTCGCCCTCGGCGAGCGCCAGCAGGCGCGCTCGGAGTCGAACGTACTCATCGCGGCGTTGCAGCCGCTCGCGCAGCGTCGCGATCCGCGTCTCGGCGTCGCGCACTCCGCCGGCGTTGCCCTCGGCCGCGATGGTGAGCGAGCGTTCATAGCTCTGGATAGCGGCCTCGGTCTCTTCGGCCGCCTCATGGGCGCGCCCTTCGTCGTAAGCCGCCTGCGCTTTCTCGAGCGCTTGCTTGCGAATATGGCTCGCGATCACTTTTTGAGCGCTCTCGAGCCTCCGGAAGCCGCCGAGCGCCGGCGCCGCCTGCCGCAGCAGAGGCGCCGCCTCCTCCGGTTTGTCGGCCGCAATGGCCATTTCGGCGCGACAGAGGACCGCCAGCACGGGAGCGGCGCGTTCCAGGTGGCGCGCCCCTACCTCACTCAAGAAGTCGGCAGTCAGATCGTAGAGGTGCCGCCCCTCGAGGTCCGCGCGCACCTCGACTCCGGCCGGGCGGATTCCATGAGCGCGGTAAAAGGCGTGGATGGCATCTTCGAAGCGCCCATCCCGCACCGCCTGGGCACCACGTTCAAGGCTGTCATGGAAAATCTCGGCGGCGAGGCGTTGCTCGAGGCGCTCGATGGCGGCGCGCACCTCCTCGTCGTTGGGCGCCTCGTGACCAGCCGCGCGCCAGTGCTCGAGCGCCTGTTCGAGAGCGTCCTCGCGTTCGGCCCGCTGAGCCGCGGTCACCAGAGTGTCTCGCCGTTCCTGTGCCTCATGCGCTTCAATCTCGCGCATGAGGTGGGTGGCCTCGCGGTTTGGCACCGGTCCGGCCAGGACCTCGCCCAGGATGGTCCTCGCGCCTGCCGTGTCGCCTTTGCCGAACGCCTCGCGCGCGTGGGCGATCCTCTCGCCGCCGCGGGACGCGAGACTCTCGGCCACACGTAGCCGGTGCTGCTCGGCGACCCGATCCGCGGGGTTCCTGCGGAGCGCCTCGCCGAGAGCCTCGAGGGCCGCCGCTTCATCGCCGGCCTCGGCGCTCAGGAGCCCGAGCCTGGTCCACGGCTCGCTGTCTTCGGGTGGTGTGCGAAAGCGAACGAGCGCCTGGTAGTGAGGATAGGCCTCGTCGTGGCGCTCGAGTAGATAGAGGGCGTCGGCCAGAAGTCGCGTGAGCGCCGGTCGTGAACCGGTCTTGGCCGCCCGAGAGCGAAGCAGCGCGACCGCCTCTTCGTACTGCCCGTAAGTCTCCACCAGAAACCGCGCCAGAGTCTCAACCGAGTCCGGGGCTCCGGCGCTCTCCAGCACGGCGAGACGCAGGAGGTTCACCGCGCGCTCGTAGTCGTACTCCGCTTCGGCGCGCGCCGCAGCGGCGCTGAGCTCCGCCGGCGACTCATTCCCGTGGTCGCTCAAAATCTCTTCCGCCACAGCTCCGACCTGGAGCCCGGTGACGGTGGGTTGCGCCGGCGTCTCCGGGCTCTTGGTCGCTTTGCTACCGCGTTGGGCGGTGCGCTTCTTGGCCATGTCAGTCTCTCCGATTGAAAGTGCGAAGGGCCGCCTGCGCTACTTGCGGCGGGGCGGCCTCGGCTTCGATCTCACCACCATTGTGGGACAAGCGGGACAGCGGAGCAAGGCCGTCGCTCGACACCATAATCGAGCGATCCCGGAGGGCGCGTTCCGCGCGAGGGTGCGTCCAACCGTCAACGCGGCGTCGTGCCGTCTTTGCGGTATTCAATATGCGCCTTAGCGCTCACCTCACTCAGGAGTGGCGAAGGCCGTGGAGTTTTCCCTGAGCCACGCCTCATTGACTTGAACCCAGCCGATTGTTCGTCGGTTGTGCGTATAGGTCACCCAGATCGTCTCGTCGACGGGATTCTGGGCGATCGAGGGGTAGCCGTAGCTGCAGCGCTCGGTCGGGCAGTCGGTCTGGATATCGGCCACGGTACTCCAGGTGCGGCCCTGATCGTCGGAGAGAGCCACCGACAGTGGGAAGCGGCGGTGGTGGCTGTTGTTGAACGTGATGGCCCATGTGCCGGAGAGAAGCTCGATCATCTCCATCGAGTTGCCGCAGTTGGGCACCGCGCTCAGCGACGCCTCGCTCCAGGTGCGCCCCTGGTCGCTGGAGGTAAACTGCCACGCGCGCTGCTCGGCCTGCTCGTT
>PWKZ01000112.1 GCA_003559575.1 Bradymonadales bacterium | reverse complement strand
GCTGCAAGGAAGCAAGCCGATTTGAGCGCAGTCGTAGCAGCGCTACGTCGAGCAAAAAAATCGGTGAAGCTGACGCCGCAGATGGCCCCGTAGCGACGCGCGAATGCCGGTGCAGGTGGGGGATTAGGGGCCACCGCCTTGATTACTCGGCGCGGAGTTTGCATGATGCAATCAGAGCAACTGCGTCTGCGTCGCGGCGGGCGGCAGCGGCGCCGCTGTCACATGGGAGAGAGATGACCTCGATGCGCAAAATGCCGTCTGGTGGCCTCCTGGGGCTCTTTCCGGCCCTGTTCATCTTGGCTTGCGTCGCGTTTGCTTGCGCCGAGGCGAACCCGCTGCCCACTCCGTCGGAGCCCGATTTTAGGGATGACGCCCCTGTCGGAGAGGCCCCCGGGAGGGACGAGGGTGGCAGTACCTTCTTCGCCGAGTCACGGGTTTACCTGAGCGCGCTCGGGACTGAAGAGTCGGACGAGGAGAGCGTGGTGCTGGTGGGCGCGCCCGGCGCGACCTCCCATGAGGGCGCGGTGCGGATTGAGCTGGAGGAGAGCGACGAAGCGTTTGATCTACCCACCGATCCTCAACGCGGCTTCGCGACGCGGATAGCCGGTGCGAGCGAGGGCGCGCGGATCACATTGACCATGTTGCCGACCCTTTTCCCCGAAGAGATGCTCATGCCCGGCGCCGAGAGTATCATCGTCGCCGGCCGGGAGTGGCAGCTGGCGCGCCTGACCCTCACCGTGCGTCGCCTGACCGGCGCCGAGCCGAATGTGCCGTGGCTGGCTCCTTACGGCGACTCCGACGCAGTGCCGCCGGGCGCCGAAGACCCGGCCGAGTCCGGCGCCGAACCACCCTCGCACGATGATGACCCCTACGAGGACGGCGTGGGCAGGGGGCTCGCGCTCTCGGGGCCCGACGAAGACGGTCATGTGCTGTTGAGCGCCGGAACGGCCGGCATGACCCCGTTCTCGAAGCTCCTCGTCTTCAACGCCACCAGAGACGAGTCGCATGTGGGCCGCGCCAGCAACGACGGCAGCCTCGAGATGCGCTTCAAAGCCTCGAGCGGCGATGTTCTCACCATGTTTGCCGCCAACCCGGCCGATCCCAGCGCCACCACCACCACGTTCACCCGGGCCGTGCCTTGACAGTCGCCGAGCGGAGTGCTGCTATACTTGGCGGCTTGCGGGGGCGGTGTGATCGTCGTCGGATCGTGATCTCTCCCGCTCCGGAATGATGCCCAATGGACCGTGTCACGGGTACAGTGCTGGCCTTACGTGGTGGGGTGGCGCTTGTGACCACTCACCGGGCGGCTTCATGCAAAGGGTGCGAGCGGCGAGAGCAGTGTGCAACGCTCGCGCTCGGCGACTCGCGCGAGTTTACCGTCGAGGCCCTGTCGGACGGGCGGGCGGCGGTGGGCGACCGTGTCCTGCTCGACATCGCGCCGCGTGGCGTGCTGGCTCTCACCACGCTACTCTACTTGTTGCCCGCAGCGTGTGCCATCGGTGGAGCGGCGCTCGGCGACAAATTCGGCCCCAGCTTGCTTGGGCTCTCGAGCGATCTCGCGGCGCTGCTCTCTCTCGTCGTGTCTCTCTCGTGGTCATTGATCCTGATTAGGCTGTTGCACCCGCGTTTGGCGGCGCGCCGGGAGCTGCGGCTGCATGTGACGGAAGTGCTCACAGACGCCGGATCCCCCGGCGCGCAGGAAGAGGGAGTGTGGTAACGAACGTCTTATATCCCGCCCTTTTCCTGGGCGGCCTCGGCGCCGTGTTGTCGTTCATTTTGCTTTTGGCGGCGCGCAAATTCGCCGTCTACGAGGATCCGCTGGTGGCGGCGGTCCTGGACGCGCTCCCGAACGCCAATTGCGGGGCCTGCGGCTATCCCGGCTGCCGGCAGTTTGCTTTGGAGTACGTCAAGAGCCGCGATACGAACATGTTTTGCCCCCCCGGCGGCCGTGAGGTGGCAGTCAAAGTGGCGGGGTTGCTGGGCCTCGAGGCCTCCCCGGGAGAGGCTCCGGTGGCCATGGTCCTGTGCCTCGGGAGCCGCGACAAAACCAAACAGATCGGGCGGTACGAGGGGTTGGACGACTGCCGCGCCGCCGCCCTGATTGACGGCGGCACCAAGGTCTGCCCCTACGGCTGCCTGGGGTATGCCTCATGTGAGAGAGCCTGCGACTATGGGGCCATCTGCATGGAAGACGGCCTGGCGCGAGTCGACGGCGAGAAGTGCGTCGGTTGCGGCGCTTGCGTCGCCGCTTGCCCGCGAGGCATCATCCGGATGGGTCCCCGCGGAACCCGGGTCTGGGTGGCGTGTTCGTCACACGACACCGGCAAGGCAGTGCGCGGCTACTGTGAGGTGGGCTGCATCGGTTGCAAACGCTGCGTCAAAGTCTGCCCCGACGACGCAATGCAGTTCGACGATTTCCTGGCGCGTGTTGATCACGAAAAATGCACCGCCTGCGGTGCGTGTATCGCGGCCTGCCCACGCGACACAATCGTCGGCGTGGGGCTCACGGCGGAGGCTCTGGCGCGCGCTTATCCACCCGCCGAAGCGGGGTCTGAGGGAGAATCGGACGGAGAGTCTGACGGGGGGCGCTCATGAGAGCAGGGCTGAAGATGCGCCGTACGTTCGCGCGTGGCGGTGTGCACCCACCCCAACGAAAAGAGCTGACCAGCGGCGTGGCGATCAGCTCACCGGCGCCCCCGGCGATCGTCACGATCCCTCTGCACCAGAGCATTGGCGCCCCGGCGCGGGCGATCGTCAAGGCACGCGAAGAGGTCGCCTGCGGCCAGCTCATTGCCGAGCCGGGCGGCTTCATCTCGGCGCCGGTCCACGCCAGCGTGTCAGGTAAGGTGAAGCGCATCGCGGCCTTTCCAACCTCCATCGGCCCCAGCGTCGAGTGCATCCAGATCGAGTCCGACGGTCAGGACACCTGGGTGCCCGATGTGAACCTCGGCGCTTCCGAATGCACCGCCGCCCTCGCAAAGTCTCCCGAGGATTTGCTGGCGACCCTGGCCGGGGCCGGACTGGTAGGGCTTGGAGGGGCGGCGTTCCCCACCGCGGTGAAGCTCAGGCCTCCGCCGGGGGGCAAGGTGGACACCCTCTTGCTCAACGGCGCCGAGTGCGAACCCTACCTGACCGCCGACCACCGCCTGATGATCGAGGAAGCGCCCGGCATCATCGCAGGACTGCGGGTGCTGATGCGGGTACTCGGGATCGAGCGCGCGGTAATCGGGATCGAGGATAACAAACCGGACGCCGTCGAGACAATGAGGGCCGCGGTGGACGAAATTGGTGGGGTGAGCGTCGAAGTTTGCTGCACCGCCTACCCTCAGGGGGCCGAAAAACAGCTTATTCAGGCAATCTTGGGCCGTGAGGTGCCGTCCGGCAAGCTGCCGCTCCAGGTGGGGGTCGTGGTCCAGAATGTGGCCACCGCCTTCGCCGCCTTCGAGGCCGTGGTCCGGCACAAACCGCTGATCGAGCGGGTGGTGACCGTCTCGGGCGGCGCGGTCGCCGAGCCCAAGAATTTGCGCGTCCGGATCGGCACCTCACTCGAAGATCTGGTGGCTCACTGCGGCGGAGTGCGCGGCGAGCTCGGCAAACTCATCATGGGTGGCCCAATGATGGGCAAGGCGCTCAAGAGCTTTGACATCCCGGTGGTCAAGGCCACGAGCGGCGTCTTGTTGATGGATGAGGTCGAGGCGGCTCAAGTGGACGAGCAGGCCTGCCTGCGGTGCGGGCGCTGTGTGCAGGTGTGCCCTCAAGGGCTGATGCCCTGCGATCTCGCGGCGATGGCCAACCACGGGCGGCTCGAAGGGTTTGGCGACGGCGCCGACTGCGTCGAGTGCGGCTGCTGCCAGTTCATCTGTCCGGCAGGGCGGCGGCTGGTTCACTCGATTCGATTTGGCAAGAGCGACTACCGGCGCCTCAAAGCCGCCGAGAAAAGACAGGGAGCCTGAGCGCAATGACCGAAACGCCTCGCGAGCTTACAGTCACCTCCTCGCCGCATCTGGCGGGAGAAGACAGTGTGCCGAGGATCATGCACGGCGTGTGGCTCGCGCTGCTGCCGGCCGCCTTCGCCGCCGTGTTCGTCTTCGGCTACCAGGCGCTCGTGGTGCTCCTCCTGGCCACTCTAGGCTGCGTGATCGCCGAGGGGCTGATGCTCACGCTGCGGGGCTTTTCGTGGAAAGCAGTCGGGCGCAGCCTGACCGACGGCAGCGCCATCGTGACCGGGGTGCTCCTGGCGCTCAACCTCCCGGCCTCGAGCCCCTGGTGGCTCGTGTTGGTGGGGGCGCTGGTGGCCATGTCGCTCGGCAAGCACCTCTTCGGTGGTCTCGGCAACAACCCGTTCAACCCGGCGCTGGTGGCGCGTGTCTTCCTGCTCATAAGCTTCCCCACCCACATGGTGGCCTCGGCTTACACCCCACCGGTGGCCGGTTTTGGCGAGTCCTCCGAAAAGGCGGCGGCGAGGTACGAAGAACAAGTGGACGCTCGGTCCTACGCCACCCCGCTGACGGCGCTCCAGGAAGCAATTGAAAAGAGCGACCCCGAAGAGGCGCGCGCCGCGATAGCCGAGCTACGTCGCAACTATCCGATGTGGCATCTCTTCGTCGGCAACATCGGTGGCAGTCTCGGTGAGGTGAGCGCGTTGGCGCTGCTGCTCGGCGCGTTGCTGCTATTTTGGCGGCGCTCGATCACCTGGCATATCCCGATCCCATTGCTTTTGGCGGTGCTTCTGACAACCGGCCTCCCGTGGCTGCTGGCCCCCGACAGTTTCGCCAACCCGCTGTTTCATTTGCTCAGTGGTGGGCTGCTCTTGGGCGCCTTCTTCATGGCGACCGACATGGTGACCTCCCCCGTCTCCCCCCGCGGGATGGTGGTCTTTGGCGTCGGGATCGGAGTCATCACCGCGGTGATCCGGCTCTGGGGAGGCTATCCGGAGGGAATCAGCTTCGCCATTTTGATGATGAACGGAGCTGTCCCGCTCCTCGACAAATACTTCAAACCGGCCAAGTTCGGTGCCGCCGGGAGGAGAACATGAGCACTGAACCAAGGGCGCCGGCCGAGGCCGGCGGGTTCATCGACGGCACCAAAAAGATCCTGACGGTGACGTTGGTGGCGGCCGTCTCGGCGGCTGTGCTGGGGTTCGTCCACAGTCGGACCAAGGACGCCGTGGCACTGGCGGAGCTGGGCGAGCAAATCGAGGCGTTCGGCTTCGTGCTGACGGAGTTCGACAACGAGCCGTTGACCACCGGGCGTGAGATCGAGCCGCCCGGGGGGGCCGCTATCGGAGCCGAGCGGGCGATGCTCTTCGAGGCAAAGGTGGGGGATGAGACAGTTGGCTATGCCGTGGCGCTCGAAACCACACGCGCCTATGGCCCACTGATTCGGCTGCTCGTGGGGGCGCGCCCGGACGGGACCGTTACGGGGGTCTACATCCTCGACCACGAGGAGACCCCCGGTTTGGGAGCGAAGGTCACCGAGGGCCACAGACTGTGGCGTTCGCGCGACCAAGCCGAGGGGCGCCCCTTCCTGTTTCAGTTCGCCAATCGCAGGCCGGGAGAGCAGGGCTTCCGGGTGCGGGAAGATGGCGGTGACATCGACTCCATCACAGCCTCGACCATCACCTCGCGGGCCGTAGCCGAGGCCATCACAGTGGCGGCGCGAGCGGTTCAGGAGGTGAGCGGTATGATCCCCGCCACCACTCGCGAAAGTGAGCCCGAGGCGCCCCAATCGGACCAGTCTGAGGCGCCGCCCGAGCGCCCGTCTCCAACCGAGTTGAAGCGGCGGGCGCTCGCGCTTGTGTTGCCCGAGTTCGACAACCGGCCCCTGGAGACCGCCCGTGAGGTCGCCCTCCCCAGAGGCGAGGCGCTCGGATCACCTCGAGGAGTCGCGTATGAGGCGCGTCACGGCGACGAGCTGGTGGGGCTGGCGATTCTCATTAGCAATCAACATGGTCACGAAGGAGTGATCGAGCTTCTCGTGGGCGGGCGGCCGGACGGAGCCGTCACCGGGATCTTCGTCCTCGCCCACCGCGAGACTCCCGGCATCGCAGATGAGGTGTTTGACGGCCAGGAGGCGTGGAAGACTCCCGAAGAGGCCGGGGAGGAGCCCTATCTGTTTCAGTTCAAAGGGCGACGGCCGGGGGAGTACGGCTTCAGGATCGTGCAGGACGGCGGCGATCTGGACGCCGTCAGCGGCGCGACCGTCACCTCCCGGGCGGTGGCGCGCGCCGTCACCGTGGCGGCGCGGGCGATTCAGGCGATCGGCCAAGCGGAAGAAGGGGAGGAGTCCGAGTGAAGAGCGTCGGCGAAATATTCACTCGCGGGCTGTGGCGCGAAAACCCCGTGTTGCGGCTGCTACTGGGCCTTTGCCCGGTACTGGCGGTGACCACCTCGGCCGAGAACGCGCTTGGCATGGGGATCGCCACGACATTTGTGCTGATCAGCTCCAACCTGGTGGTCTCGGCCATCAAGGGCGTCGTGCCGAGCCAGATGCGCATCCCAATCTACATCGTCATCATCGCCACGTTCGTGACCGTGGTCGATCTCGTGCTCAAGGGCTATTTTTTCGAGCTGTCGAAGAGTCTCGGGCTGTTCATCCCGCTCATCGTGGTCAACTGCATGATCTTGGGGCGCTCCGAGAGCTTCGCCTCCAAAAACGGCCTCTTCAAGAGCCTCGTCGATGGGCTCGGAATGGGAGTCGGGTTCACCTTGACCCTCCTGGCGCTCGGCTCGATTCGCGAGATCCTGGGCGCCGGCGCGCTCTTCGGCGTGGCGCTGGTCGGGCTCGACACCCCGCGCGTGCTGTTGTTCGTGCTGCCGCCCGGGGCTTTCGTGACCTTGGGCTTCCTGCTCTGGATGATGAACCTGCTTGACCGCGGGAGGACACGCAATGCCTGATGTGACCATCCCCGGGCTCGTCCTGGCGGCGATCCTCGTCAACAACGTCGTCTTTGCTCAGTTCTTGGGCATCTGCCCTTATCTGGGGGTCTCGAAGCGTCTCGATACGGCCCTCGGGATGGGGATGGCGGTGGTCTTCGTGATGGTCATGGCGGTCGCCATCACCTGGCCGATTCAGCACTATTTACTCGCGCCGGGGGCGCTCGGAGAGGAGATCGATCTCTCCTACCTCTCCACCATCGCGTTCATCCTGGTAATCGCCTCGCTCGTGCAGCTCGTCGAGATCGTTCTCAAGAAAGTGCTGCCGGCGCTCTATCAAGCGCTTGGCATCTATCTGCCGCTCATCACCACCAACTGCGCCATCCTGGGAGTCGCGATCCTGGCCCACCGCCAGCAGCTCTCTTTCCTGCAGGGGCTGATTTTCGCCGCCGCCTCCGCGGTCGGTTTCATCCTGGCCATCATGCTGTTTGCCGGGCTGAGAGAGTCCCTGGAGCAGCGCGATGTGCCGGAGAGCCTGGCCGGAGCACCAATCGCGTTCATCACGGCCGGCATTTTGGCGATGGCCTTCATGGGGTTCGCCGGCCTCGGCGGCTAGGGCACGAGCCTCCACAAGGAGATTGTCTCAGCCTTGCGGGCTTCGTGGAGGGGATCATCTCGGTCCTCGATGCGCGGATGCGTCGGGCGCGCGTCGGTTTTGGCTTTGACCCTGAGGCCCGCCTCCTCGAAAACATCGCGCAGCGCGGTTGGGCCCCTGAGGCCCAAATGCTCGGCGAGATCGGACATCAAGAGCCACGCCTCACCGCCCGGGGCGAGACGTCTCGGGAGGGCGCGAAGAAAGCCACGGAGCATTCGGCTCTTTTGATCATAGACCGCCCGCTCGAGGCTGGTCGTCGCTTTGGCTGGGAGCCACGGTGGATTGCAGACGATGAGCGAGGCCCTCGGGGCAAGCTCTTCCGGTGGAAAGAGATCCGCTCTCAAGACCGTGGTGCGACCGCCAAAACCGAGTCGCGCGAGGTTCTCCTCGGCGCAGGCGACGGCGCGGGGCTCGATGTCGGTCGCGATGACCCTCGCGATGCCCCTTCGCGCGAGGAGCGCCGCGAGCACGCCGGTGCCCGTGCCGATGTCGAAGGCCGATTCGGTGGAGGGGAGCCGGGCGCTCGCGACCAACTCCACGTACTCACTGCGAATCGGCGCGAAGACGCCATAGTGCGGAAAGACTCGCGCGCCGAGCGCTTCAACGAAGATCCCCCTCCTCCGCCACTCGCGCGCACCGATCATCCCGAGGAGATCACGAAGCGGCACCAGGGCCGGGGCGCGACCCGGGCCGTACACCTCAGTCACGGCGGCCCTGATATCCGGCGCGCGCCGAAGCGGCACCGAATAGTCCGGCTCAAGCTCGATCAAGATCATACCGAGGGCACGCGCCCGCTGCGCCGCCTCCATGCGGTGGCGGTGAAATGTGTCGGACGGAGCGGCCGGTCTTTCGGCCCGCCTTCTCGCGCGGCCGTGATCGAAGCGACGGCTCACCGCGCTCGAGAGCTGTTTTGCGTTTTCGAAGTCGCCTCGCCAGACAACCGCTGTGCCCTCGCAAGCATAGCGGTAGGCCAGATCCGCCTTCAGGCTGTCATCCCCTGCGATCACTCTGGCTGGAGGCGTAACGCGGCTCTCGGAGAGCCAGAGAGCGCTCCTTTGGGAGCCGGCCTCTTCCCATCGGACAGTCGGCTTCTCGACAATCGGTGACACGTGGATCACGTATCCGAGGGCGAAAGAGAGCGCGCTATGAGTGCTCGCGAAGATACGTCATGCATGTCTGTTCGCTCCCTTGAACCAAAAGTCAAAAAGACCCCTCGCCCGACGACAAGCTGCCCTGCGAGAGCCAGGGCCGGCAGTGTAGCGAAGCAAACGAGATCGATTCAACCCAGCCCCCCTCCCTCAATCCTCCACCCTTTTCCGGGATTCGGGAAGCGATTCGGGTGATTTTGCGGCGTCACCTTCACCAAATCGATGCTCGACGTAGGCGCTGCGTTGGACTGCGCTCGATTTGGCTTGTT
>PWKZ01000291.1 GCA_003559575.1 Bradymonadales bacterium | reverse complement strand
GGCAGGCCGAGCCCGCCGCGCGACGGCTGGCCGGCGATGCGGAGTCTATCCGGCGGCGGCTCTGCGACGATCTGGAGGTCTCCTGCTTCGAAGGCCCGGTGCGGGTTCACATCGCGGCCTCGGCCGAAGAGTTCGCCCTGTCACAACCCGGCGTCCGAGAGCGCGTGGCCGAAGGCGGCAAGAGGGAGGACTACCACATCGATTGGGCAGCGGGGATAGCTTACACTCGCCGCAACCTGATCCTGCTGCGCATCGATCACACCGCGCTGCTCAGCCTGGAGGAGACCTTCGTCCACGAAGTGAGCCACTTTGCCCTACGACACGGCATCAACCACAACTTCGTTCCCCGCTGGTTTCTGGAGGGGGTCGCGATCCTTCAAGCCGGCGAGCCCATTCTCAACCGGCTGCGCACCGCGAGCGAGGCCTCGCTCACCGGCTCCCTGATTCCGATAAGAGACCTCACCTTCTCTTTCCCACAGCACCCCGCCCGCATTCGGTTGGCATACGCTCAAAGCGCGCTGTTTCTGCGCTGGCTGCTGAGACACGAGGATGACCGCGCCCACGTTCGGGTGATCGGTCGCGTGGCGGCCGGCGAGCGCTTCAACGAGGCCTTCCCCAAGGTCTTCGGCGCCTCCCCGATGGCGCTGTGGGAAGATTGGCGCGACGATACCCGCGAAGCGGCCAGCTGGATCCCGGTACTGACCAGCTCGGCGTTGCTGTGGGTGCTCCTGACCCTCATCTTCCTGGCTGCGTACGCGCGGCGGCGACACGCCAGCCGGGCCAGGCTCCGCCGGTGGGAAGAGGAGGAGGCGAGGTCAGCCGTGACCAACCCACTCGACACCATTCACTGAATGATTGCCTCGACAGTTTGTAGTATCCTCGCGCGACAGACCCATTGCCGGGCCTGCTTGGATTGGAGAATAATATGAAAACATCATGGGCTTCGTACCTTATTGCCGCCCCGCTGTGTCTCGCGATTGGCTGCGGCGCTTCGTCGGACAATGGTGACCCTGCTCCCCCCGACATCGTGGCCGAGATCGCCGACGACACAAAGGCGCCGGCCTCCGACGCTCCCTGCGATGACCCAAGCGACACAAAGGCGCCGGCCTCCGACACTCCCGGCGATGACCCAGGCGACACCGGCGGAGAGATCGAAAAGCCGGAAGGGCTGCCCCGCGCCCTACCGTTCACCTTCGCTCGCCCCGACCACGACGACCCGCTGGACGAAACCCAGATCCGCGAGTTCACCGCCCGCCTCACCGCGTTCTGGAAAGAACTCGACTATTTTTCGTGGGTTTTGCGCACCACTTGCGGCGTCCACGCCTCCACCGGCTACCCCGATTTCCGCATCTGGTGGCACGACGCCAACATAATCAAAGAGGGAGAGACCATCACATTCCGCCACTGCGTCGGGGGCGGAGATCACAACGTGCATATCCCCACCTCCAAGGTGCTCTCTCAAGCCATCGCTACTTATTTGGCCACCGGAGACGAAGCGGCCGGGCGGGTCACCGAGCAGTTTTGCAAGGGGTTCACTCAGACCATGCGCGGCATGGTGTACGACGAGAACGACCCGGTCGAGCATCTGATGGCTCGCAACGTCTACACCTTCAACCACGAGTACGACGACGAAGAGGGCCGCCCCGTGGTGGTCGACTACTCCCTCTGCTACTCGTCATACGAGCAATGGAACACCAACCGCTTCCGCTATCAAGACAACCCGTACTGGGGTGAGGTCTGGGTCACCAACGAGCGCTCGAAGGACGACCTCTGCCACATCTTGCGCACCTCGACCTTTTTACCCTTCGTGGTCGAGGACGGAGCCGATCCCGACATCCGCGCGGCATGCGGCGAGGCCCTGGAGCTGCTCGAGCTGTTTGCCGCCGACATCGTCGAGCACGACTACCAGATTCGCACCAAGGGGCCCGACGGTGAGATATACATCCCCACGGGAGAGGACAAGGACTTGGCCTCGCTCAAGCTGTACACGTGGCTGGATCCCAGAAACGAGTGTCCCGCGCGCATGGCCACGGCGCTCCTCGGCTACGGAGATCCGCGCGAACAGGACAAGGACTGCGACACCGGCTTCGGATCCATCTATGACGATTTCGCGACGGTGGCGCACTATTACAACCAGGCCATTATCCGCAATTTCCATATGGCGGCCGCGGGGCTGGCGCTCTTGCGCCACGAAACCGAGGCGGCCCGTAATATGTTGGAAGGGCTCGCGCAAAGAGCCGATCACGTGATGGACCCTCCGGCCACCGAGCCGGGGCTCAACGACCGCCGGTGGCACAACGATGTGGCGGTGTTCTTGTTGCAGTCGGCCTCGGTGGGCCTACCGCTCAAGAGCGCCGAAGCCGCCAAGGTGATTGAACATTACACGGTCGCGCTCGACTCCTTTGAGACCTTCGAGCGGTTCGACATCCGCGCTCCCGAGGTGCCCGACGGTAACTACTCGCGACACGGCGGCTTCAGGCCCCTGCAGGTGGAAGGTAGCGTTCACATCGAAGAGATCTTTTTACCCATGGAATATTGCGCCTCACCGTTTGCCAACCCGGAAGGTCAATCTCCCGTGGACTGCCGAATCGTGCTAAACCCAGAGCTGTGGGGCACCACCGGCGACTGAACGAAACAAGGAGGGTGCGATGGATTTCAAGCTGTCCGATGAACAACAGATCCTCAAACAGACAGTCCGCGATTTCGCCGAGAGAGAGATCCGCCCGGTGATGAAGGAGCTCGACCACAAAGAGGAGTTCAGCGTCGCCTTGACCCAGAAAATGGCCGAGATCGGCCTGTTCGGGATAACCGTGGCGGAGGAGTACGGCGGGTTTGGAATGGACTACCAGGCCTATATCTTGGCAGTGGAGGAGCTCGCCAGGGTGGATGGCTGCCAGGCGGCGACCGTCGCGGCGGGCAACTCTCTCGGGATCGGCCCGCTATACTACTTCGGCAACGAAGAACAGAAAAAACGCTACCTCCCGGAGCTGTGCCGCGGCAAACTCTGGGGCTTCGGGTTGACTGAACCGGACGCCGGCTCCGACGCCGGGGGCACCAAGACCACCGCCGTCCGCGACGGCGACGAGTGGGTCATCAACGGCTCCAAGATCTTCATCACCAACGCCGCAAACCCACTGGCGTTGGGGGTCACCGTCCAGGCGGTGACCGGCAAGGATGAGCGAGGGCGGAAGCAATACTCCTGCTTCATCGTCGAGAACGGCACCCCCGGCTACGAGGCGCGCGAGATGCACGGCAAGCTCTGCTGGCGCTCCAGCAATACCGCCGAGCTGTTCTTCGACGAGGTGCGAGTACCGGCGGCCAACATGCTCGGTAAGGTTGGCGACGGCTTTCGCACGATGCTCTCGACCCTCGACAGCGGGCGTCTGTCGATCGCCGCAATGGGCCTCGGCGGCGCCCAGGGAGCGTTCGAGTGCGCTCTCAACTACAGTCGTGAGCGAAAGCAGTTTGGCACTCCGCTGAGTCGGTTCCAGGCCAACAGCTTCAAATTGGCCGACATGGCGACCGAGATTGAGGCCGCCCGCTCGCTGCTCTATCGCGCCTGCTGGCTCAGGGACACCGGCCAGTCGTTTGGCAAGCTGGCCGCCATGGCGAAGCTCTACTGCTCGGAGGTGATGTACCGCGCGGCGAATCACTGCGTCCAACTCCACGGTGGGTACGGCTTGATGGAGGACTACGACGCCGAGAAGTACTATCGCGACCAAAAGCTGCTCGAGATTGGCGAAGGTACGAGCGAGATCCAACGCCTCGTCATCTCTCGCCATATCGAGGTCTGAGAGCCCCTGCGAGATGCAAACCAAGCGGCGCCCCCCGACCCTCCGCCAGCAGACGCAGATGTTGGCGGAACGGGTCAAAGAACTCCACTGCCTGTATGCCATCTCCAAAACCATCGACAAACATGAGCGCGGATTGGCGGAGGTGTTGGCCGAGGTGGTGGAGATCGTGCCCCGCGCCTGGCTGCACACCGAGGTCGCGGGCGCCCGGATCTCGGTCGGCACCATCGAGGTGCGCTCGGCTGGATTCAATCAACCCGTCACGACCCAACGTGCTCCCATCATCGCCAAGGGCAAGGTGGTCGGCGAGGTGATGGTGGGCTACCTGGAGGAGCGACCGACACTCGACGAGGGTCCTTTTCTCCAGGAGGAGCGCCACCTGCTGAACGCCATCGCGCAGCGGTTAGGCGAGATTGTCGAGCACAAACGCGCCGAGAGGGAGCTTAGCGACCACCGCGCGCGGCTGAGTTCGCTCACGCGAGAGCTGCTACGCAGCGAAGAGGCCGAGCGGCGCCGTATCGCGCGCGATCTGCATGATCGAATCGGCCAAACTCTCGCCACGCTCCGCATCCGGCTCGGGATGTTGAGGGACGACATCCCCACCGGACCCGCCAAAGACTCCCTGAGCGAGCTGAGCAATCTTCTGAAAACGGCGGTGGCCGAGACCCGCTCGCTGATTTTCGATTTGAGCCCCCCGGTTCTCCACGAGTTCGGATTGGCAGCCGCCCTCGAGTGGCTCACCGAGGAGATCCAGCGCAGCTATGGGCTGAAAGTGGATTTCCACTGCGAGCGAACCGAGGCCAACGCCGACTTGCCCGACGAGCTGAAGTCGGCTCTCTTCCGCGCCGCGCGGGAACTAATCAGCAATGTCGCACGTCACGCCGGAGTGACAGAGGCGCAAATGACGCTTGTCGAGGGCGAACACGAGATCGTTTTGCACGTCGAAGACTGCGGCGTCGGTTTCGACCCCCGTTTTCGTGGGCTCCTCGCGCCGGGCGGCTTCGGCCTGTTCGGATTGAGAGAGCGGCTCGAGCAGCTTGGAGGGCGAGTCCAAATCCACTCCGCGCCCAACCAGGGCACTCGAGTCACAATCGCTTCCCCGACAGCTCCATTGAAGCGAGGTGGTGAAGAATGACTCTCAGGGTAATGCTGGTGGATGATCACCGGATCGTGATGGACGGGCTGCGCATGGTCGTCGAGCGGGAGAGTGGCTGGGAGGTAATCGGCCTCGCGACCACCGGCATCGAAGCGGTCAAAATGGCGCGCCGCCTGAGCCCCGACGTCATCGTGATGGACGTCGTGATGCCCGACCTCAATGGAATCGAGGCCACCCGTCAGATATTGGCCGAGCGGCCGGAGACCAAGATCATTGCGCTCTCGATGCACGCCGACCGACGCTATGTGAGGGAGATGCTCCAGGCCGGGGTGCGAGGCTACCTGCTAAAAGATTGCGCCGCCGAGGAGTTGGCCCAGGCCATCGCCTCAGCGATCCGCGATCAGGTCTGGCTCAGCCCCTCGGTGGCCGGCGTAGTGGTGGAAGACTACACAGCGCCCACTCCCCGAGCAGACAAAGATCCCTACAGCGCCATCAGCCAGCGGGAGCGCGAGGTGTTGATTTTGGTCGCCGAGGGCCACTCGACCCGCGAGATCGGCGAGCTTCTGCACTTGAGCGTCAAGACCATTGAAACACACCGGCGCCAGGCGATGGAGAAGCTCGGCCTGCGGACAATCGCCGAGCTGACCAAATTTGCCATCCGCGAAGGGCTGGTCTCGCTTGGCTCTAATTCCCAATCAAACCGAGCACCGGGTGCCTCAAAAAGGGGCTAGGAAACCGAGGGAGCAGCACGGGGGGGGCAGGCACCATGGAGGCGCGGAGCGCCGACCTCTCTGGTAGTCGGTGGGACGCAGGCCCCCCATAATCGTCGGTTCGTTCTGAGGAACGAGCGTGTGGAGTCGCGTGCATGTGCAAGGAAACAAGCCGAATTAGGCGCAGTCGTAGCAACGCTACGTCGAGCACTAATTCGGTGCAGGTGACGCCGCAAATGTGCGTGAATCCGCGCGCGAATACCAGGATGGGCCGACGATTATGGGAGTTTGCAGTCCAAAAGCCGATGGGTTATCCCTGAGAGCGCGAGAAAGCTCTCTACTGTCCATCTTCCGGAGACTTAGCGCACGAAATCATGACCGACGATTCTCACTCTACCGCCGGCTCGATTACCCCCCTCGGCGAGCGACATCGCTACCGAATGATGCGCGTCCAGACCTTCGCGCTGACCTGGGTGGCATACGCTTCTCTTTACTTGACGCGCAACAACCTGCCGGTGGTCAAGGACGCGCTCATCATCGAGCACGGGTTGTCCAACGCCCAGCTCGGTGTAATCGACACGGGCTACCTCATCGCCTATGCCGTGGGACAATTCGCGTCCGGCTATGTGGGCGACCGCATCGGGGGGAAACGCCTGGTGGGGATCGGGCTCCTGGCGACCGCGGGGCTCAACCTGGTGTTCGGCGCGAGCGGATCGTTCGTGTTCTTCCTCCTCCCCTGGATCCTCAACGGGTTCGCTCAATCCACCGGCTGGCCGGGCTGCGCGAAGACGTTCTCGGTGTGGTTCGCCAGGGATGAGCGCGGCACCGTGATGGGGCTGTGGCTCACCTGCTACCAGGTGGGCCCGCTGGTGTCGACCTTTCTGGCGACCTGGCTACTGGGGATGTACGGCTGGCAGTGGGCCTTTTTCGTCCCGGCCTTGCTCGTCGCCGGGTTTGCGCTGTTGTTTTTGAAGACGCAGCCAAGCTCTCCCGCGCAGGAGGGGTTGGCGCCGGTCGAGGATTACTACCGGGCCGTGACGGAGGCCGACGAGAGCGAGCGAGACCTGCCGCCGACTCCCCCTCGGGCCCCGGAGCAGGAGGACAACCGCAGCAACCTCCGGATTGTCCTGACCAGCCGCCCAATCTGGACCCTCGGGCTCACCTACGTCGTACTCAAATTCGTGCGCTATGCCTTGCTGCTGTGGCTCCCACTCTACATGATCCAACAGCTCGGCTACGGCGCCGGCGAGGCAGGGTACACCTCCGTCGTCCGCGATTTCGCCGGCATCTTCGGCGTCATCATCGCAGGGAGCATCTCGGACCGGATCTTCAAGAGTCGCCGCGCCCCCGTGGTCGTCATCATGATGTTTCTTTTGGCGCTCGCGGCGCTCGCGTTCCCATATCTGAGCGCGCTTGGGCGAATTCAGAACATCATCGCGATCGCCTTGATCGGGTTGCTGCTCTATGGCCCCGACTCCGTCATCTCAGGCGTCGCCGCGGTCGACTTCGGCAAAACCAAGGCGGCCTCGCTGGCGGCGGGGTTCGTCAACGGAGTGGGCTCCATCGGCGCCGCGCTGTCGGGGGTCGTGGTCGGGTTGGTGTCGCAGAAGTACGGCTGGGACGCCGTATTCTGGCTTTTTGTGCCGCTTTGTCTCCTGGGCGCATTGTTGATGGCGACGATGTGGAACAAGAGGGCCTGAGCAGCACTCAGTACGTCGCGAGGTAACGATCCAACTCCCAGTCATGGACTTCCGCGATGTATTCCGACCACTCGGCGCGCTTGGCAGCGAGGAAATTGGTGAAAATATGCTTCCCAAGCGCCTCCTGGACCACCTTGTCCTTCTCAAACGCCTCGAGCGACCGGTCCAGATCCTCCGGTAGCTGCCGAATTCGCAGACGGCGCCGCTCGCGCTCGCTCATGGAGTAGACATTCTTGTTGATTGGAGGACCCGGGTCGAGATCGCGCTCGATACCGTCGAGGCCGGCGGCCAGCATGACCGCGAACGCCAAATAAGGGTTGCACGCCGGATCAGGCACCCGCATCTCGACTCTCGTCCCTTTACCGCGGCGCGCCGGAACACGGCACAGTGGGCTGCGGTTGCGCTCGGACCACGCGATATGGGTCGGGGCCTCATGCCCCGGCACCAACCGTTTGTAAGAGTTGATGAGCGGGTTGGTGATGGCGCACATCCCGCGGGCATGCTCCAGCAGGCCGGCGATGTAATTCAACCCCAGCCTTGAGATTTGCCACTCGGCGTCGGGATCGAAGAACATGTTTTGTTCGCCTCTAAAAAGGCTCTGGTGGGTGTGCATGCCGGAGCCGTTGACCCCGTAAAGGGGCTTGGGCATGAAAGTGGCGTGGAGCCCAAAATCTAACGCTATTTTGCGCACCACGAATTTGAACGTGGTCAAATGGTCGGCCGCCTTCATGGCCGACTCATAGCGAAAGTCGATCTCATGCTGGCCGTGGGACACCTCATGGTGCGCCGCTTCCACCTCCAGCCCCATCCTCTCGAGCGCATTGACGATGGCGCGGCGCGCGTCCTCGCCTCGATCAACCGGGGTGAGATCGAAGTACGCCGCCTTGTCATGTGTTTGGGTGGTCATCTCACCGTTGGGCCCGCGGAGAAAGAGGAAGAACTCCGCCTCCGGACCGCAAACCAACTCGAACCCCATCTTCTCGGCGCGCGCCAACTGGCGGCGCAAAGCTCCACGCGGACAGCCGGCGAAAGGAGTCCCATCGGGGTTATGAATGTCGCACAGTATCCGCGCCACCCTTCCCCCCGGCTCCTCCCACGGCAGAATCATGAAGGTCGTCAGATCCGGTTGGAGCAGCATGTCGGACTCCTCGATCCGGGCATAACCCTGGATCGACGACCCGTCGAACATGACGTCCCCGTCGAGCGCCTTGGCAAACTGTTTGGTCGGCACCTCGACGTTTTTGTTGGTTCCGTGGAGATCGGTGAACACCAACCTCAAGAAACGCACCTTTTCGGCTTCGCACTGCTCCAGGATTCCTTCTCTGCTCAACATGACAATCGGCCTTTCCTTGGGTGAGCAACTACACTTGCGCTCGCGCCACTCGCTCCGGCGACACGCCCGAGCGAGCTGACTGAGGGACGATAGCCCGCTTTTGCGGTTTTTGCAAGTTCTGCTGATCGCTTTTTCCGCCGACGCGCCCTAAGAAAATAATTGACTACCGTTTCGTGACGCTTTTGCAAGTTTCGGCCGACACCGACCGCCGGGCGCGCACCAGCCTCACTTCCCCAGCAAGAACGCCGCCGAGGTCCTCAATCCTCCACCGCGTCCGTGGACCGAGGGGAGTGAGGCGGGTGCAAGTGCAAGGAAACAAACCAAATCGAGCGGAGGCGTAGCAGCGCTACGTCGAGCATCGATTTGGTGAAGGTGACGCCGCAAT
>PWKZ01000262.1 GCA_003559575.1 Bradymonadales bacterium | reverse complement strand
CTCCTAGCTCTCTCTCCCAAATGATGTCCCTTATGACTCGACTGATGAGACGGGCGGCACTCGGCGCCCAAATCGACGTCGTCCGGAAGCCTAGCACGTTCCCAAACGAATCCGCCACACCCCAGGCCGACCACCATAATCGTCGGCCCATCCTGGGATTCGCGGACGGATTCACGCACATCTGCGGCGTCACCTGCACCGAATTAGTGCTCGACTTAAGCGCTGCTACGCCTCCGCCTAATTCGGCTTGCTTCCTTGCACATGCACGCGCCTCCACACGCTCGCTCCTCAGAACGAACCGACGATTATGGGCTCTCACCCTCTGGACATGCCGCTCGAATAGTCATATTAGGGGGAGTAGAGGTTGTTGTGCCGGCTCGCCGTTAGAGAGAGTGAGGGCCGGAAATACTTGGGGCGAATAGCTCAGCTGGCAGAGCACCGGCCTTACAAGCCGGGGGTCACAGGTTCAAACCCTGTTTCGCCCACCGAAAAAAAATGGGAGATGTCCTTTTTTGCTTGACAGTCCGAGCTCGTTTCCCTATGTTCCGCCGCGTCGCTAGCGGGGTAACCCGATGGCGCGCGTGGGGTGGTAGTTAAGTTGGTTATAACGCCGGCCTGTCACGCCGGAGGCCGCGAGTTCGAGTCTCGTCCACCCCGCAATCTTCGAGCCGGACATCTCGCTTGGCCGCCCCAGGCCTTCGGATGTTCGGCTTTTTTTTGTCCGGCGAGAGAGCAGAAGAGCCACAATGGGCTTCACCTGCGGCATAATCGGCCTCCCGAACGTGGGGAAATCGACTCTCTTCAACGCCATGACAGCCGCGTCCGCTGAGGTCGCCAACTACCCATTTTGTACAGTCGACCCCAACCGCGGCATCGCGGCCGTGCCCGACTCGCGGCTCGAGCGGCTGGCCGCTGCGATGTCGCCGGAGAAGGTCACCCCGGCGCAACTCGAGGTGCTCGACATCGCCGGGCTGGTAAGGGGGGCGCATCGTGGGGAAGGGCTCGGGAACCGTTTCCTGGGGCACATCCGCACGGTGGATGCCACGTTGCACGTCGTGCGGGTCTTCGACGACTCCAATGTCAGCCACATGGAGGCCTCTCTCGATCCAATCCGTGACGTCGAGGTGGTCGAGACTGAGTTGATGCTGGCCGATCTCGAGCAGGTGGAGCGCCGCCTCGAGAAGACCCACAAGCGGATCAAAGTGGGCGACAAGCAGGCGAAGCTCGAGGTCCCGGTTCTGGAAGAGATGAAGGGCGCCCTGGCGGCCGGCCGCCCTTTGCGAGGGCTCTCGTTCGAGAGCGAGGGGACGGCGCGGCCGCTGCTCGGCGAGCTTGCGCTATTGACCGCCAAGCCGGTCATTTACATCGCCAATGTCGATGAGGGGCACCTCGCCGCGCCCGGCCCGGCCATGACCGCTCTTTTTGAACACGCGGCCCTACTTGGAGCGAAGGTGGTCCCGGTCTGCGCGCGGTTGGAAGCCGAGTTGCTGGAACTCGAGCCCGCCGAGCGCGTCGCGTTCAGTGCCGAGCTCGGGATCAAAGAGAGCGCACTGTTCAGAGTCATTCGGGCCGGCTATGACATCCTCGGGCTTCAGACCTTCTACACGACCGTGGGCCCCGAGCTAAGAGCCTGGACCATCCCGGCCGGGACGCAGGCGGCGCGTGCCGCCGGGCGGATCCACTCGGATATGGAGAGAGGGTTCATTCGGGCCGAGGTGCTTCACTGGGAAGACTTCGAGCGCTTCGGGTGCGAGAGCGCGGCGCGTGACGCCGGTCGGATGCACCTCGAGGGGCGCGACTACGAGGTTCGTGACGGTGATCTGATTCGCTTCAGGTTTGCCTAGGGACCAAGAGGGACTATGTTATTGCAGATTGACGCCACCGAGCCCGAACACTGGTTGGTCGCCGAGGCCGCGCACGTGCTTCGCCGTGGGGGAGTGGCCGTGATCCCCACCGACACGGTCTACGGAGTGACATGCCAGATTGGTTCGGTCTCCGCCATCGAGCGCCTCTATGCCCTCAAGAAGCTCGATCCCAAGAAGCCTCTGTCCATTCTATTGCCGGACATCGGTATGGTCGGCCGTTACTCGCGCACCCTCTCGACCCCCAGCTTCCGTCTGATGAAGCGCCTGCTGCCCGGCCCCTACACCTTCATCGTGGAGGCTTCGAGTGATGTACCGCGGATCATGCTGCGCAAGCGCAAGACGATCGGGTTGCGGATTCCGGACAATCCGATCGCGTTGGAGCTGCTCGCCCAGCTCGACGAGCCGTTGTTGACCACCTCGATCCGCAACCCGGACAATCAGATCTTGAACGACCCCCAAGAGATGGCGTTGCGCTATGGCAGCGAACTTGACATGGTCATTGACGGTGGACCGCTCTTGCCGATCCCCTCCACTGTCGTTGATCTGAGCGGTCGAGATCCGGTGTTGTTGCGGGAAGGGCGCGGTGATGTCTCCGCGCTGGGGTTGTTTGATTGATGGTGGAGAAGAAAGCCGGCACCGAGCGATGTCTCGTGGCGTTTGATGTGGACGGAACCCTGGTGGACGACACCGTCTTCATCTGGGAGACACTCCACGAGCACTTCGGGACCGATCCGCGGCGGCGTGAACTCACCCGCGAAGCCTTCATGCGGGGCGATATCACTTATGAGGAGTGGTTCGAGCATGATCTCGAGGAGTTTGCCACGACCGGCGCTGATCAACGTGGTTTCGAGGCCGTCTTGGCGACCATGCGGCCCATGCGCGGCGCTCACGAAGTGCTCTCGGAGCTGCACTCCCGCGGCGTGTTGCTGGCGGTAATCTCGGGCAGTCTGGACATCGTGCTCGAGCACATTTTTCCCGATCACCCGTTCCGTGAGGTGCTCATCAACCACTTGGGGTTCGATGAGCGCGGCCGGATGGATGGCGCTCGCGCGACACTCTACGATATGGGACGGAAGGGTGAGGGGCTGGAGATGGTGGCCCGCAAGTGCGGCGTGCCGCTCTCGCGCTGTGCCTTCGTGGGCGACAACATCAACGATCTCGAGGCTGTGCAGGCGGCAGGGCTCGGGGTGGCGTTTAATTACAAGTCGGAAGAGTTGGCCGCCGTCGCGGATGTCCGACTCGCCTCGAGAGACCTGCGCGATTTGCTGCCGTATCTTCTGGCGTTCGCCCAGGGGCGCGCGCTTCCCGATGGAGGTGGGTGATGGAGGGGGCGCTGCTTCTGTCCGCCGCGGGGTTGGCCTATGCGGCGGCGGCGGCCCTCTACGCGCGCCAACTGCGGTTGGTGGCGCGGGCGGGTGCCGGTCGCAGCCCTGATCTCTTCCTGATGGCGCTGGTGTTGCACGTGGCGTTTCTTCTGGTCGCGGTGGTCCCCGAGGGGCTCGGAGCGATTACCGGTCTCGGCCTTCTCCCCCAACACTTCGCCCTGGCCGCCGCGGTGATCGTGGTGGCGCTGCGGCGCAAGGATCACTTGGGGGTCTTGGGGGCGTTTACAGCCCCCGTGGTGGCGATTGTGGTCTCCGCCACTGCTGTGTATCTGGCCCTTTCGCCAGTCGAGCCTTCGCTGCCCGCCTTCGAGCGCGCGTCGCTGGATCCTCTGACCGCCGCGCATGCGGTCACCTCGTCGCTGGGATTCGCCGCCTTCTGCCTTGCCTATTTGCTCGCCGGCTTCTACACGCTCCTCGACTCCCGGTTGAGAGCCAAGTGCGCGGCGTCGGGGCATGGCCGGCTGCCCGCGCTCGAGACCTTGGAGAGGGTCACCTATCAGGTGCTGGCGGTTGGGTTCGTGCTGTTTTCAACCGGCGCCGTGCTAGGGGGGATTGGGGCCTGGGGGCGAGGGGTGTCCGAGGGTGCCGCAATTCGCAACACTCTGGCTTTGCTGTCGTGGTTTAGCTTTGCCGTCGTGTTGAGCCTTCGTTGGCTGAGAGGGTGGACCGGTCGCCGCGCGATGTTCCTGGTGGCGGTGGGTTTTCTCGCCAATGTGGCGGTTATCCTGATGTATCTCTTTCGCATGGCGCGGCTTTAGAGGGTGGGGTCCGTCATGGAGCTACTGCTCATCGGACTGAATCACAAGACGGCCCCGGTGGAGCTGCGCGAGCGGGTTTCGGCGATTCATAATGGCGAGCTTCTCGGTGAGGTGCTCTCCTGGCCGGAGGTCGAGGAGGCACTGCTGCTCTCCACCTGCAACCGCTTCGAGATTTTGATGGCCGTCGCGGGCGATACCGCGCCGACAACCCTCGAGAGTGGGTGCGCGGCCCTATTGGCGCTCAAGAGCGGGGTGGAAGTGGAGCGCTTGAATGGAGCCCTCTATCGGCATTGGGACCGCGAAGCGCGCTTTCACCTCATGCGTACCGCCGCCAGCCTCGACTCTCTCGTGCTTGGTGAGCCCCAGATCCTGGGTCAGGTCAAGCGGGCCTACGATGAAGCGCGGGGCGTGGGCGCGGTGGGCAAGAGGCTCAACCGGACCATGCAGCAGGTGCTGCGAGCCGCCAAGCGGGCGCGGCGGGAGTGCGAGATGGGCCGCGCGGCCGTCAGCGTCGGCTCTATCGCCGCCGCTCTCGCGCAACAGATATTCAGTGATCTCAGGCGCTCGGACGTGGCGCTGATTGGTGCCGGAAAAATGATAGCGCAGGCGGCCGGCAAGCTCGAATCGGCTGGGGCGCGGTCGATCACGGTGGTCAACCGTAGCGTGGAGCGGGCGCGGGAGCTGGCGCGCCCTCGGGGGTGGGAGGTTTGCCCACTCGCGGAGCTGCCCGAGATTCTCGCCGCGACGGATATCGTGATCTCGTCGACGGCTTCGCCCGAGCGGTTGGTGACCGTCGAGATGGTCCGTGCGGCCCAGCAGCGGCGACGCTATCGACCACTCTTCATTGTCGACATCGCGGTGCCGCGCGATGTGGCGCCCGAGGTCGGGGCGCTCGAGCGAGTCTACCTCTATAACATCGACGATCTGAGCAGCGTCTCGGCCGAGAACCAACGCAACCGCGAGCAGGCGGCCGCGAGCGCCGCGCGTTGCCTGGACCAGGAGGCGCGTCGCTTCGCGCGCCAGGAGAGAGTCGAGCCCCTCGGGCCGGTCATTCGGGCACTGCGGGAGAGCTTTTTGGAAGTGGCCGACAACGAGCTAAAGCGGACCGAGAGGCGGCTCAAACACCTCTCGGCGGATGATCGCGAGGCGCTGCGGCGGATGTCCAAGGCGCTTGTCGGCAAGCTGTTGCACACGCCCGTGCAGCAGCTCAAGGCGGCGGCCCAGGAACAGCATGGCTCCGAGGCGGCCGAGTGGTTGCGGCGCCTGTTCCTCCTCTCCCTCGACGATTGTGGTGTTGACCCCGATGAGGACTCGGAGGAACCCAAGCGTTGAGAAGCGGCGGCCCGTTGCGGGGCAAGCGAGTGCTGGTCACCAGGGCGCGCGATCAGGCGGGCGAGTTGATCGCCGCGCTCGAGAGCAACGGCGCCGAACCGCTGCACTGCCCCATGATCGAGACCGTCGCGTTGAGTGATCAGGGGCCGCTCGTTCGCGCGCTCCAGTGTGCGGCCGAGTATGACTGGCTGCTCTTCACCAGCGCCAACGCGGTGCGCTATGTGAGCCGGGCGGTCGCCCTTCGGGAGCTTTTGGGGCCGCGGGTGGCCGCCATCGGACCCGCCACCGCCGCCGCGCTCCGGGCCCACGGCCTCTTGGTCCACCTGCAGCCCCGCGAGCATGTGGCCGAGGCGCTCTTGGAGGCGCTCGGTGACGTGACCGGCCTGCGCTTTCTCTTCCCACGCGCCGCTCGCGCGCGCGAGACGCTGCCCGACGGCCTTCGCGCGCGGGGGGGCATCGTCGACGTGGTCACGGCGTATGTGACGCGGGCGCCCCCCGGAGCCGGGGAGAGCTTGCGCCGGGTGTTCAACTCGGGGCCGGTGGATGCGGCGCTCTTCACGAGCGCCTCGGGCGTTCAAAACGCAGTGACGCTGTTGGGTGGCGCCGACGCCGCGGCGGCGCTGTTGGGTGAGGCGCGGCTTGTTTTTTTGGGGCCGGTGGCCGCCGAGGCGGCTCGGCGGCTCAAGCTGAGAGTTGACGAAGTGGCTGAACGCTATACGAGCGAGGGGCTCCTCGAGGCCCTCGTCCGGACTTTTTAGGAGGAGTGCATGCAGTATCCGATGTATCGTCCGCGCCGGCTTCGGCAGAGCGCGGGGATCCGCCGCCTTGTGCGGGAGACCAATGTGCGGCCCGACGATCTCGTCATGCCGCTGTTCGTCGAGGAGGGGCGCGATGTGGACGTTCCGATTGAGGCGCTGCCGGGTCAGCGGCGCTACTCGGTCGACAGGTTGGTCAAAAGGGTCAAGGAGATTCATGCCGCAGGCGTGCACGGGGTGATGCTGTTCGGAGTCCCGGCGCGCAAGGACGCGCTCGGGACAGGGGCTTTCGCCAAGGAGGGGGTGGTGCAGCGTGCCGCCCGGGCGCTCAAGGATGTGTCGCCAGATCTCGTCGTGATCGGAGACGTGTGCTTGTGCGGCTATACGAGCCACGGTCACTGCGGCACCCTGGATCGAGGGCAGGTCGACAATGACGGCACGCTCGAGCTGCTTGGCAAGGTAGCGTTGTCCCAGGCCAAGGCAGGGGTGGATATGGTGGCGCCGTCGGACATGATGGACGGGCGGGTCGGTTACATCCGCGAGGTGCTCGACGAGGAGGGGTTTGAGCACATCCCAATCATGAGCTATGCGGCCAAGTACGCCTCGGCTTTCTATGGGCCGTTTCGCGACGCGGCCGGCTCCGCGCCGAGGGAGGGTGATCGCCGCGGCTATCAGATGGATCCGGGTAATGCGCGTGAGGCGCTCTCGGAGGTCTTGTTGGACATCGACGAGGGGGCCGATATCGTCATGGTCAAGCCGGCGCTTGCGTACCTTGACGTTGTCAGGATGGTGCGCGACGAAGTGGAGCACCCCGTGGCGGCTTACAACGTCAGTGGTGAGTACGCCATGGTCAAAGCCGCCGCCGCGCGGGGATGGCTCGACGAGAGGCAGGCGATGATGGAGATGCTGACCTCCATCAAAAGGGCCGGGGCCGACATAATCCTGACCTACTTCGCCGAGGAGGCGGCGCGGGAGTTGGGGTGACCCCGATTCCCCACCTGCGCCGGCATTCGGGTTCCCATTCAGGCACATCTGCTGCGTCATCCGCACTGAATTAGTGCTCGACGTAAGCGCTGCGTTGGCCTGCCCCTAAGAACGGCTTGTTTACTTGCACATGCACGCGACTCCACACGCTCGCTCCTCAGAACGGACCGACGATTAGGGTGGACACGCTCGCTCCCCGCTCCCCGGAACGAGCCGACGATCTTTTTGCTTGACTATTTGTGCTAAAAGCCATATAAATTGCTAGACTGCGCGAGTGGGCAGACTTGCGGCCTTGGGACATCCCCAGGAAAGTAGTCGGTTTTTCGCGCCGGTCGGTGCGCGGGTGGTCTTTGCCGGCAGGCAAGGCCCCAAGGTCGACCACGATTTTTCATACCCGCGAAGGGAGAACTTGGCGATGAAGACAATCTCAAAATTGTTGGCTGCTTTGGCGTTCGTGGCGCTTTTTGGGGGCTGTGCCCTCGATGACGACGCTGCGGGGCGAGGCGGGCGATCACAGGCGGTGGTCGCGCTCTTGTGTGGCGAGTATCAGACTATTTTGACGGCCGGGCAGCACATCCCCGTCGGCACTGTCCACCTCTCCGTGGTGGACAGTGTGCTGACATTGACCATCGACACCGAGGGGGACTGGTATTTTGACGAGAGCCATGTCCTTGTCACCGACGACCTCGACAATGTCCCGGTCGCGGGTGGTGATGTGCCTGTCCCGGGGCTCTTCCCGTACAAGCGGACCTACACCCCTCCCGTTCAGAGCGACTCTTACATCATCGATCTCGACGATCTCGGGATCGGCCCGGAGTTGTTCATCCTGGTCCACGCGGAGGTGTCCAAGATTGTGGACGGCGAGGTCGTGCAGGGAGAGACCGCCTGGGGAGGCGAGGAGATCTGGGATTCGCCGCGCTGGGCCTTTTACATCCAGTTCGAAGCCGATGACTGCGAAGACGACGACAACGGCGACGACAACGGCGACGACAACGGCGACGACAACGGCGACGACAACGGCGACGACAACGGCGACGACAACGGCGACGACGAGTGCGTCAACTGGTTGACGTTCGACTTCGGCGTGGCGGCCGACTTCAACGTCTTTAGCTGTGGCGACTATCACGGTGCCCTGGATGTGATGGGCAAGGTGGCCGTCGCCAACGACGCTTCATTCGAGTTCTTTAGCGTGGCCTTGGGCAACCAGGGCGGCGATGCCCTGATTGTGGGTAATGAGTTGAGCATGGCTCACGGCACAGTCTATGGGAACGCGATCTACGGCCAGACCCTGCTCCAGGGGGATGGGGTGGATTATCAGGCCGGTGGGGAGGCGATTGCGGGCTACCCCATCGACTTTGCCACGGTGTGCGACGAGATGGCGACTTTCTCGAGCGACCTGGCGACGGCGCTCCCCAACGCGACGAGCGTTACCATGGTCGAGCCCTACAGCTTTGGCGTCAAGATGGTCGGGACCGACCCGGTGCTGAACATCTTCACCGTCGACTCCGATGATCTGGCCGGCGCGGGCTTTGTCGCGATCGACGTCCCGGACGGCGCCAAGGTGCTCATCAATGTCGCCGGGGAGAACGTCTCGATCGGCAATCTGGAGATCTTCAGCAGCCAACACCAAGGCCCGGTGCTGGAAGCGCTCGACGCCTGCGGTGTTCTCTGGAACTTCCATGAGGCCGTCGAGCTGACTATCACCGCCATCGGCTTCAAGGGCAGCGCGCTTGCGCCGTTCGCGGCGACGAACTTCACCAACGGCAACTTCGCCGGCACGCTGCTGACGGGCACCCTCGAGGGCGACGGTGAGTTCCACCACTATCCCTTCTGCGGCCCCATCGAGATCTGCCTCGACTAGCATCTCAAGCTCTCCGCTCTCCGCTCTCCGCTCTCCGCTCTCCGCTCTCCGCTCTCCGCTCTCCGCTCTCCGCTCTCCGCTCTCCGCTCTCCGCTCTCCGCTCTCCGCTCTCCGCGGACTTCCGCGTTG
>PWKZ01000025.1 GCA_003559575.1 Bradymonadales bacterium | reverse complement strand
GATCGGGAAAGCCCTTGTGCGACGTGACTTTGGCCACGACTCCGCGGGTTTCCCCGCTCTTCCTTGCAGCCCATCCGGGCCTGCCGCGCGGGCCATCCGCCGACTTCTGACTTCAGTGTCCTAGGCGACTTGACGCTACGGACTATGTCAGCTACTTGATCTTCGTTGCGCCCTGCCCTCGCGGAGAGGAAAACAGTGGCCCGAGTAACACTGGTCAACCCGCCTGACGATCTCGAGCAGATGCTTGGGGCCGGCAAGGCGTTCATTCAGAAATACGAACCACTCGGACTACTCTATATCGCGGCGGTGCTGGCGGAGCGCGGCCACGAAGTGGCCGTGGTCGACTGCTTCGCCGAGGGGCTCAACCTCGACGAGCTGATCGCGCGCATAGACTCCCTTGCTCCCGATGTGATCGGGGTTTCAGTGCTCACTTGCCACGGCGCGGCCGCCTACGAGCTGGGGCAGCGCATCAAAGCGACCGACTCTCACCCTCTTGTGGTCTTCGGCAACATCCACGCCTCGGTCTTCGCCGCCAATTATCTAGGATGCGGATGCGCCGACGTGGTGGTCCACGGCGACGGCGAACCGGCCATGATTGAGCTTGTGGCCGGACATGAGGCCGGCCGCTTCCCCCGCCACCTCAAGGGGATCTCGTTCCGGTCCCCCGACGGTCAAATCGTCCGCAACCCCGGCAGCAACGCGGTCGCCGACTTGAGCAAACTTCCCGCGCCCCGCCGCGATCTCGTCGATCAGCGCCTCTACGGGCTCGAGAACATCAGTAATCAGCTCTGGACCAGCGACAGCGGCGCCGCCAAGACCATGGTCACCTCCCGCGGTTGCAAGAACCGCTGCACGTTCTGCGTGGTCCACGGGAGCAAAGTGCCGCGTTACAACTCCGCTGAAAACGTCTTGGACGAACTCGAGATCCTGGAGCGCGACTTCGGCGCCAGCTACGTCTACATCCAGGACCCCCTGTTTCTCGGCCATCGGCGCCGGGCCCGCGCCATCTGTGACGGTATCCGCCGGAGGGGGCTCTCTATCCGCTGGGGGTGCGACGCCCACGTGAGAGACATCAACCCGGAGATGGTACGCTTGCTCGCGCGGGCCAACTGTTACGAACTCTCACTCGGGTTCGAGTCCGGCGTCCAGCGACTCCTCGACACCGTCAACAAACAAACGCGGGTGGAAGAAGGCCTGACGGCGGCCCGGACCGTCAAAGAGCACTCCGACATTCTGCTCGAAGGGCTGTTCATACTGGGAATCCCGGGGGAGACTCCCGAGGACACCCTGCGGACCATTCGCTACGCTTGCGAGCTGCCCATCGACATGGCCCAGTTCAGCCTGTTTACCCCCTATCCCGGCTCTCCGATCTTCAACGATCTCGCCGCCCGCGGTGAGATCGACACCGGCGCGCGCGGTGGCAGAGGGCTCGCACCTGAGGTATGGCAGCGCTACTCGGCTTACGCGTGTTTTTCGGGGATCGAGCCGGCCTGGATCACACCGGAGCACACCAAGGACGGGCTCATGGCGCTCCAGAAACGGGCGCTCCGCGAGTTCTACCTGCGACCGTCGCAGGTGTGGCGCCAGCTCAAACGCGTCCGGCCAAACAACCTATTGACGATGGCCCGGGTCGCGCTGAAGGGCTTCTTCTGACCTCGAGCTCGACAGCCTCGGCAGTGGGCTAATGGATCGGTGAGTAACGATGTGCGGAATCGCTGGTATTTTGTCGCTGTCTTCGCCATTGGGAGAGCGCGACCTGCATGAGGCCCGCGCGATGACCGAGGCCTTGCGCCACCGCGGCCCGGACGACTTCGGCTTCTATCACGACGAGACCTCGGCCCTGGGCACCACCCGCTTGAAGATCATCGACACGAGCGACAACGCACACATGCCGATGAGCAACGAGGACGGCTCGATCTGGATGACCTATAACGGCGAGGTGACCAATTACAAGCGGCTGCGCGACGAGTTTCGGTTGGACGAACGACACGAGTTCCGCTCAAGCTCCGACACCGAGGTGCTGATCCATCTCTACGAGGAGATCGGGCTCGACTTCCTGAACCACCTGAGCGGAATGTTCGCTTTTTGTCTGCTCGACCGACGGATCGGCAAAGCCTTCATCGTGCGCGACTTCTTCGGGATCAGGCCCCTGTTCTTGATGGAGGCCTCCGACCGGCTGTACTTCTCTTCGGAGATCAAGTCGTTCCTGGAGCTCTCGCGTTTTCGGCCGGACGTGAACCCCGAGGCCATCTTCCACTATTTCTCGCTGGCCTACATTCCCGAGGAGATGACACCGTTCTCCCAAGTCCGGGAGCTGCTTGGGGGCCGGCTGATCGAGTGCCGGCCAGGCCACGCCGAGTACCACGAGCGAGAATACTACAAGGTCGACTACGACGAAGACCTCAGTATCACTGAGGCCGAGGCCGTCCCGCGAGTGCGCGAGCTCATGTTCGACGCCGTGGAGCGCAACCTCATCTCCGACGCACCGCTTGGCATGACCCTCTCGGGCGGCTTCGACACGAGCGCCATGCTCGGCATCGTCAAGGCGCTCGGCGTGCCCGAGATCCACACCTTCTCGATTCGGGTGGACGAGCCCAGCTATGACGAGTCGCGCTATCAGGCCATCATGGTCGACTACGCCAAGACCATTCACCACGAGGTGACGGTGGGCCCCGACGATGTGATGCAGCATCTGGTCGAGCACATGGCCTACATGGATGAGCCAAGCGGTGACGGCGCGGCTATTCCCACCTACCTGCTGGCCCGCGAAGCAAAAAAGGATGTCGATGTGCTCCTCTCCGGCGAGGGAGGCGACGAGGTCTTCAACGCATATGAGACCCATGTGGCCTACAAGGCGCGCCATCTCTACCGAAGCATGGTCCCCGGCCCGCTGCGCAATCTCGTTCGGAGCGGGGTCAAGCGCCTCCCCACCGACTACCGGAAACTGTCGTTCGACTTCGTGGCCAAGCGCTTCACCGAGGGCGCCGAGTTGGGCGTGCCCGAGGCCCACTTCTTCTGGCGGCACACCGTCTCCGAAGAACTCAAACGATCGCTGCTCCGCAACAGCGACTACAAGCCGAGCGCCCAGCTGTTTGCCGATCTCTACCACTCGGTGGACTATCCGGATGGATTGAACCGCCTGTCTCTGGTGGACCTCAAGTACTTCTTTATCGGTGACCTGATGGTCAAAAACGACCGTATGATGATGGCCCACTCGGTCGAGGCGCGCTTCCCCTGGATGGATCGCATCCTGTTTGACTACTTGAAGACCGTGCCGGCCGCCCTGCGCCTGAAGGGGCTGACCCGCCGCTACCTGCAAAAACAAGCGGTCAAGGGGCTCTTGCCACCAATAATCCAGCGCCGCCGCAACATGGGGCTCGAATTGCCCCACTCTTTATGGCTCTTGAAGGGGATGAGGGCGCTCATCGCCCGATACATGACCCGCGCGCGAGTGGAGCGCAGCGGGTTGCTCGATTATGAGGCGGTGCAGACCATGTGGCGCGAGCATGAATCAGGCAAGGTGGACCACGGCCGCGCAATCTGGTGCGTTCTCAATTTCATGATATGGTTTGATCTGTTCGTCTTCGACGGCAACTACAAGGAGTATTGGAGCCCTCGCGCGTGATAGTCAAACAGGCAGCGGCCGAAGATCCGGTGGGGGGGGCGGCGCCAATCCGGGCCGAGCGCCCCGCGCTGGGCTGGATTCTGCTGCTCTGGGCGATGACCTTCGCGCTCATCGCTTATCTTGCGGCGACCACCGACTTCGGCGGGTTCCTGCGAGCGCTGCACGAGGCACGCCTCGGAATGCTCATCGCCGCCGTCGCCGGCTTCGCGCTGGCCGTCTATTGGCTCGACGTCGTCACCCTCCGCTTTCTCTTGCAGGCCTCAGGTCACCGGATTGGGAGGGCGGCCGTCATGCGCCTGCGGGCGGTGGCCTACCTGTGGCAGACAATTCACTACGGCCTCGGCTTGGCCTACATGACCGGCAGCGTGTCATGGAGCTCCCGCCGAAGCCTTACCTCGTCGGCCAGCCCACTGCTGCTGTTGGCGGCGGCCGACATCTCGACCATCTGCGGCGCCCTTCTCCTGGGGCTCGTGGTGGCCGGCGCCTGGCTCCCGGAGAGCATCCCGTGGTGGCCGGCCTTGGCTATGGGGGTCGGCGGTTTCGCGCTCCTGCCGGGGGCTTGCCTGCTCTCACGTTTCCCGGGCCTGATGCGCCTCTTGGGGCGCCACGGACAGAGCCTCGGGGAGGCGGCCCGCGCCCTTTCGGCGCCGCAGATCTTGAAGCTGTACCTGCTGCGTGCGGTGGTGATCTTGGTCTATATCACGGCCGAGGCGCTCTTCTTGCGGTCCTTCGATTTCCGTGTCCCACTGCCGGCGCTACTGCTCTTTGAGCCGCTTATTTTGCTCGTCGTGGCGCTCCCCATCGCGGTCTACGGGATCGGGACGAGCCAGATCGCGATGCGCTTCCTTTTTAGCGACTTCGTCCCCAACGCGACTGCCCCGGAGGCGGCGGTGGACGCCTACTCGACGGCGACCATTCTCGCCATCATCGCCGTCCGCCTGGTCCTTGGGGTGGCCGCGATGCTTTTCCTGACGCGCCGGCGCAGCAAACCGACGACCCAAGGGGGCTGCCCGAGGGGGTAACCGTGATCTCAATTATCTTGCCGGCCTACAACTGCGGTCACGAGATCGGCGCGCTGCTCGACTGTGTCGCTCGCTCGGAGTTGACTCCACGAGAGGTGATCGTGGTGGACGACTGCTCCACGGACGACACCCGCGCAATCTGCGAAGCGCGCCCCGAAGTACGCTTGATCCGCCAGGACCGCAACCGCGGCCCGGCGGCGGCCCGCAACCTGGGCGCGGCTCACGCCGGCGGTGAGATTCTGTTCTTCATCGACTCCGATGTGCTCTTGCCCGAGGATCGCGATGTCCTCAAGGAGATGGGCGAGGCCTTCGATCGCCGGCCCGACATCGACATGCTCTCCACCGTGAGCCACCCACAGCCCCGCGTGCCGAGCGCCATTGCCTACAACAACTCAATCTATCACTACTACTACATGCAGCGCTTTTTCGCCGACCGCGCCCGCGATATGGGACCGCCGGACCACGCTCGGGAGCGCGTGGGCCGGATAATGTTCTTCTCGACCCGCCTCGGCGCGGTGCGCACTCAAAGCTTCAAGCGATCCGGCGGGTTCATGGAGTCGCTGACCGGGGTGATGAACGAAGACGGTGAGTATGGCGTCCGGTGCTATCACCTGGGGTTCGTGAACTACTTGAACAGCCGCCTTGTCAACCTGCACCGCTACCCGACCGACTCTCGGCGCTACACTCGGAGCTACTATCACGCCGCGTTCGTGCAGGCGCAGATCGACGAGCAGTTCGACACCACGGCGGACGAGACGACATCCGGAAGTGAGCGCATCCGTCGCCTACTGGCCTGTTGCGCCTTCCTCGTACCACTGCCGTTCATCGTTTGCTCCCCGCAAACCGGGTTCGCGGTTTTGGCGGCTTGGGCGCTCGCGATGGGAATCATGTTGCGCCCCCTCGGGCGACTCATCCGCGAGCACGTCCCACCACGCTACTGGATCGGCTGGCTGGTGGTCTACATCGCGATCACGCCACTCATCCTCATCGGCTACGGCGCCGGCAAGTTGCAGTACCGCCGCGGCCGCGTGAAGCTCGTCTATCCGCCCTCGACGCACCCCTATTTCGATGCCGAAGCTCGCACCGTGCAGGAAGAGCAAGTATGACGACGGGCAGCCGAGCGCGTTTGGCCGCCAGGTTACTGGGCGGGATCACACACCCTCGCCGTCTGTCGTCGCTGGTGCTGTTCGTCACCGACGAATGCAACGCCCGCTGTGAGTTCTGCTTCAACGACCGCCTGCGACGCTCCGGAGCGCGGGGCACGAGCGACCGCGCGGATCCGATGAGCATCGCCGAGTACACCCGCCTCGCGGAGCAGACTCCGCCGCTGCTGCAGGTCATCATCGGCGGCGGCGAACCGTTCATGCGCCACGACCTGGCCTCTCTCATCGCGCTCTTCGCCGACAAGACGGGCGCCGCGCTTTTTTCAATCCCCACCAACGGCTCGCTGCCCCAGGTGACCACCGAGACGGTGGCCGGGCTCCTCACACGCTGCCCGCGGGCGCGCTTCAACATCATCGTCTCACTGGACGCCCCGGAGGAGATCCACGACACGTGGCGCGGCTTGCGAGGCTGCTTCCGGAGAGCCATCAAACTCCTCCACGCGCTCTCGGCCCTCGCGCGCCGCCACCCCAACCTCGGGATCGTCATCAACACGGTCGTCACCGACGAGTCGGTCGTCCTCCTGAGACCCCTTTATCGCCGCCTCCGTGACGAGTTCGGCCCCAATCTGCCGCTCCACAACCTCCAAGTGGACCAACGGGCGACCGCGCCGGGCGAAAACACCGCGCACCGCGTCGAGCTACTTCGCCGCGCGCTGCGGGTGGTCGCCGAGGAGCGCCGGCAGGCGGGCGGGGGCAATTACTCTCCGGTGGCCCGCCTGTATTCCGGTTTGATCAACGACGCGCTCGCAACGCAGCTCACAAGCCCCACCCCCCCCCACCGTTGCGCCGCCGGAGACAAGCTGGCCGTCATCATGCCGGACGGCACAATGGGGCCTTGCGAGCCGTTCATCTTCGATGGCTTCGAAGGGCGCGACGACTGGCCCAACCTGCGCGATTACGACTACTGCCCCGCCGCGCTGATGGCGACTCCCCGCTATCGATCCGCCCGCCGCCACATCGAGAATGAGAGGTGCGGTCCATGCGCCTGGACCTGCGCCACGGCGGCCTCGATGATATTGCTCCCCGACAACTGGCGCCGCATGATTGGGCGCAATGCGCGCCGAGCGCTCTCTTGACTTCGTGGGCGGCCCACTCCCGGCTGCTCTTTGCGGCGGGACTATGCGCGCTGTTGCTCCTACTGGGTGCGTGGCATGGCCTGCGCGCCGTGTTCCGCCACCGCCACTCCCTCACACTGTGGCTAGGCGCGCTCCTGGGGGCGGTGCTCGCAAGCTACTGGCTCAGCCTGGCGAGACTCGCCACCTACCGCCACGTGGACGAGGTCACCGACCTGCACGCCACGATTGTGGCCGCGTTCTCCGGCCTGGATCCGGTGGACCGCGCCTACCCGGCCTTTTACCCGATCATCTCAGGGTGCCTTCATGCGCTCCTGATTGTCGCGCGGGCCGCCCTCGGCGGCCTGTCGCTCGAGCGGGCGGCCGCCATTGCGCTCCTGACCGAGACCGATATTTTGCTGCTCTCGGCCCGCCTGGTCTCGGCGCTCTCGTGCCTCGGCATCCTGGCGCTCGTCCACCGCATGACGACAACACTCACCGGGACACGCTTGCCAGGCCTGCTCCCGGTGCTCTTCCTCTTGACGTCCGACCACTTCGCCCCGTGGCCCTTTTGGGTCTCGCCCCACCCACTGGCGCTCTTCCTGGGGCTCTCGTTCATCCACCTGACAGCCGTCCGAAGCCCGACCACCCCTTTGACCCCCGCACGCGCGGCCGGGCTGGGCGTGCTCTTCGGAGTCGGTCTGGCGACCCATTACTTCACAATCGTGCTCGCGCCGGTGTTCGTCCTGGCCGCGTCGCAAAGACGCGCCAAACTTCGCCCCGGCCGGGCGCTCACCGTTTTCGTCGCGACCCTCAGCGCGACTTTCACACTCATCAATTACCGTCTATTTGTCCGCCCACACGACTATGCGTACTCGCTCAGCCGTCACGTGAGTCAGCTACTCGGTGATTCACGCATGCTCCCAAGCGCCGTCGCGCTGCTTGCCGCGCTGCTCGGGGCGGCGGCGCTTTTTGTTCTAGGCGGGCGGCTGTTGCGCTCCTCGGCGCCCAAGTGGTTGCCACAGGCGGCCCTCGCGCTCCCCGCCGCGATCTACCTCATCGTCTTCAACACAGCGACCCTGGTGCTGCCCTGGTACCACGTCTACCCGGCGGCGTTGCTGGCGATCCTCGCCGCCACTCTGCTCGTCAAGTTATTCTCCTCACGGCCCGCGCTTCGAATAATCGGGCGAGTCGGCTTCGTCATACTCCTCATCCTCCTAGGCCAACGTTTCCCCGCCGCTCTTCAGTCGCCCTCGGAAGAGATCTGTTTCGACCGACCGTCTCGCGGCAGAACCCTGATCGACTCGCTTCGCGAGCACGAAGACATCCCGGGGCCGATCGGGGTCTACGACAACTCGATGTTTGCGTTCGAGCAGTGGGCAAGCTTTGATCCTGCCGGCGGGTGGCTCATCGCGGCAGTCCAACGCGAGATACAGGAGCGCACCGGCCGTGAGACGGTCTGGCTCAGCCGTAGCGCTGCTCCGCGCGAGCATTCGGACAAGGAGATCAGCCTGATCTTTCGCCTCGCGTGGGACTCCGGCCATGATGATTTCGATCACGAGCGGCTCGTGGGGTTCGAGCTGGTTGACGAGCGCGCCGGAGGGGACTGCAAGCTCACGATCCACCGGAGGAGAGGATTGGGAGAGGCCGCGCGCTGAGCGCGCTCCAATGACCAGGAGTCCACGGGCGCAGGCGCCTCCTCGAGTGGGAGTCACGCGCCGAAAGTCCTCATGGACAACGCCCCATCACGGCATGGCTCAGGACAGCATGGCTCAGGCTCAAAGCCAGGTGTTGAAGAAATCGATGTGCACCGGGGGATCGAAAGTGTGGCCCAGGTCTTTGCTGACGGGGGTGAAGAGCGTGTCATCCAGTCCCAGCCATTCAGCCCAGTCGAACAGCAGCGAGGCGACCTGTTCGCCATCGTCTTCCTCCAGGATGCTATCCAGCTCACCCCAATGAACCTGGAGCGCCCGGGGCAGGATGGCGAGGGCCAGCTCGTGGGACTCGACCAGCTCGGCCAACGCCGTCAAGTGCTGGCAATAGCAGTGACGATCTGAAAACAGGATCTCAAAAGAGATCAACAGACCAGCCACCACCGCCGCCTTGATGTCCTCCTCGACCACCGAGGTGACCGCGGTGATGAACGCCCCGAGGCTCAAGCCCGCCATCCCGAGCCTATCCGGGTCGGTCTCGGCGCGCTCCTTGAGCACCGCCAGCGCCACTCGGGCGTC
>PWKZ01000224.1 GCA_003559575.1 Bradymonadales bacterium | reverse complement strand
GGAAACAAGCCAAATCGAGCGCAGTCGTAGCAGCGCTACGTCGAGCATCGATTTGGTGAAGGTGACGCCGCAATTGTGCCCGAATCGCTTCCCGAATCCCGGAAGGGGTGGAGGATTGAGGACCGCCCCATAATCGTCGGCTCATCATGGGATTCGCGGACGGATGTTCCCGGATCGCTTTCCGAATCCCGGAAAAGGGTGGGGGATTGAGGGCGGGGTGGCCGGACTCCGAGCGAGCCGTGATCGTGCTGAATCGCGGCGCGAATTCGTCCGCAATTTGTGATACGGTGCGCCTCGACGCTGCAGGGGGCTCGGTTCCGCACTGCCCCCGCGATATGGTCTTACTCGCGACACTCGAGGTCATTTATGTCGTCCAGGCAATTCTCGCGCGCCGAGCGATGGCGCTCACTCTCCGAGGAGCGGTTCGATGTGCTGGTGGTCGGAGGGGGGATAACCGGTGCCGGGATCGCGCGTGACGCCGCGCTCAGGGGGCTGCGGGTGGCCTTGGTCGAGAAGGGGGATTTCGGTAGCGGCACGAGCAGCCACTCCTCTCGGTTGGTGCATGGCGGCTTGCGTTATCTCGAGACCTACGAGTTCGGGCTGGTCTTCGAGTCGACCCACGAGCGTGCGCGGCTCATGCGGCAGGCGCCGCATTTGGTCAGGCCGCTTTCGTTCGTGATGCCGATTTACCGTGGCGGGCGCCCGGGGATGTTCCTCATGCGGATGGGGATGTTGCTTTACGACTCCTTGGCGGCGTTTCGCAACTACCGGCGGCACCGGCGCCTCTCGCCGGCGGGGCTGCATCGCCGGGAACCGGCTTTGGAGACGGAGGGGTTGCGCGGCGCGTATCGCTACTATGACTGTATCACCGACGACGGCCGCCTCACCCTCGAAAATATCCTTGACGCGCAGGCGTTGGGGGCCACGTGTTTGAACTACGCGCGCTTCCACGCGCCACTCCACGAGGAGCACGGCGAGGCGAAACGCATCCGCGGTGCGGTGGTCGAGGATGTGCTTACGGGCGCGCGCCGCGAGGTGTGCGCGACCGTGATCGTCAACGCCGTCGGGCCATGGCTGGATGAGCTTCGCGCGCTCTTCGGCGAGGGCGGCGGCGAGCGCCTGATGCCCTCCAAAGGGGCTCACATCGTGCTGCCGCGTGAGCGGCTGCCGGTGTCGAGCGCGGTCGTGATGAGCGCGCCGCGCGATGGTCGTCCCGTGTTTGCGATTCCCTGGGAGAGCGCCACTTTCGTCGGCACCACCGACACCGAGTTCGATGGATCGCCGGACTCCGTCTACGCCGACCGCGACGATGTCGACTATCTCTTGGAGACGGTCCAGAAGTTCTTCGCCAAGCAGGCGTTGACGCGCGAGGACGTCCTCAGCACCTGGGCCGGCATTCGCCCTCTCGTCTCGCGCGGAGCGGGGACCACCTACCGTGCTTCCCGCGAGCACGCGGTCGAGTCGCGCGCCGACGGGGTGGTGATGATCTCGGGCGGCAAGCTCACCACTTATCGCATAATGGCGACCGACGCCGTCGACGCCGCCGTCACGCTGCTCACGGCGCGTCAACCGGAGCGCCGAGTGCCGCGCTCCGCCACCCGAGAGCGCCCGTTGCCGGGGGGGCTGGGGCTCGCCGATGACGCTCGCCGTCGCGAGGTACTCGCGGAGCAAGAGGCGCTCGCGGCGCGTCTCGGGCTCGATGAGGCCACTCGGCGCCATTGTTTCGAGACATACGGTGTCCGCGCCACGGCGCTGCTGGAGGACGCCGCGAGAGATTCTTCGTTGGCAATTCCGATTGTCGATGGGCTACCATATCTATGGGCCGAGGTGGACTTCGCCGCCGAACAGGAGCTGGTCGAGCGACTCGACGATTTTCTCCTGCGTCGCACCTACCTGTTACTGAAGGCTCCGGCGGCGACCCTCGCGGCGGCCTCGGCGGTGGCCGAGCGACTGGCCCTTGCCCGCGGCTGGGATGAAGCCCGGCTCGCGGAGGAAGTAGCCCGATTCAAGGCGTTGGCGGCGGCGCATGCCGCTTGCCTGGTGCCCTCCGGAGAGGAATGAGGATGTCATTGGTTTTGAGGCCCTTGGCCTGTCTCGTGGTCTTGTTGGCGTTTTTGTTTGGTTGTGAGGCTGTCGAGGACTTCTGGTACCACGGGGACGTCGGCCTCCCTGGGCAGGAGGAGGTCGTGGCCCCGGGCGAGCCCGACACGATCCCACCTCAGGAGGTGGGCCCGGCTGATACGGGCGAAGGGCGGCCGGACGCTTTTGATCGGGATGTCTCCGATCGCGATGAATCGGCGCCGGAGACCGTCTCTCCTCCCGAGGAGCTCGACAACCTGATAGATGAAGGTACGTTCTTGATAGTCGCGCCGGCGGAGATGGCCGAGGCTTATGAAGATCTGGCCGATTGGCGTCGGCGGACCGGGTTGCCGACTCGGATAGTGACAATGGAGGAGATCGACGCCGCCGCCGCCACTCCCGATCGGGCGCGCGCGCTCAGGGATTATCTGCGCGGCGAGCACGAGCGTGGCACCGAGATCGTCCTGCTTGGGGGCAACACCCCCGATGTTCCCCACCGCGAGGTGGAGATGAAGATGAGCATCGGAGGGGGGGGGCTCTTCTACGAACATGAGACGGTGGCTGCCAGCGAGCTCTACTTCTCTGATCTCTACGGCGATTGGGAGCGAGTCGAGATTGTCGAGGAGCCCGAGGGCGGGCCGACTCTCCGGCCCGACGTGGCCGTTGGGAGGGTGCCGGCCGAGAACGCCGCGGAGGTCGCCGCCTATGTGGCCAAGGTGATCGACTACGAGCGAGCGCTCGCCGCCGACTATCAGGATGAGGTGCTCTTCATCTCCGAGCCCACCGGTTACTTCGACATCGACTCGAGCCTGATGCTCGACACTTACACCCGTAAATTCGGCGGGGGATACAACATCGAGAAGTTGTACTCCGACACCACTCATTACCCCGACGCGAAGCCCAACTCGGCCGAGGCGCAGGTGGAATCCCTCGAGCGGGGGGTGAACGTCATCCTACACTTCGGCCACGGGTTGGAGACCATCCTCGGGGCGCTCAGGGTTGCCGATGTGGAAGCGCTGTCCCACGCGCCGCGCTATAACGTCTATGCTTCGTGCGCCTGCTACAGCGGCGATTTCGCATACAGCGGCGGCCGCGCGGTGGGGGCCGACTATATCCTCAACCCCGAGGGGGGTGGGGTCGCTTATCTCGGCAACACCGACGTGGGGATTGGTTTCCCGCCGGGCGCGCTGTTCGTGGGTGATGCGGTGTGGTTGGCGATGCTGAGCGAGACGCCCCTGCGCCTTGGGGTCGCGTTTGCCGAGGCGCGCCGGCTTGTCTTCCCGGTCACGGGTAGCGGTGCCGCCGAGGCCGATCGCTACACCCAACTGGTGGTCGTGCTGTTGGGCTGCCCCGCTTTGCGCATGTGGCCGTCGCGGCCGCTCGTGGCGACGCTCGCGGCGCCACCCACGCTCGCGGCCGGCGATGCGTTGGTGGCCGAGGTGAGCGTGGGAGGAGAGCCCGTCGCGGGCGCGGTCGTGACCCTCTATCGCCAATCCGAGCTGCTCCTCGTGACCACCAGCGACGAGTTTGGGGTCGCGCGTTTCCGCCACGACGCGCCGTTGTGGGGGAGTTACGATCTGACCGTCAGTGGGGCGGGCGTGCAGCCGATCGAGAGCAGCGTAACGTTCGAGTGATCACCGCGGGCGGGGGGCCGGCGACCAATGATTATGAGACGTGTCGTCTTCGCGTTGTTTGCGGGCCTGATCATTGGGGCTTGCGGTGACCCTTGTGACAAGTTGATCGAGAGGATCTGCGCCGACTTGCGAGATGAACGGGCCTGCGATCGTACGCGACGCGACATGGAAGACTTCACGCCCGAACTCTGCCGCTCGGCGCTCAAAATCTACAACGAGGTCCGGTAGCCCCCAATTCCCGTTTCAAACCGAGCACCGAGGGCGTTGAGGCAGGTAAAGGTGCCAACGCTCGGATTGCATTGATCTGGAATGTCTTATAGCCTCCTGATGACGCGTGGGGGCTCCATGTCGAACTATTACAAGCCCTGGCTGTCCGGAGCGGAGCACGCACAGCCCTCTACTCCCGATCACCCGCTGGACAAGATCCGTTGCCCCAACGGTCACTATCGCTATGTGGTGGCGTGCATGCGCAACTGCTTGCGTCCTCGCTATTGTCGGGAGTTTTGGGATTTCTTCGCCGCGCGCGGAGAGCCTCCGGCGTCATTTTACAACGAAGAAGGGGTAGGAGAACTCGCCATGAGACGCATCGTGTTCGACTGTGACCGCTGCGGGCGCCACGACATCGGGGATGTCTATTCGCGTTATACCAAGGAGGGCGAAGGGGAGGAGTTCCTCAACGACGAAGCCGCGCGAAGGGAGTTTATTGAAGAGTGCGGCTTCGCGTGGGAGGACGTGGGACAGTTCGTTTTCGACAACTTGTTGCTGCTCGAGCGTGAGCGCGGCTGGGTCCATCTCTGTCGCAAGTGCTTCAAGCAGAGCGTCGAGTGGTTGGCCAAGATTTGCCAGGTCAAACCGAATCAGGCGCTCAAGTCCCGGCAACAGGCGCGCAAGAGAGAGGTGGTCCAGGCGGTCGAGGCGGAGGACACCGAGCCCGAGAATCCGGCGCGCGGTCGCAAGGGGGGCGATGGGGGACGGAAGTCCGCCGGCGGTCGGCGCACCGGCGGCCGGGCAAGCGCACAGGCCACCGGTGCCGCGGCGACACTCTGAAGACCGAGGTGTGACTGGTGGTGACACTCCCCGGAGGAGACCGGTCCCGTAGCGGTCGCGAGGCGCGACTCGGTGGGCCTCGCTCTCGCCTCGCGGTGGCCCTGGTGACCGGTGCCGTCGCGGTCTTGGTCTATCTCCCATCCCTTTGGAACGACTTTGTCTGGGACGACAGTTATAACATCGTCGCCAACGAGTCGATTCGCGATCTCCGAAATATTCCGAGCTTTTTCACGTCCCATTGGGCCGCCGGGGCCGAGGACGATTTTGCTCGCGACAAGAACGTGGCGGTCTACCGCCCGCTCGCGCAGGTGAGCTATACGATCGACTACGCGCTTTTTGGGCTCGCGCCATGGGGGTTTCAGCTCGTCAACGTCTTGCTGCACGCCCTCGTGACCATGCTCGTCGTCTGGCTCGCGCTACAGCTTTTCAAGACGTTGCCCCCCCGCGACATGTCCCCGTCTCTTCCGGTTTTGGTCGCGCTCGTGGCGGGGTTGTGGTTTGCGCTGCATCCCGTGCACTCGGAGGCGGTCAATGTCATCAGTTACCGGACCTCTCTCCTGGACGCTCTCTTCTACCTGTTGGCCCTCAACATTCGGCTGGCCTCCGCCACGGCCGGGGATCGGAGGCGCGCGCTCGCCGACTGGCTGCTGCTGCCGCTCGTTTACGTTTTGGCTCTGAGCTCCAAGGAGAGCGCCTTCACGTTGCCGTTCGCGGTAGTCTTGCTCGACCGCACGGTCTTGCGCGCCGAGCCCTTCGCCCGGCAAGCGCGCGTCTACCCTGTCCTGTTCGGGTTGGCACTGGGCTTCCTGTTGTGGCGAAGGGTCTTGCTCGAGCCGAGCCCGTTCGTCTTTTTCCCCGACGAGACTTTCGCCACCGTGTTCTGGACGATGCTCAAGGTGCCGGCACTTTATCTCGGGCTTTTGATAGTGCCGCTCAACCTGAACCCGTTCAGGGATTGGAGCGTCTTTCCGCCGGTGGACACCCCGGCCGATTCGGAGGTCCTGGCCGGCATCATGGTGGTGGTGCTGTGGGCGCTCGGGGTCATCCTCGCCTGGCGGCGCTCCCCGGCGGTGGCTTTCGGGCTGGGCCTGGCGGGGGTGGCGTTGCTGCCCTACACGCAGTTGAGCCCGTTCATCACCGTCGGCGGCGAGCGTTTCCTGTACGTCTCGGCCGCCGGCCTCTCGCCGCTCGTCGGCTACGGGTTCGTTCGTCTTTGCCTGCGCCTGCGGCGCCGATGGGTCATTCCGGCTCTGCTGCTGGTGATTTACCTCGGAGGCCTCGCCGGTCTCACGGTCCAGCGTACTCGCGAGTGGCGCACCACGGAGTCGATCTTGCTCACCACCGTTCAGCGCTACCCCCACGGCTTCAACGCATGGTTCGCGCTCGGCCAACTGTTGATGGCCGAGGAGCGCCATGCCGAGGCGGCCGAGTCGTTTCGGGGTGCGCTCCGTCTGTTGCCCGACCTGCGAGCGGTGCGCCTCTGGTTGGCGAAGGCCGAACTGAAGGCGCTGCGGCCGTCGAGAGCGCTCGAGACTCTCGAGGGGGGGGGGCTCGGCGAGGATGATCCCGAGGCGCGCGCCTTGATCGAGAAGGCGCGCCGTTTGTTGGAGTGATCTGATTGGACGAGCGAGTTTACGAAATCAGAGGCGCGCCCCGTCATGGGGGCGACGCTTTCCTCGTGCTTCTCGTGAGCACCGTCGCCGTGTTGCTGGTCCTGATAGCTTACGGGCGCGCCTCGGGGGAGCGCGACGCTGAGATCCTCGAGGCGATGGTCCAGGACGCCGTGATGGCCGACAAGCTCGCGTTGGCGGGGCCCGGGAGGTCAGGGCCCGTGGAGCGCGAGTGGGATCTGGAGTCGGTGACGGGCCTGCGCGAACGCGCCGAGGTGGTCATTGATGCGGATCGCGGGGGGCGCGCCGCCGTCGTCCGCGCCTCGGCGGTGCTGATCCTCGCCGATCAGCTTGAATCCGGCGCTGAACTGGCCGAGCGCGCCGGCGCCGGCCCCTTGGCAAGGGCCGTCCGGAATCCGCCGACCACCGAGACTGAACTCCACGAGGCGGTGGCGTTGCAGGAGTTGAGCGGGTGGCTCGCGACGAGGCTCGCGGCAACCCTGGCTCGTCACGGAACACGCCACGGTGGAGACGAGGAATTGAAAGATCGGGCCGAGGCCCGCGAGCAGGATCTCATGGCGCGCACCAGTCGCGTTGTCCTGGTCGCCACCGGGCTCCTGGGGGCGGCGGTGCTGGCCGGCTTGGTCCTGCTCCTGGGCGGGATTCTTCGATATGTGAGCCGCCGCTTCATGATGAGCGCGCCCCTGAGCCCCTTCGAAGGCGGAGTGCGCGCCGCCGTGGCCGTCATGTGCCTGTGGTTCTTGGGGTTCGTCGCGGTCGGGGTGACGCTGGCGATCCCCGGCCTTCTCGGCCGGCCACTGTCTCTTGGGAGTTATGTGTTCATGCAGGGGCTACTGAGCGGCACGCTGGGGCTCTTGCTGGTGCGCACGATTGCGCCCTCGCGGATCCCCGGGCGCGGCTTGTGGGCTGGGCTGGGGCTCGGCGAGCGCCTCGCGGGCCCCGATTTGCTGCGCGGTTTCAAGGTGTTCCTCGTGGCGCTCCCGGTGGCTTTCAGCGCCTCATGGCTCAATCGGCTGCCGTTCGATGAGCCCACCTTGCCGCCCTTCGTGCTCGATCTCATGGCCGATCCGACTCCCTACGCCATCTTCATGACCGTCATGGCGGTTTGCGTGGTGGCGCCACTCTTTGAAGAGGCGCTCTTTCGTGGCTACCTGTTTCCGGTGCTCCGACAGCGCTTCGGCTTTGGGGTCGCGGCGGTATTGAGCGCGGGTCTGTTTTCAATCGTTCATCTGGACCTCGACACCTTGCTTCCGCTTTGGCTTCTCGGCATTCTGTTCGCGTTCGTCCGCCATGTGAGCGGAGCCACTTGGGGGGCGGTCTTGTGCCACGCACTTTTCAATCTCTTGAACTTGGCGCTCATGTGGGCTGCCTTTGCGTGAGGGGTCGGTCGATGTCTATGTGGGTTCGCCAGGACCTCGGAGAGGCCGAGGACGAATAGACCCGATGAGTGATCACAATGTCATCACTCTCTTGTCCTCCAAGACCGCGCCCGTGGGCGGTCTGGGGCTTGTGTTTCTCGGCACCGGGCTGATCGTGGTCGGGGGTCTGTGGGGGCTGTTCGGCGAGGAGAGTCTCTCGGCCGGGCTCCCGCTGGTTCTGCTGGCGCTGGTGTTCGGCGGCGGGTTGGTGCGGGCGGGTGCGCTGCTCTTGCTCCCCAAGGGGGGGCTGTCGCTGGTCGAATCGGCCGCAGGGGACGGCGGCGCCGTCTTGCGCCTTCGCGGGGTTGGGCGAGACGATGGGCTCTGTCTCCCGCTTTCGGAGTTGTCCGGCTTGCGGCTGGTTCCACGGGACGAGGAGTGGGACCGTCACGCGGTGCGCATTTGGTCTTGCGAGCTTGTCGTCCGCGACGGTCCGGCCGTTTTGGTGGGCGAGAGTCACGACTATGAAGCGGTCTTCTCTTTCGCGCGCCGGCTCGAGGGCGCTCTGGTCGCCGCGGGAGCGGGCGATCTCGCGCTCGAGGAGCACTCCGAGTGGGAGCCCCCGGCGAGCGCAATGGCGGCTCAGGGGACGGGGGCGCAGCGCTATCGTGTCCGGCAGCGAGGTCATCTGCACGAGACCATGGCGGGCACTGGGATAGTGGCATTCATCGTCGGCGCGCTGTTGTTCGCGCGAGTCACCGAGGCGCCCGTCGTCGGTTTTTTGTTCGGTCCGATCCTGCTGTTCATGGGCCTCGCGCTGTTTTTGACGGCGCTCACCGGGAGTTTGGCGGATGATGTCGTGCGCTGGGACGGGACTTCGATCACCCGTCTCAAACGCCTGGGGCCGTTCACCTGGGGCGAGAAGTCGATTGCGCTTCAGCCGGCACCTTATTTGAGGCTCCGCCACAGAGGGCTGCTGGGGGCCTCACTCGAGCTGGTCGGGCCCAAGCAGATAGCGGTGCTGCTGACGGGGGTCACGGCGCGCTCCGAGATCGATTACGAGGGATTGCGGGCGGCGGGGGCCGCTTTGGCGCGCATCATCTCCGCGGAGAAGTCCTCCCGTTGTTAGATCCGGGGCTCATCAGCAAAAAAGCATACATTTCGCAGATTGCTTTGCCGGATCTCGGCAACTGGTTTTGCGGATTGCGGAGTATGAGGGGGAGTGTGTGGTTCCCATAATCGTCGGCCCATCCTGGTATTCGCGCGCGGATTCACGCACATCTGCGGCGTCACCTGCACCGAATTAGTGCTCGACGTAGGCGCTGCTACGCCTCCGCCTAATTCGGCTTGTTTCCTTGCACATG
>PWKZ01000225.1 GCA_003559575.1 Bradymonadales bacterium | reverse complement strand
CGACGCCGAAGCGCGGGCGCGCGGCTGGGCCGCCAACACCATCGGCCCGTGGAGCAGCCACTCCATGACGACCCGCATGCCCCACACGGTCGTCATCCTGGACGCGGCCGGGCACGCGCCGCGCTATCGCCCGGAGGACGTCATCACCGACTACTGGTCAGAGGAATTCGTCACCAACGCAGAGCAGGTGGTCCGCGAACGCGCCGCGCCGTATGTGGACGACGAGTTCCTCCTCGGCTACTTCCTCGACAACGAGCTCGTGTGGGAGCCCAACGGCTGGCAGACCGACAAGACCGTCCTGCAGCTCTACTGGGAGTTCCCGGAAGACGCGCCGGGGCGCGCCGTTCTGCGCACCCATCTCCAAGACAACGCCGCCGACCTGGCCGACTTCAACGCCACTTGGCTCACAGAGCTCGCGGACTTCGACGAACTTCCGGCGCTGCCTTCCGCGGCGCTCCGGCCGCGAACGGCGCAGGCGGAGGAGGTGACGGAGGCGTTCGCCCTCGCGGCGTTCCACCAGTACGCCACGGTGGCCACAGCAGCGCTCAGAGCGTTGGATCCCCACCACCTGCTCTTGGGCTGCCGCTTCTCGACCTACCACAACGACGCCTTGATGCGCGCGGCGGCCGAGCACTTCGATGTGATCTCCATCGCCTTCTACAGCCCGGTGCCGCCCACGGCGGAGCTCGACGACATCGCTGCGCAGGTGGCCAAGCCGTTCCTCATCGAGGAGTTCTCCTTCAAGGCGCGGGACTCTGGGCTCATGAACATTCTGAACTACGCGCCGGTGGTGGAGACGCAGAAGGAGCGCGGGCTCGAGTACGACGCCTACGTGGGCGCGTTCATGCGGCGGCCCAACGCAGTGGGCTACCACTGGTACAAGTGGCACGACAACCCGGCCCGGCCCGACCACATCCTCGCGGGCGACAACTTCGGTCTCATGAACGTCCGCGACGACCCCTACGCGCCGTTTGTGACGATGGTGCGCGAAGTGAACCGGCGCATCGAGTGGTGGCATTTCGCGGGCGTAGACCTCCCGTGACTACCGTATTCCTCGCAGTCTCGCTGGTCGGCTTCCTCTACCGGGCGGCGGCGAGCAGCTCCACATGGTGGAGCCGACACAGCGCACACTGTTCCCGATAGGCGCGCAGAACCTTTTCCCGAAACGCGCTCTGGTGGAGTCGATAGCTGTGCCTTGCTCGCGCTACTTGTTGAACCCCAAGGTGAGTACGATGCGGTCGATGTCCGACAGGTTGCCGACGATCGTGGAGCGCCCCCGCGGCCCCTTCACGATCAGGGCCGGCGTCACGAAGACGTTGTGATCCAAGGCGGCCTGGTAGTCCTCGAGAATATCGACGATCTCGACCGTGCAGTCCCCTGACGCCAGGTACTCCGCACAGATGTGCTCGAGGTTCTCCCGGGCCAGCACTGAGTTGGGCTCGGTCCCGACCACGAACAGGAGGAACAGGTAGGCGGGTCTTCTTTCCACTGGCCTGCTCATCTTACACCTCCTGCCGCCGGGCGCGCCCGGTCGGGCGGCGGCGGGTGGCCGCTGCCCAGCTCGATGCCGGAATCGTTGATACGAAGCTCGTAGAACCGCGGGGAGTTCTTGCTGCCCCTGGCCTTCAAGACCACCAGCATGCGGCGAAGCTCGTCATTGGTGGCCTCGTAATGCAGTTGGATCACCGTGTCCACCAAAGAGACGAACCCCAGCCCGCTCGGGTCGTCGCCGAGCGGGGTGTCCTTCTTCTGGTTCGTGAGCAGGCAGGTGATGCCCCGATCCTTGCACACGTTCACGAGCCGCATGCAGTAGTCAAACGCCGCCTTGCCCGAACCCATGCGGCGGCAGGCCGAGATGGCGTCGACCACGACGCAGTCGGGTTGGGACGCGTCGATCAGCTGGAGGTGATAGAACAGGTGCTCGTCCGAGCCCCTGCTCTCGGGCAGGCTGGAGCAGATCTCCAGGTTCCCCGCACGCTGCAGCGGTTCCAGGTCGATGCCCGCGCTGAGGACAGCCGAGGCCAGGGCTTCGGGGGATTCCTCGAAGCTGATGTACAGCGCCTTCTCGCCCCGCCTGCAGGCAGCCTGGACGAAGCTGCAGGCCAGGGAAGTCTTCCCCGTGCCGCTGGCCCCGGCGATCAGGATGCAGGCGCTGCGGCGATAGCCCCCGCCCAGGGCCGCATCCAGCTCGCGGTTCCCGGTGGACAGGAACTCGCCCAACGGCCTGTGCGCCAAATGCGCCGCCGCGATGGGGATGAGCGAGATGCCGTTGGTGCCAATGACGTAGGGGAACTCGTTAGAGCTAAAGTCGGAGCCCCGGTACTTGAGCACGCGCAGCCTGCGCGTGCTGATCTGGTCCATCACCCGGTGGTCGAGCCGGATGACGCAGTCCGACATGTAGTCCAGGAGGCTGAACCGCGCGGACATCTCCGGGTCGCTGAGGTCGTCGTTGGACTTGACCGACAGCAGGGTGGTCAGCCCCTGCCCGTCCAGCCACTCGTGGAGATTGGAGAGCTCGTCGCGGGCACAAAACGAGTCCTCGAAGCGGCGCATCAGGATGTCGATGGCGTCGATGCCCAGCAGCCGGGAGCCCGTGGCTTTGGCCTTGCCGCCGATGATGGCCATGAGCCCGGCCAAGGAGATAGAGCCGGCCGTTACGACGGTGATGTCGAGCTTGGCGTGGATGATGGAGAACAGCCCCTTGCGCTCCAGGGCCGGCAGGTCCCAGCCCAGGGTCGCCGCGTTCATGCGGATCGCCTCGGGGCGCTCCTCGAAGCTGACGAAGATCCCGGGCTCGCCCCGCAAGGCGCTGCGGACGAGGAACTGGAGCACCAGGAGGGTCTTGCCGGCGCCCGGCCCGCCGGAGATCGTGGTGGTCCGACCAAAGGGGTAGCCGCCGTAGAGCACCCCGTCCAGGCCCTCCACGCCGGTACCACACTTGACCAGCGGGACGGACTTGAAGCTATACATGGGGGGGCTTCCGTTAGGGCTGACCATGAGCGTTCTCCTGGGCAGACGACCGCCGCTCTTGTCGGCAGCGAGCCGGTTCGCTTCTGGTATTCTCTTGCATCCGCCGTGCCATGCGCAAGGGGCGCTCCCCGGAGCCCTGCGGGATCAGGGGGGGCGGACTCGCCCTCAGCTCTTTCCAGTGGCGCCCCTGCCGGCCGGGCGCCTCGCAGGGATCAGCCCGTAACCCTTGAGCTTGCGGTACAAGGTAGCAGAGCCGATCCGTCGCTGGAGGGCGGTGCGCGCCTGGTTGCCGTCGTTTTGCGCCAGCGCCGCCAGGATGTACTCCATCTCCACCCGGCCGTCGCGCACAAGCGCGACGGCGCGCTCCATGGTGTTCTCCATCTACCGCACGTTGCCCGACCACTCGTGGCGCGCCGATTGGGGCCATTATGAGGGCATTTCGCCCCAGGTCAAGTAGAACCCTAATCCCCTAATCCCCCACCTGCACCGGCATTCGCGCGCGGATTCAGGCCCAACTGCGGCGTCACCTGCACCGAATCGGTGCTCAACGTAGCGCTGCTCCGCCTGCGCTCAAATCCGCTCGCTTCCTTGCATCTTACCCCGTTTCTTGGGCGCTCGGTGCTCGGTTTGATGGGGAATTAGGGTAGAACTCCGGCCTGGGTCAGGGGCTACGCAATCGGTTTCATCGTCGCCCGCAGGCACGTGGGAATACCGGGCCGTCGTAGCGAACACCCCTTGCCTACGGAAGTACTCGAATGTGGCAACCGTTGTGGTTGCGACGGGTGAACAAGGCGTCACGACCATAAGGGCGATCATCGAGCTGTTCCGAGTTCCGGAGATCGCGGACGTCCTCGTCTTCCGCGGTGGCACCGCGCTCTGCAAGCTCTACCTCGATCCCCCGGCACGGTACTCCGAGGACATCGATCTGGTGCAGTCCTACGGCCTTCGGCGCAGCGTCCTCGTGACGGCTTTCTCGCTCTCCACCATCAGAAAGACGCCGAAGCCCACAAGCAGCATCATCGCCCAATCCGTGGCGGCGAGCGCTCTCGTGCCGAACAGCTTCTGCATGGCCGGTAGGTAGGTAAATGGCATCTGCACGAGGAGGACGGCGGCGGACAGCCCCCACACCTGAGGGGTAGCGACAAGGCCACGGAGTGATAGCGAGCGGTCGTACAGGTAGCGACTATTGAACAGGTAGAAGACCTCGCCGATGATCAGCGTGTTCACGGCGACGGTGCGGGCGTACTCGGTCTCGAAACCGGCCCCTTTGTAGGCGATGAACATGCCGAGCGAACCGGCCATGAGCAGCAATGAGACATAGGTGATGCGCGCCAGCATCGATAGGGGAACGAGCGCCTCTCCGGGACGTCTCGGACTCCGCTCCATCACGTCCCGCTCCATGGGTTCGAACGCCAGCGCGAGCGCGAGCGTCACCGCGGTGACCATGTTGACCCACAGCACCTGCGCCGGGGTAAGCGGGATCACGAACCCGAGCGCGATGGCGACAATGATGATGAGCGCCTCGCCCCCGTTCGTCGGGAGCATGAAAACCAGCGATTTCCGGAGATTGTCGTACACCGTGCGTCCTTCGCGGACGGCTTCGGCGATGGAGGCAAAGTTGTCGTCCGCGAGCACCATCTCGGCCGCCTCTTTCGCCGCCTCGGTGCCCTTGATCCCCATCGCGATGCCGATATCGGCTTTCTTCAGCGCCGGGGCGTCGTTGACGCCGTCACCGGTCATCGCGGTGGTGTGTCCGCGCTTCTGGAGCGCCGTAACCAGCCGCAGCTTGTGCTCCGGCGAGACGCGCGCATATACGTCGATGTCCTCGACGAGCTCGACGAGCTGCTCGTCGGATACGCTCTCGATCTCGGCGCCCGTCATCACCCGCCCGTCGTTCGCGACGATCCCCATCTTGCCCGCGATGGCGCTGGCCGTGCGGGCATGATCGCCCGTGATCATCTTGACCCGAATCCCTGCCTTGCGGCAGGCCTGGACAGCTTCGATGGCCTCCGGGCGCGGCGGATCGATGATGGCCGTCATGCCGAGTAACGTGAAGCCCTCCGCCACGTGGTCGAAGGTGAGGTCGTCGCCTTCTCCATCGAAGGGCTTCGCGGCCACCGCTAGCAAACGGAACCCCTCACCCGCGAGGGCGTCGGCGCGTTCGGACCACGATCCGGCGTCGAGCGGTGCGCTCTCGCCGCGCGCGGTCATCTCCTGGCTGCTGCGCTCGAGGACAGCCTCCGGCGCGCCCTTCAGGAAGATGGTTCGGGCCACGGCTTGCCCCGCCGTCGGGGGCTCGTGGAGCGTCGCCATGAATTTGTGCTCGGACTCGAAGGGGATAGCGTCGACCTGCGTCCACTCTTCTCGGATTCGGGTGATGTCGCCGCCGGCTTTGCCGGCGAGCGTCAGGAGCGCGCCTTCCGTGGGGTTGCCGTCCACACGCCAGCGGCCGTTCTCCTCCAAGAGACGCGCCTCGTTGCAGAGGACCCCGGCCTTGACGAGCGAGTCGAGGCCATAGAGATCCGCGGCGCCCACGGCCGCGCCGTCCAGGGTGAGAGCACCCGTCGGCTCGTAGCCCACTCCGTCGACGTCGATCGCGACGTCGCTCATGACGACGCGTGTGACCGTCATCTCGCTCTTCGTGAGAGTACCGGTCTTGTCCGTGCAGATGACCGACACGGCGCCCAAAGTCTCAACGCCCGGCAGACGCCGGATGATCGCGTTGCGCCCCGCCATGCGGCGCACACCGATGGCAAGGATGATGCTCATGACCGCCGGAAGACCCTCGGGAATCGCGGCGACCGCGATGCCCACCACGGCGAGAAAGAGATCCTCTAACGGCATGCGTGCGACGAAAAACCCAAACGCGAAGACGAGCGCGGTAACCCCGACGATAATCCCACTGAGCACCAGACCGAAGCGGTTGACCTGGCGCAGAAGCGGCGTTGTGAGCGTCTTCACGTCCGAGAGCATCGTGTTGATACGCCCGAGCTCCGTATCCGCGCCGGTGGCCACAACCACCGCTGCCGCCGTGCCGGAAGCTATGATCGTCCCCGAGTACGCCATGCTCGACCGATCACCCAGGGCGGCCGTTTCTGCCACGGGAGAAGAGCGCTTGGAGACGGTCTCCGATTCCCCGGTGAGAGAGGCCTCGTTCACCCGCAGCTCGTGCACATCGAGGATGCGGAGATCGGCCGGCACTCGGTCGCCCGAGGTGAGGAGCACGATGTCACCGAAAACGATCTCCTCGGACGGGAGGGTGACTCGTTCGCCGTCGCGCAGAACCCGGTTGGAGACGGACAGCATGTTGCGTACCGCCGCGATCGCCTTCTCCGCCTTCCCCTCCTGCAAATAGCCGACGACCCCATTGATGATCACCACCGCCGCGATGATCCAGGTGTCGATCCAGTGACCGAGCAACGCAGTTCCGATGGCGGCGATGATGAGGACGTAGATGAGCACGTCGTTGAAGTGATTCAGGAACTTCAGGATGGGATTCTTCGGCTGCGGCGCGGGTAGCCGATTCGGGCCGTGCTCGTCGAGCCGCCGCGCGGCCTCGGCGCCCGACAGACCGTTCGTGTCGGTCGCGAGAGCAGCGAGGACCGTCTCGACGGGCGCCGCGTGGGCGATGAGTTCACGTCTGTCCATGGGAATTCAACCACCGGTCCGGGGTTCCGAGCTGCCGTGGCCCGCCGATACGGCACCGACGGTCGACAACGTAAGCCTCGCCAAAACGAGACGATCTGGCAAGTCCCCGACCCTAACCCTAATCCCCCTTCTGCACCGGCATTCGCGCGCCGCTACGGGGCGATCTACGGCGTCAGCTTCGCCGATTTTTTTGCTCGACGTAGCGCTGCTACGCCTCCGCTCAAAATAGTCTTGCTTCCTTGCACCTCACCCCGTTTCTTGGGCGCTCGGTGCTCGGTTTGTTGGGGAATTAGGGCCTAAGAGAGTCGGCCAGAATAACCTGTTAAGCTCGGACGCCGATCCGTCCCGCCTGGCGGGTTTGCATTAATTCCCCGAGAACGCACCTCGGATCTCTTCGAAGCCCAGCGCCACATCGAACGCCGCCGGCATGGGACGGAGCCCATGCCGTCGCTGACGACGGCGGTCCCGGTGCACGGGCTCGCCGATCCAAAAATGGCGCAACACGACCCTATGAGGTGCCGACACAATCAGCCCGGACGGATTTCACCGAAGGACACGTAGAGGCACACGAAGGACACGAAGAGCGAGATAGGCGCCAGCCGGTTAATCACCGCTTTCCGCAGGGGGAGGGCTCTCGACCGGGGTGTCCGTTTTATTCTCGTCGCTTCGAGCGGCGCGCTTGGCGCGCTTCTCGTCCTTCTTCTTCTGCTTCTCGAGCTCTCGCTTACGTTTCTCGAAGCCGAAGTTGGCGCGGCGGGGTGGCATGGGTCCTCCTCGGACGAGCGGTCATTTCGGGGAGGTGAAGGGGCTCCCGCGCCATCGGCGCGGAATGTCTGGTAGTGACCGAAATGGCCGCTCGCTCGGATGACCGTCTTGGAGGGTCTCCGCGCTCGAGAGCCGACTTCTTACCAGAGCCCCCATCAGAAGGGCGCGTGGCAGGGTGGCTTACCTGCGATCGCGACTGTAACCGCCGCCACCGCCCGGGCCGTCACGGCGCGGGCGATCCTGGGCGATATCCACCTTCAGGGTGCGACCATCGAGATCGGTGCCATTCATCTCGGAGACGGCCTGATCCGCCGAGCTAGACTCGGCGAAGGTCACGAAGCCGAAGCCCCGGGAGCGGCCGGTCTCACGGTCGGTGATGACCTTGGCCTCTTCCACGTCGCCGAAGCGACCGAAGGCCTCCTGCAGGCCGTCATCGTTGGTACCCCAGCTCAGGCCGCCGACAAACACTTTCTTGGACATATCTTCTCACTCTTTCTCGCGCGCTCCATGCCCGCCCTACGGACGTCATGGCTCTTAATTGCCGGAATATCTGTGGTCCGGCTACTCGCCGCAGCAGGGTGCCGCGGCGCGTCTGTGGTCGCGATCTCGAGAGGCGAGACCGGGATTTGCTTCGACGCGAGGTCCGACTGTGGCCTCGAAAGAAGCACCCTACGCGGTCGCGGCCCGCAAAGCAAGTAATTATCCGGAAAATCGCAGACCGTTCCGCGAGATTCGCTCGCGCGAGTCCCTATGAGGTGCCTCCCGATTCGCAAGTCTCTGTTTTCCTGCGAGCAATGCATAAGGTACGGCCAAGAACCGGCTCGGTGAGCCGCCGGCTCCACGGACCCGCCGCGGTGGGTCCAGCACCCTGTTCCCTCGCCCGTGCTTCACCCCTTCCCTCGGCTATCTGCCTGCGCTGCCAACCAATAGAGCGCCTCCCAAATAAACAGTTACAATGCGCTCATTTGAGGATTAGTATGACTGAAGGCGGGAGTGATCGAGAGTTCCACATCCGTTCGAGCGAGGATACCCACCGTCGATTGCTCATACGTTGCGAGGAGTTGGGCGTGACTATTTAAGGTCACGTCGCGCGGTTGATTCAGGATTCGCGCGGGGGCATCGCCAAGAAGAGCCGGACGCCGCGAACGCTGCCACCGCCGGCCACCGCAATGGCCGCCCAGTCTGTGCCGATTCCGAGCTGCGAGGACCTCGGGATCACACCCAACCCAACGCTACCTCGACGCCGCCAGCACACACATCAAAGGAGGTAAACGGTGATCAATGGACCTGGGCGATGAGATGGGGACCGTAGCGAGTCCGGCGCATGGAAATTCCCTCCGAATCTGACACGTGGCACTGTATTCGCGGAGGATCGTATCCATGCCGGCCGAGCAGGACACCGACGTCCTCTTGGCCGGCGGGAGGCACCACTTCACCACCACAGCGGCCGTCGAGGTGGAGCCGGACGGATGCCCCCCGGGGACTTCATCCATGAGTGGCGCGCGCAGGCCCCCATGGAAAGGGATAAAGGGATGCCCAACCGACCCGATGCGTCTGGACCGGCTGTCGCCCGGTCCCCGGTGTGCCCGGTCCCCGGTGTGCCTGGCACCCCCCCCTGGCGGGCACCCCCCCTGGCGGCACCCCCCTGGCGGGCGGTGCGCGAGCGAGACAAGGAGAGCCCACACCAAAGCGTCACAAGTGGGCAACGCCCTGAGGCGCGGAGCGCCGGTACAGAGTTAGCCCCCGGCTGCGAAGCTGCCGGGGGTCAGCCGGAGAATGAAGATCGAGGCGCGGAGCGCCGACACCCTTTT
>PWKZ01000251.1 GCA_003559575.1 Bradymonadales bacterium | reverse complement strand
GTCCGGTGTTGCCGCGGGAGCCTCGTCCGGTGTCGCCGCGGGAGCCTCGTCCGGTGTCGCCGCGGGAGCCTCGTCCGGTGTCGCCGCGGGAGCATCGTCCGGTGTTGGCGCGGGAGCATCGTCCGGTGTTGGCGCGGGAGCCACGTCCGGTGTTGGCGCGGCGGCCTCATCCGGTGTTGGCGCGGCGGCCTCGTCCGGTGTCGCCGCGGCGGCCTCGTCCGGTGTCGCCGCGGGAGCCTCTTCCGGTGTTGGCGCGGCGGCCTCGTCCGGTGTCGCCGCGGCGGCCTCGTCCGGTGTCGCCGCGGGAGCATCGTCCGGTGTCGGCGCGGCGGCCTCGTCCGGTGTCGGCGCGGCGGCCTCGTCCGGTGTTGCCGCGGGAGCATCATCGGGCGCGGCCTCAGGGGTCTCCAGCGCTGCCACGCCGCTGTCCTTCCCGCGACGGCGGCGACGCTTCTGCCCCGCGCGCTCGGCTCTCTCGCGTTTCTTTTCCTCCTCGGCGATGCGCATCTCATCGGCCACCGCCGCCTCGGCCGCTGAGACGGTGTGCGGACGATCGGGTCGCCGATGACGGCCGTGGGTCAGGAAGAAGGTTTTGTCCTGCTCTAGCTCGAGCTGAAGCTGGGTGATCTTGTAAACCCTTTGGTTTTGTTCGGAGATCCGGCGCTCTTTGCGAACGGCCAGCTCAAGATCACGCCGGCGCGCGCCAAGCTCCCGGAGCTGCGCCTCCAGCGCGGCTACTCTGGCGTTTGTCCGCTCCAATGCGCTCTCGGCCTTTGTCGCGCGTTCCTTGGTGCGCGCAATTTCCGCCTCGTGCTCCGCCGAAGCGACCGGGGCCGCCGCTTCGCGCGCGGCGGCCAACGCCCGCTTGGAGCTTTCAATCCTCTCTTGCAAGGTCTTCATCTCACTTTCGACCTTGGGAGGCTGTGGATCGGTGCTCTTGGCCGCCGCCTTTGCGAGTTTCTCGTTCTCGTCGCTCAATCGCTTGCGCTCGGCCGCAAGCGCTTCAAGCTCGCTCCGCAAGCCTTCGCTCTCCCGCTCCAGCCGGCCCAACTGGCTCTGCAACCGCTCTCTTTCGTCCTGCAGAACCTGATTCTTGCGCACGAGCGCCTTGTGCTCCTTGGGGCCCTTGCTGTGCTCGGCGCTGAGTTGCTTGTAGCGCCTCTCAAGATCCTCGTAGCGACGCTCCAGCTTTTCAAACGCGTCATCGCGCGTCGCGCTCCTCTTGAGTTCTTGCGCGAGAGCGCGCGAGCTCTCCTGCGCCCGCAATCCGAAAAAAATCACCAGGCCGAAACCCACGGCCGTCGCAACACTCAAAATCGCCAAGACCATCGCGTCGTCTCCTACGCCTTGTACAGCGTGAAAGAGGGTTAAGGGAGCCCGCTCACCTCGTGGCAAAGCGCGACGGGGCCGGGCTACCGAGTGGAAAAAGGCTCCGTGATCGAAAGCGCCCGTCATGAGCCCTCGAAAACGGCATTCGCTCTCTCTAGCAGAAGCCTAACTTGACGGCAACAGTCGTTGCTATCTAGTCTCTCCAATGTGGGTGGCATGAGGTGGCCGAGTGGGGTCATTGCGGCGCGGTTGCGCCGTCATGCGCACGAGGATTGGGGAGTGGCGGATTGACGGCCGACGAATTGTCAGGAGCGAGAAGCCAGCCCCGCCACCCGAACCTCCCAGCGGTTGGTCTCATGCTGTTTCTGCTCTTGCCCCTCGGCTGTGGCGCGCCACGGCCCGGCAGCCCCGAGGCGGCCTATGACGAAACCATCCAGGCCCTCCAATCGGGCGACCAGGCCCGGATCTTCGAGATCCTCGACTCCGGCTTCACGCGAGAGCTTGCGGACCTCATCGATCTGATCGATGAGGTCCGGGATCTCTTGATCGAGATCTATCCCGCAGAGCAACACGCGGCCGCTTTGGAGGCCGCCGCCGGATCGCTGGCGGTCGCCACCACCCCACTCAAGCTATTCAGTCTGCTCGCACGAGAGCGCGACGAGGGGCCGCTCTCTTTCATGGCGAAGCTCGGCTCGCGGGCGAGTGGCGCTGAGATCGACGGCGACACCGCCATTGTCACGACTCGCGCCGGTGACCGCTGGCGGTTTTTCCGCGCACAAGATGGCGCGTGGCGGTTCTCTCCGCCCAAGGACGACCGCGCGGTGATCCGCGAGGCCCGGGAGAGAGCCCGCAGTGTCGTGGCGGCGCTTGAAAAACACCGCCGTGTTCTAGAGCAACTCAAAGGGGAGGGAGTTGTGCGTCCGGCGCCTGCGCCGGACGAGCGAGTTGCACCCGACGAGGAGATTGCGGACGACACCGAGAACGAAGCGGTGGACCCGGTGACTTCTCCCAAATGAGATGCCTCGTGCATGGCCTCAATCATGGAGAGTGGCGCAAGGTCGGCCTCGGGGGTTTGTGCGCGGCGCTCGTGTTCTTGTTCTTTGGCTGTGCCCCCCACCTCCACGCGCCCAGGAGTCCTCCGCCCAGCATGGAGGATGGCGTCGCCCCATCGCTCAGGGGCGCCGACGAGGTTGCGCTGCCTCCCGCGCGGCCTCCGCGCGAAGCGCCGCCTTTCGGGTGGGAGGGTTCCGCTGGGCACCGTGTTCTGGTCGACTGGCCCACGCGCAGCGAGTCGGTCGGCCGCCCCACTCGCGGGCGGCTCGTGGACGGACATAAGCTCGCCGCACGAGGAGACGGCTGGATTCATCGCCCCCGCCGTTCCCACGGCACCGACGAGCTGGTGGCGGTGATCAAGTGGGGCATCTGGCGGGTTTTGCGGCAGTTTCCGGAGACCGTACCGGTCTTCATCGGGGATCTGAGCGAGGAGCGGGGCGGCCGCGCGCCGCCTCACCGCTCACACCAGTCGGGCCGCGATGTGGACGTTGGATACTATCTCGTCGACAACCAGCCGGCCACCGGGTTTGTGCCGGTCACCCCTGAAACCCTGGACGCGGAGAAGACCTGGGCGCTCATCGAGGGCTTTTTGTCCACCGGCATGGTGCAGTACATTTTTATCGACCACCGGATCCAGGAAACACTCTATGACGCTGCGCGGGACTTCGGTTGGAGCGAGGAGCAGCTCTCGCGTCTCTTCCAGTATCCGCGGCCGAGAACAAGCAGAGCCGGCATCATTCGGCACTCTCGTGGGCATGGGGCCCACATGCATTTGAGAATCGTGTGCCCGGTGGGAGACCGCGCCTGCCGGGATTAGGGCTCTTCTGACATGCTTGACATGGGCGGGGTGGAGACTACTTTTCGCGGTGGCCGACGCACCCGGTGTGTCGAGCAATAAGGAATATCTGGGCGGCGAGAGGGGTTTATGCAGCGCGACCGGCAAGGTTACCCGGCCGGCTCGACCTCAAGAGCGGGTAAGAGACGATTCGGAGGTGAGAATCGATGGCAATGATCGAGGTCGAAGACCTCCACAAAAATTATGGTCTCGTTGAGGCGCTGCGAGGTGTCTCGTTCAAGGTGGATCGGGGCGAGGTGCTGGGGTTTCTCGGCCCCAACGGGGCCGGCAAGACCACCTGCATGAAAATCATCACGGGGTTCCTCGCGGCCACCAAAGGGACAGTGCGGGTCGACGGCATGGACGTGCACGAGCATGGCCTCGAGGCCAAGACGCGTATCGGCTATCTCCCTGAAAACGCGCCTCTCTACCACGAGATGCGGGTGATCGACTATCTCGCCTATGCTGCCGAGATCCGCGGCATCAAAAAGAGTCGGCGAAGCGCCAAGATGAACGAGGTGGCCGCGAGCTGCAACTTGAAAGATGTGGCCGGCAAGCAGATCGGAACTCTCTCGAAAGGGTTCCGCCAGCGCGTCGGGTTGGCTCAAGCGCTGATTCACGACCCTGAGGTGCTGATCCTGGACGAGCCCACGGCGGGGCTCGATCCCAACCAGATAGTCGAGATCCGCGAGCTGGTGCGCCGCCTCGGCCGGCAGCGGACGATTATCCTGAGCACCCACAACTTGCCCGAGGTGCTTCAGACCTGTGACAGGATGGTGATAATCCACCAGGGCAAGCTGGTCGCCGACGGGACACCGAGCGAGCTCGAGCAGAGCGCCGCCGAGGACCCCCCGATTGTCGTCAAGCTCAAGACCGACGAGGATCGCGCGGTGGTCACCAAGCGGCTCAGAGGCTTGTCCGGGGTCGCCAAGGTGGAGGATCGAGGGGTGGTGGACGATCTTTTGACTTTCAGCCTGAACACCGGCACCACCGACGACTTGCGCCCGATGATCGCGAAGGAAATAACCGCCGCCGGCTGGACGCTATATGAGCTGAAACGTGATGCCCTCGACCTGGAGGCCATCTTCAGACGACTGACGCAGCAGATTTGACGCGGAGCAAAACGAATCATGCGAAGCACCTGGGTCATCGCCAAACGCGAGTTTCGGTCATTTTTTGACTCCCCCATCGCGTATGTGGCGATTACGGTCTTTTTGATCATCACAGGGGTCTTGTTCTTCCTGGCCGATGATTTCTTCGCCGCCAACGAAGCGACGCTGCGACCACTGTTCGAGTGGGTGCCGCTCATCTTCGTTTTTTACATGCCGGCCATTTCCATGCGTCTTCTCAGCGAGGAGCGGCGCTCCGGGACCTTCGAGCTGCTCATCACCATGCCAATCCGCGAGCATGAGGTGATCTTGGGCAAGTACCTGGCGGCGCTCGGCTTCCTGGTCGTCACGCTGCTGCTGACGCTGCCCTACCCAATCATAGTGGCTGCGGTCGGCACACCCGATTGGGGTCCGATGATTGGTGGCTACTTCGGCCTCTTCCTGGTGGGGGCGGTCTACCTGGGCGTCGGGCTCATGACCTCGGCGTGGACTCACAACCAAATCATCAGTTTCGTCCTGGCGCTACTCATCAACGGCTTCTTCTACTTCATCGACAAGTTGATTGGCGTTGTCTGGGCCGGGACGCGCGACGTGTTCGCCTATCTGAGCTTCGATCAGCACTTCCAGACCATCTCCCGGGGAGTCATCGACACTCGAAACTTGGTCTTCTATGTGTCGTTGAGCGCCGCGAGCGTGCTCATCGCGAGCTACTCACTTCGCCGCCGCCTCTGGAAGGGCTGAGGGGAGGAAGGACGAATGGACAAGCGGGTACGCTTTCGCACCGGGACCAATGCGTTGCTCACCCTGGTTCTGATTTTGGCCTGCATCGCGCTGGTGAACGTGCTGAGCACCATGTTCTTCGTGCGGGCCGATCTCACCGAGAACAAGGTCTACACTCTCTCCGAACCCAGCATCGAGGCGGTCCGCGCGCTCGATGATCTCGAGGTGCGAGTCTTCATCTCGGAAGATCTGCCGGATGAGATCGAAGAGGGATGGGGCCGCACACGGCGGCTGCGTGGTATCGAGCGCCAGTTCATGGACAAGCTCAACGAGTATCGCAGCTACGCCGACGGTCGGATGCGGCTCGTGCGGGTCCGCCAGGATATCGAGAGTCAGGCCGAGAACGCCAGGCTGCGATTGTTCTCGGCCGATGAAGCGCGGGTGGGCCAAACCGGCATGCTGGAGTTCACTCGCTATGCGGTGGGCGCCACGTTCTCATACAAAAACATAACCGAAGTGCTGCCGCTGGCGCTCGACCCCGAGCACTACGAGTATGAGATCACCAAGATCCTGCTGAGGCTGCGCGAGCGCGCCGAGGCCGGCAAATTGATGGACGACATCCTGGAGGTCGGCGAGGAGTTGTTTGAGGCCGTGGGGGCTTGCAGCCGGCAGGTGGAGCGCGCCACCCAGGAGGTCCACGAGGAAGGCGAGCTGCCTCTGGGCGGTGACGATCCCGTCGCGCGCTTGAGCGGGCAACTGTCGCTGGCCCTGCCCCAGATCAAAGAGGTCTGCGACCCGCTCGCCCAAACGCTCGCCGCGGTGGAGCAGCACCTCGCCGGGCGCAACGAAGATCTCGACCGCTTGCTCGAGAGTGTCGCCCAGTTCGTCGAGTTCTACGCCCAACTGGAGCCCGCGATGGGCGCGAGCGAACCTCGAGAGCAGCGTCGCGCGATTCAGATAGCCGACGTCCTCCCGAGAATCTTGGAGACGATCGATCACGACCACGAGCTTCTTGTCACTTCACCAGGGCGGAGGACCGTGGGAGTGCTCTGCGGTCACGAGGAGTTTTGCCCCTTCGCCGCCGAGCAACCGTTCATTCGACCTGACCTGGCGCAAGTGCTCGGCCAGAACAACCCGTTCGTTGAGCGCTTCGTCAACCAGGCGACTCAGCTCGAGCAGGAGATAAACGAGATCAACGAGTCTGTCCGGCGCGGCTTGTTTACCATGCGCGGGTTCGACGTGCGCAAAGTCACCCCCAACGCGCCCCTCCCGGGCGACATCAACGCACTCCTGATCTACGGTCCGCGCAAGCCGATGAGCGAGCGGATGATGTACGAAATCGACCAGTTCTTGCTCTCCGGGCGACCGGTGGCGGTTCTCTTGAACGAGTGGGACGTCTCACTGCGCAACTACGACCGCGAAGGCGAGATGACCAGGACCGAGATCCTCCCCAATCAAAGTAACATCGGACAGCTCCTCGAGTCATACGGCGTAACGGTCACCGGCGGGCTCGTTCTCGAACCGGAGCGTCACGGCTCGGTGGCGTTGACCGAGGTCATCCGGCAGGGGCAGTTGGCGTGGCAGTCGCAGCGCGACTTCCCCTTCCCGCTGTTTCCGACCTTCTTCGCGCTCAACCAGGAGCACGCGCTGGTGCGTGGGCTGTCGCACCTGACCCTCCCGTACGCCGCCGCGCTCGACACGAGCCTCGCCGAAGCAGCCGGCCATGAGGTGGCCTGGCTCATCCGTTCCTCAAAGGACGCGGTGGCCAGAGCCGGTGAATTCCCGCTCCTTCCGCCCCAACTGGTGGAGATGACCCGAAGCGCCGAAGGTGAGGGGCCGTTCGACGTGGCGGTGTATGTGGCCGGTGAGTTTGCGAGCCACTTCGAAGGCCGGGAGGAGCCGCGCTTCGAGGGGAGTGAGATCGTGGAGGAGGATGAGGACATGCTCGCGGCAGCGCGGCGCTTGCAGCGCGGTGACGGGCGCCTGCTGGTAATCGGCAGCCACCTCGGGCTTGAAAACCTGAGCACCGAGCGCGTCTTCGAAGGCTTCGACCTGGCCCAACTCTCTTCGGGAGGGATGGACTTCCTGGAGGGGCTCCATCTGTACATGGCGCGCTATCAAAACTGGCGGCTCAGGATCCAGCAGCTTGGGAGGGTGCTCCAGGACACGGTGCGCTTCCTCCCGAACGTGATGGACTGGGCGGTTCAAAACGAAGAGCTCGTGTCTATTCGCTCGAAAGGGTTCATCCATCGTCCGCTCAGGCAGACCACCGAGGGCCAGCGCCGCGCTCTGCGCTATACCGGAATCCTGGCGGCGCCGTTGCTGTTCTCCCTGTTCGGGCTGATTCGCTGGCAAGTGCGCAAACGGCGCAAACCGACTTTTTAGGAAGAGCCCCGCTGACGACCGGGCCACCAACGCGGGGAAACGGCGGCGTGTGAGATTAAGATTGCCGGATTTTTCGAGAGTGAGGAGCTCATGAACCGCACGACATTGATCGCACTGGCGGGCTTCGTGGTTTTGCTGGGCGCCGTGTTGGTGCTCCAGTACGCGCCACCGAGAGATGTTGAAGAGGGGCTGCGGATTGATGGTTGGGGGGCGGATGAAGGTCCGATGATCTCCGAGAGGCCCGCTGCGCCGGCCCTCGCGCTGGAAGGCACGGAGCGCCGCGAGGCGCCCTTTGATCGGATGGAGCTTCGTCGCGCCGGTGAGACCATCTTGATTGAACGGCATGGCCCGGAAGAGCGCGACTGGAAAGTGACCTCGCCCATCGAGGCGCGGGCCGAATACTTCCGCTTGCGACAGATCTTCGAGTTGTTCAAGGATCCACTCCACTCTTCGGTGACGCAGAGGGTCCGCGACGCCGATCTCCCGCTCTTTCGGTTGGACGAGCGCCGCGCCATCGGGCTCAAACTCTCGGCCGACGGCGAGACCAAAGTGGATCTGCTGATCGGCGGTGTCGAGCGTCTGGAGCCACCCGCGGGGGCGCCGGTTGGGTTCGATCCCGGTCGGGCCGCCGACACCTGGGTGATGCGTGCCGGGGAGCCCACCCGCGCCTATCGGATTGCGGGGGTCGATCTGCGGACTCCGGTCGATCATGATCTGGCCACGCTGCGGAGCAAACAACTGACTTCGGAGCGCAAAGAGGACATCTCCCGGATCGTCCTCGAGAACCCCGACGATCATCGCTATCCCCGAATCGTGATCGCGCGCGAGCTATCCGAGTCGCCCGACCGAGCGGTCGCTCCCGACACGCCCGAGGAGGCATTGCCGCCCCGCGGCGAGTGGCGCTTCGAGACCCCGCGAGGGGTGCGGCCGGGTGATGTGGACTCGTTCGCGGCGGCGCTTCTGCGGGTGCGCGCGACCGACTTTCTGGACAGCGGCGACGTCGAGGCCACGGCGCGACTCGCGGAAGACAGCGCCCGAATCACTCTGGAGACCGCCGAGCGCTCCATCGTGATGCACTTGAGCCCCCCGGGCGAGCGCCACGCTTACCTCCGGATCGAGGGCCGTGACGAGCTATATCAGGTGAGCGCCATAACCGCCCGCGAGCTCAGAAAGACCCTGGCCGATCTGCGCTCCAAGGAGGTGTTTCCATTGGACGCCGGTGAGGTGCAAACGGCGCGCCTCGTGCGCGGTCGGACGGATTTCACCTTGGCGCGCGACGATGACGGCTATCACGCGCCGGGTGAAGGCCTCGCGCTTGACACGGCGGTCGTCGATTCGTTCCTGCGCGACGTGGCCGCCCTGACAATCTCGGAGTTCATGGGCGATCTGCCGCCCACCGAGACCGGCCTCGACCGACCGACCCACAAGCTCACTATGGAGTCCGTCGACGGAGTGCACACCCTGCTGCTCGGCCGCGAGAGGGATGAGGCGGTCTTCGGGACTCTGGAGGGGAGCGGCGAGGTGTTCCTGCTGCCCGCCGGGAAGCTCCGGCCGCTCGCCAAGAGCCTTGAGGACTTTTTGTAGACTTACTTGCGGTGGGTGCGGCGGAGCTCTTCCATGACGCGTTGGTAGTCGACCTCCCAGGTGGTGCTGCCCTCCTGGAGGTTTTTGATCCGCCGCCGAACTTCCTGGTCGAGCTCGTTGTCGAGTGCCATATGCTTGCGCAACGACTCACTCATCTTGCGGCGCAGCGTGTTGTCGTCGGCATAGACCTCCTCCACATGACGACTGTGGAGCAAGACCTCGATTATCTGTTGGACCAGGTACTCGATGGCGTCCTCGCCGATCCCGAAGTTTCGCGACTCCGCTAGCCGGCGTTTGACCTTGCTGAGCGATCCGAAGTCGAGATTCTCGCGGGCGAGAATGTCGCGCGCCTGGTCGACGAGTTCTCGCTCGGTGCGGATATACTCTTTGAGCACCGCAGAGAGATCGAGCTCCACCTCGCCCTTCTCTTCGACCAAGACCTCAATGTCCCCGTCAGCGCACAGCGTCGCTGTAATTTCTTGCGCGATGACGGGGATCTTTCCTGAAACGAGTCTCATCGGCCTCACTCCATCGTGGAGAGAAACAAAAGTCCGTGCCGGAAGTAACACAACCTCTCAGCGACCGCAAACGAAATCTCTCGGACCGAGGGGAGTGAGACGGGGACAAGTGCAAGGAAAAAAGCCGTTCTTAGGCGCAATCCAACGCAGCGCTTACGTCGAGCACTAATTCGGTGCAGGTGACGCCGCAGATGGGCGTGAATCGCTCCCCGAATCCCGGAAACGGTGGAGGATTGAGGTCTTGGGAGCGACTGGTTTGACTCTGCGCCTGCCTGTCGCTATCTTGGCGCTGGTGCGCGAGTGAGCAATTTCGAGGGAGAGCGACATGTCTGTTTTGCGTCTTTGGTTAGTAGTTGCGTTGACTTTGGCCTTGTTCGTGGTTGTCGCCTGTGACGACGACACGGTCGAGCGTCCCGATCCACAGCCGGACGTGACGCAAGACACGATCCAGCCGGACGACGTCCCGGCTCCCGATGACATCGCCGATCCCTCGGATGCGGATGAAACCGCGCCGGAGGTGGACGAAGACGTTCGAATCGGTGAGGTCAGACCGGCCCCGGACCCGTTCGAGGGCGGTGCCACGGCCTTCGTCGCCGAGAGCGCCGGCGACCTGTTCGAAGGGCCCCTGGCGGCCGGCGTCCTCGGCGATGTCGTTCTCCGCAACGAGCACGTCCGCTTCGTGGTGCGAAACGAGAAGCGCAGCCTGTTTTCACCGTACTCCGGCGCCCTCGTCGACGCCGATCTGGTGCGCGAGGAGGGGGAGCCCGGGCAAGACCACTTCCTCGAACTCTTCCCGATGACCGGGTTCGGCCGGGTGTTCAAACCCGACTCCATGGAGATCGTCGACGACGGTTACTACTCGGGCACCGCGGTGGTGCGCTTCACGGGGACCGAAGGCGGGATGACGCTCATCGACTCCCTGGTCCCCACCGCCCCGCTCGGGATCGAGGCGACGCTCGAGTACATCCTAGAGCCCGACGCCCGACACCTCGAGATCATCACCACGGTGAGGAACCCCTCCGAATGGAATCGCACCCTGGTCATCGGCCAGATCCTCCAGTTCGGCGACCGGCTCGAGCGGATGATCGATGGCTGCGGCGAAGATCTCGACTGCCTGATGGCCAAGAGCGACACTCGCTTCATCGCCGCCGAGGCGGGGCACGTCTCGTACGGCTACGCCGTGCCCACTGAGCGGGGCATCAAGATGATGCTGGCGCAGCGCGAGCTGATGCTGCTCGAGGCCGGCCAGTTCACCATCGCGAGCGGCGAGGAAGCCTCTCTGCGCCAGTACTTCATCGTCGGCGACGGGACCGTCGAGGACGTTGTGGCGCAAGTCAAAGAGCTACGCGAAGAGCCGCCCGGGATCCCCGTTGAGCTCGAGGTGACCCTTGGCGACGAATACTCTGCCCTGGAGGACGTTCGCATTCTGGTCGAGCGCGCGGGCGCCCCAGCCGCCGCTCGGGCCGTCACCCGCACCCGGCCGGCGCCGGATGGCACGGCGCGCCTCCACCTCGAGCCCGGGAGTTATGAGATCAAGGCGACCTTGCCCGGCTCTCCGGGGGTAACCGTCAGCGACGTCGAGGTGGGCGAGAGCCCGGGCGCGCCAATCGCCGTCGCGTTACCGGCCGCCGGCCACCTGCGCGTGCAGGTGAGCGACGGCGAGGGCGACCCGCTCATCGCCTCGCTGGTGCTCCAGTCGGGCCACGACGCCGCATGGGGCGCCGGGCGACGCCTCTACGAGGCGATCCACCACGGCGACCGCACCATCCCGGTTGCGGCCGGCGACTACACCGCCACCGTTTCGCGCGGCCTGGTGTGGGACATCGATCGCCAAAACATAACCGTCTCGGCCGGTGAGGTGGCCCATCTCGAGGCGCAGATCAGCCAGGCGGTGGACACCACCGGCTATCTCATGATGAACAGCCACGAACACTGCGAGCACAGTATCGACAGCTCGGTGCCGGTGGAAGATCGAGTTTACAACGCCGTCGCGGTCGGCGTGGATGTCATGCTTCCGACCGATCACGACTTCTTCTTGAGCCACCAGGGGACCATCGAGCGGCTGGGGCTCGAGGATCAGGTGGTGAGCTTCACCGGCTGCGAGGTCTCCCCGGTTTGGGGCCACACCACCATCGGGGGCTGCGTGCCACCGGCCTATGACACGTACTACGCCGTCGAGTTCACACTCTACGACGATGACGGCAACGCGGTGCGCGCCTTGAGCGCGACCGAGATCTTCGAGCAGGCGCGCAATGACTTCCAGTGCGAGTTCATCGCCATCAACCACCCGTACCGCGGCGGTCCGATGTTTGCCACCTACGGAATCGACGGCACCTCGGATCCCGCCGATGCCCTGCCCGATCTCGATCTCGGGCTCGTCGACGCGTTGGAGGTCTACAACAAGAACGACAACCTCGATCGGATCATGAACGAGAACCTGCCGGCCTGGTTCAACCTGCTCAACCGCGGCTATCAGATCGCGGCCATCGGCGGCTCCGATGAGCACGGCTACAACGGCAACTACGGCAATCCGCGCAACATGGTCATGGCCCCCGGGACGGTTCAAGACGAGAACGTCCAGAGCAACATCTTCGACAATATCAAGGCATTTCGTAATATCGTGCTGGGCGGGCCGGTCATAGAGCTGACCGTCGAGGGCGCCGGGCTCGGCGAGGTGGCGACCGCCATCGACGGCATGGTCTCGGTGTCCATCCTGGTGCAGGCGCCGCCGTGGATGGGGCTCAACTTCGTCGAGGTCTACAAGAACGGCGTCTTGGTGCGCGAGTTCGATCCCGACGAGACCCATGAAGTGGTCCGCCTGGACAAGATGTTTGATCTCGAAGCGAACGAGGATGGGCACCTGGTGGTGGTGGCCGGCTCCACCGACAGCGCCCACGACATGACCCCGGTGAGCTCCAAGCTACCGCTGTCCATCACCAACCCGGTGTTCATCGACTCCGATGGCCTGGGGTACAAGGCCATCCACGCCGACGGCGCCCCCTGGGACTAGCAGCCTGCCGGAAGCTCGCTTGCCCGCGCTACCCGCTCATACTAGGCGTGGGGATCCAGTCGGTCGCGCAACGCGTCGCCGAGCAGATTGACCCCCATCACCGTCCAGACGATGGCCAACCCCGGCCCCAGCGCCAGAGTGGGGCTCTTGATGAACAGCGCGGCGCCCTGCTCGAGCATCGCGCCCCAGCTCGGGACCCCCTGCGGCCCGAGCCCCAGGAAACTCAGGCTGGCCTCGGCCAAAATTGCGCTCGCCACCCCAAAAGTGGCCTGCACGATCACCGGCCCCAAGACGTTGGGCAGAATGTGGAACAACGCAATCCGGAGCGGATTGGCGCCCAGGCAGCGCACCGCCCCGATGAACTCCTGACGTTTGACCAGCAGCACCTGCCCCCGCACCAACCGCGCGTAGCCGGCCCACCCGGTCACCGAGAGAGCGAAGACCACCGTCAAGATGGACGGCTCCTGAGTGACGAAGATAATCAGGATCGCAAGCAGAATCCCTGGAAACGAGAGTAGTAGCTCGGTGAAGCGCATCAGCAGCTCGTCGGCCAACCCGCCTGCGTAGCCTGCCAGCAGCCCCACCGCCAAGCCCACCACGAGCGAGAACAGCACGGTCAGCAGCCCCACGGCAACCGCCACCCGCGCCCCATGCAGGAGGTGAGTGAGCACATCGGCGCCATCCTCGTCGGTGCCGAGTGGGTGCGCCGCGCTCGGCGAGGCCAGGAGGGCCAAATCGTCGTGCTCGTGAAGATCGGTGGGGGAGAAAAGCGGTGCCAGGGCCGCCATCGCCAGGGTCAAGCCGGTGAGCGCGACGCCGACAAAGAACGGCACCCGGCCGCGGCGGCGTCTCGCTGGGGGCTTGGCGAGGGCCGGGGCATGATCGACAAGCGGCGGTGCCACGGACCTCATGCCCGCTCCTCGAAAAGCCGGATACGCGGATCGAGCCACAGATAGACGGCGTCCACGACGGCGTTGACGAGCACATACGACACCGCAATGGCTATCACAGTCCCCTGCACCAAGTCATAGTTGCGCTTGGAGATGGCCTCGAGCAAGAGGGTCCCGAGGCCCGGCCGGGCAAAGACTTTCTCGGTGACGATGGTCCCGGCAAGCAACGCCGCGAACTGCATCCCCATCACAGTCACCACCGGCAGCATCGCGTTTCTCAAGACGTGGTGCAGGAGCACTCGGCGCTCATGGATCCCCTTGGCGCGCGCCGTGGTCACATAGGGTGCGCGGAGCACCTCGAGCACACTGGCGCGCACCATCCGCGTCAACTTGGCCGCCAGCGCGCTCCCGAGCACCACCGCCGGCAGCACGAGGCTCGCGAGCCCCTGAAGATCGCCGCCGGGGTTCGGCAGAAGCCCCAGCCGCACGGAAAACAGCCAGATCATCATCGGGCCGAGCCAGAAGTGCGGGATCGCCACCCCGACAAGCGCCGCCATCATCGCCGTGTGGTCGATGAGGGTGTACTGCTTGAGCGCCGAGAGCAACCCCAACGGCAACGCGATGAGCAGGGCGACGAGCAGCCCCGCCGTCGCCAGCTCCAGGGTAGGCAGGAAACGCGTGATCAAAATCGATGAGACCGCCTGCGGCTGCTCACGGTGAACGTACGAGTAGCCGAGCGATCCGTTGGCGATGTTTTTCAAGAAGCAGGCGGTGTACTGCTCGATGAGTGGACGATCAAGGCACTGGCGGGCACGAAAGGCGGCTTTGTCCTCGGGAGTTGCGTTCTCCCCCAGGATGTTTTCCGCCGGATCGCCGGGAGTCACGCGGAGCGTCAGGAAGACAATCGTCACCACCCCCAGAACGACCCCAAGGGACGTCAAGAGGCGGCGCAACAGATAAAGCAACAGCGGCCGCCGCGAGGAGCTTGCCGGTGTCATATCTTCCTCAATAGTCGAGGCGGAAATAAGCGAAAAAAGCGTAGATCATACCACCGCTCAAGCCGACCAAGAACAGCAGTAAAAGCACACTCGCAAGCCAGCCGCGCGGCGCGGGATCGGACTCCGGTTCCTCGTAGTCGTCGTCCGGCGAGACGGTCGTTTCAACCGGCGCCGCGGTCTCTGACTCGATCTCCAGCAGGCTCTCCCGGGCTACGTCGGAGGGCTCTGCCTCAACGAGGAGGTCGGTCGGTTGAAGGCCGGTGATCTCGAGACGGTACTCACCCAGCTGGACGGTGTCTCCAGGCGAGAGAGGTCGCGGATTGTCGAATGGGATCCGCTCGCCGTTGACGAAAGTGCCGTAGCGGGAGCCGAGATCCATGATCAGCACGAGGTTATCGCGGCGCAGTAGCGCCGCGTGTTGGCGCGAGACATCGCGTTCGGGAAGCCGCAGAGCGGCCCCCGCACCGCGACCGATGACGAGGCGCGCACCTTCGAATGAGGTCGAAGAGACTATCTGGCCGTCAAGGTGCGCTTCGACTTCAGGCATGAGTCCACCTTTATCAAACCGGACTCAAAACAAATAGCACGCGCCAAGAGGCATGTCCAGTTGACCGGATCAGGCGAGCCATCTACACTGAGAATAGTTTCGGAGGGTCACGGCATCACTGCGGGGGGCGGTTCAATATGTTTGAGAGCAAACGCGGCTTCACACTCATCGAGCTAATGGTAGTGGTCGTCATCCTTGCGATATTGGCAGTGGTGGCCGTGTTCGCCTATTCGAACTACATGCGGAGGGCGCGCACGCAAGAGGCGATGGCCTTTCTTGGGGACATCAGGATCAAGCAGGCGCAGTTCTACGCTTCGTACGGCCGCTTCGTCAGCACCGACACCGCTGGACCAAGCAACTACAGCGACTCGGCCGGCTATTGGCCGCCCGATATTACCCCCGGCGCACCCCAACAGTGGATGCCGTCGGGACAGGACTGCAACAACGCAGCCCCCGACACCCCGCTCGGACGCTTCTGTCTTCTGGGGGTGCGGCCAAGCAACGAGATATACTTCCAGTACAAGACGGTGGGGTGGAACCCCCATGCACCCGGCTTCAGCGGTGATCCGCCGGCCGACACCATCCCCATCACCGCTTGGCAGGACGCCGGCCGGCCGCCGTGGTGGTACGCCGTCGCGCGCACCAAATGGAGCAGTGACCCCCGCGACTCGGCGTATGTATATGTGATGGTCTCCGTGGTGCTGCCCGAGGCGATCGTCAAGGACGCCTACGCTCCCGATTTCGCTCAGTGAGCCCACGACTTCCGATACTCTCGAGACCCGCACCCAACGGATAACCCCATGGCCCAAAGCCCCAGCAACCGGGCAAACCCGCGCGAAACCCCCATGATGCAGCAGTTTTTCGCCGCCAAGGCCGACCACCCGGACTGCATCGTGTTTTTTCGGATGGGCGATTTTTACGAGATGTTCATGGAGGACGCCGTAGTGGCGGCCGAGATCCTGGGGATTGCGCTGACGTCGCGCAACAAAGGGGATGAAGATGAGATCCCGATGTGTGGTGTTCCCCACCACGCGCGCAACAGCTACCTGCGGACGCTGCTCGCGGCCGGGCAAAAAGTGGCCATCTGCGAGCAGATGGAAGATCCCAAACAGGCCAAAGGGCTGGTGCGCCGCGAGGTGACCGAGGTCATCACCCCGGGCATCATCCTCGACATGGAGAGCCTCGAGGCCTCCCGTAACAACTTCCTGGTGGCGGTGAGCCAAGGGCTGCTCAGCTTCGGGGTGGCGGTGGCCGACGTCTCCACCGGATCCTTTGCCGTCACCGAGCTCAGGAGCGCGAGCGATCTGCGTGATGAACTACTTCGCCTCGAACCTCGCGAGGTGCTCATCGAACAGGGCGGCGCGACTTTGTTGCAAGGTCTCGACGGAGTCGGTGCGCCGCTGGTGACCAACGAGCTTTCGGCCGAGGCCTACGATCCGAAGAGGGCGCTCGAAGCGCTCCGCGCCCACGGGGCGCTCTCCCCGAGCGGCGCCCCGAAGGGAGTGCGCCTGCGCGCCGCCGGCGCGCTGCTCGACTACCTGGCGCACAACCACAGCAAGGCGGCGCGGCTGCTCTCAGTCCTCGAAAGCTACGAGCCGCGCGACCACTTGAAGATCGACGAACCCGCCAAGCATCATTTGGAGCTGGTCCGCACCCTGATGGACGGTCACAAACGTGGCTCCCTGCTGGGCGTCCTCGACCGCACCACCACCGCCATGGGCGCGCGGCTGCTGCGCCAGTGGATGCTCTTTCCGCTGCTCGACATGCAGCGTATCGAGGAGCGCCTTGATCGCCTCGAGTGCCTTCACGACGCCACCATGGAGCGCGACGACCTTCGCCTGACTCTGCGCGAGGTCAACGACCTCGAGCGCCTGGACAGTCGCATTGTGGCCGACGTGGCCGGCCCCCGGGAGTTACTGGCGTTGAGGCAGTCGCTGGCGCGGTTGCCGCGTTTGAAAGAGATCCTGCGAGCGTTGCCGGCCCCGCTGGCGACAACCGGCGACGCCCTTGACACGCTCGAGGAGGTCGAGGCGCGCATCGGCACGGCGCTCGGAGACGATCCGCCGGCGACTCTCAAGGATGGCGGGGTCATTCGCGAGGGGCACAGCGCGGAGCTGGACGAGCTCGTCCATTTGGCCCGGGATGGGCGCTCTTGGATCGCGCGTTACGAGGGAGAGCTGCGCCTCCGCACCGGTATCGGCTCGCTCAAGGTTCGCTTCAACAAGGTCTTCGGCTATTTCATCGAGGTCACCCGCGCCAACCTGGCGAGCGTCCCCGACGACTTCATCCGGCGCCAGACCCTGACCAACGCTGAACGATTCATCACGCCGGAGCTCAAGGAGTTTGAGGAGAAAGTGCTCAACTCCGAGGAGCGGCGCCTGGCGATGGAGGCCGAGCTGTTTCGCGCGCTCCGGCGGGCGGTGGCGCGTGACTCGACCAGGATCCGCGCCGCGGCCCGCTTGGTGGCCGAACTGGATGCCCTCGCGGCGCTCGCCGACGTGGCGCATCGCGAAGGCTACACGCGGCCGCAGCTCGACACCTCGCGGAGCATCGTCCTCGAAGACAGCCGCCATCCGGTGATTGAAAAAACGATGGAGCAAGGACGTTTCATTGCCAACGACATTCGCCTCGAAGGAGACGGGGCGCGGCTGTTGATCGTCACCGGGCCCAACATGGCGGGCAAATCGACGGTCATGCGACAGGTGGCGCTGAGCGTCATCATGGCGCAAATGGGATCTTTCGTCCCCGCGCGGCAGGCCTTGATCGGGGTGGTGGACCGTGTCTTCACCCGGGTCGGGGCCTCCGACAACCTGGCGCGCGGCCAGAGTACGTTCATGGTGGAGATGACCGAGACGGCCCACATCTTGACGCACGCCACCGACCGCAGCCTGATTCTCCTCGACGAGATTGGGCGCGGCACCAGCACTTATGATGGGCTCAGTATCGCCTGGGCGGTGGCCGAGCACCTCCATGACCGGATCAAGGCGCGGACCTTGTTCGCCACCCACTACCACGAACTCATTGACCTGGCGCGCACCAAGGAGGGAGTCGTCAACCTCCATATTGCCGTCAAGGAGTGGCAGGACGAGATAGTCTTCCTCCGCAAGTTGGTCGAGGGGGGGACCAGTCGCTCCTACGGGATCCAGGTCGGGCGGCTCGCCGGGCTGCCGCGCGAGGTGGTCGCGCGAGCCCGCGAAATATTGAAAAACCTGGAGGCCGGCGATTTGGACGATGAGTGCCGACCGCGGCTGTCGGCGTCGGCCGGAAGCCGCCGCCGCCGCGAGAACGCTCGCCAGCTCAACCTCTTCGCGCTCGCCGACAGCGAGACGAGGGAGGTGGTGCCGCCGCCCGCGTCCGAGATTGAGGAGCGCCTTGCCAAGATCGAACCCGCGACCTTGAGCCCCCTGGAGGCCCTCCAGCTCATTTACGAGTTGACCTCGCGACTGGCGGAGCAGAAAGGCTCGGCGCGCGAGGCGGAGCGACCAAAAAATTGACGCTCGGGTGTTCCCGGCCCAAGCTCTCCTCGAGGCCGTGATCCCGGCCGAGAGGCATTAGATGCGTGAACTCACCGACGAATACCTCTGGCACCTTCGATTCGAGCGCAACCTGGCGCGCGCCACAATCGACGCCTATCGGCGCGATCTCGCGCGCTTCCTGACCTCCCTGGGGGAGACACAAGCTCTCGACTCAGCGCCGATGAGCGATTGGCGTGAGGTCGGGCGCGAGCATATTTTGGCCTTCATCGAAGAACTGTACGCCGCCGGGCTCAAGGGTCAAAGCATTAACCGAGCGATCTCCTCGCTGCGGGGCTTTTTTCGCTATCTCCTGAGCGAAGGGCACGTGGAGCGCGATCCGCTGGTCCATGTGTCGGGCACGACCCGCTCACGGCCGCTCCCCAAGCCTCTCGGGGAGACTGATGTGGAGCGCCTCCTGAATAGCCTCACCAATCCCTCGAGCCTCGATCCCAACTCGCTCAGGGACGCGGCGATGGTTGAGCTTCTATACGCCGCCGGGCTCCGCGTCAGCGAGCTCGTGTGCATGTCCGTCAAGGACTTGTCGCTCGAGCGCGGGGTGGTCCGAGTGATGGGCAAGGGGCGCAAGCAGCGCCTGGTGCCCATCGGCGAGGTCGCCGTCGCGAGCCTGCGCCGCTATCTCGCCGAGGGCCGCCCGGCCCTCCTGGCGCGCTTCGCGGGGCGTACCCGCGGGGCGGTGCGAGAACCGCTGTTTGTCACCAACCGCGGTGGTGCCATGACCCGGCAGGGGTTTTGGAAATTGCTCAAACGCCGGGCGGTAAGCGCAGGGGTGGACCCCTCGCTCTCTCCCCACACCCTTCGCCACAGCTTCGCCACCCACCTCCTGGCCCATGGCGCCGATCTGCGCTCCGTCCAGCAGATGCTGGGCCACGCCAACATCACGACCACCGAGATTTACACCCATGTGGAGCGCAGCGCGATCCGGCGTACGCTCGAGCGCTGCCACCCACGCTCCTGAAGAGAGCCTCAATCGCGGTGGATGATGGGGGGGGGAGCCTCACTCCCCTCGGTCCACGGACGCGATGGATGATTTTTGGGGGTGGAACCATCATGGACGTTGAGAGGTGGTTCGGTGATAATGCCACCGGTGCCCTGAGACTTTCGGTGACCCGCCGAATAGGGCCCAGGATGGAGAAGCTGCCCAATGCCCCCGAGGTCCAAAAACCCCCGAAAGAGGAGCGCCCCTCCGATCCGTATCGCCAAGCTCCTCGCCCACGCGGGGGTGGCCTCACGGCGCGCCGCCGAGACTCTTATCCGCGAGGGAAAGGTCCGAGTGGATGGCCTTGTCATTAGTGAGTTGGGACTGAAGGTCGATCCGCAGCACGCCAAGATCGAAGTTGACGGTCGCCCGATCAAACTCTCCACAGACTCGTGCTACCTCCTGCTGCACAAGCCGCGGGGCACTGTCTGCACTCAGAACGACCCCGAGGGACGCCAGCGCGTCTATGATTTGCTGCCCAAAGGCCGCCGTCTCTGGAGCGTCGGGCGGCTCGACTTTCAGACGAGCGGCGCGCTCCTGTTGTGCGACGACGGCGCGCTGACAGCGGCCTTGTGCCATCCTCGCAACGCCGTCAAGCGCATCTACGACATCAAGCTTCGCGCCGAACTCAGCCCCCACGCGGAAGACGCGCTGGCGCTGGGAATCGACGCGCCGGACGGTGGCCCCCCTTTCGAGCCGGTCAAGCCCAAGCTGCTCAGTGGTGAGCGCCACGCCTGGTGGTACCGGGTCGTGCTGCACGAGGGGCGCAACCGTGAAGTGCGCCGGATGTTCGAGCACGTGGGAGCCAAGATCCAGAAGCTACACAGGGTGGCGTTCGCCAACATGACGCTGGACGGGATCGCACCGGCGCGCTATCGTTTTCTGGAAGAGCCCGATGTCCGCGCGCTTTACTCCCTCGTTGGGTTGCCCTGGCCCAAGGGGCACACGGTGGCCGCTCCACCACCGGTCGCGGAGCGTCGACGACGCTCGGCCAAGACCGGCGCCGCGCGCGCTGCAGGCGGCGTCAAAGCGAGCGCTTCTCGCGACAAGCGAGGGGGCAGGTCGTCACGTGGGGGCAGCGGAACCGGCAGCCGAACCCGTCGGCCAACTGCTCCAAGGGGGCGTTGAAGCCGCAATCCTCGCCGAAAAAGCGCGCCAGTATCTGGGAGGTCGTCAAGAGGGACGCGAACCCGTCTGCGTACAAGGAGTCGACGAACCCCAGGCGGAAGGCGGCCTCCCGCGTCTGATAGGTCGGCACCACGGCTACGGCGGCCACCGCGGCGTGGTCCCAGAGACCGAGAGAGTACATCTCGCGGATGAGCCAGAACGACGCCATGTAAAACGAGCCGCCGAACAGATCGGCGAGGACCCGCTCAGCCACCATCGCCCCCCCTCGCTCGGCCTCGAGGGCCTCCTTGAAGTCGGCGGCGAGACGTTCGCCGTTGACCTCCAGCAGATGCCGGAAGCGCAGAGTGTGGACCAGGCTCTCTGCGAGACGCTCGAACCAGAGCTGCCCCCTGAACCAATCGGCCTCCGCCAAGACCTCCTCGAGACCTCCCACCGCTGAAGCGATGCGATCAAAGGCCGCAAGCTCGTCGAGGCGCGCGAGAAAGGCTCGAACCGGTGCCTTTTGCCCCTCGCTATCCAGCAACACGGCGGCGGTCATCATCCGCAGCAAAAAGACCTTGAAATCCTTGGCATAGTCATTGGGCACGACCCCGAGTTCGCGCGCGCCGACCACTCGCTTGTGGGCAAACCCGCCCCACCAGGCCTTGACAAGCGCGACGGTCTCCAGTCGCTCCCGTGGGCTGGGGGTTACGCCGCTATCAGAGCCCGGACGCCGCCCCGGACGCATGGCCGGCCCCTGAAGCGGCGGGGGCGTCCGCGCGGGGCGCTTCGGTGGCGCCGACGGGTCGCGTTGCGCGACGCCGGACTCGGTCGTTGACTCAGGCTCCATCCTGGCTTCTTCATCGAAGTCCGGGGGCGTATTCCCGGGCGGTGCGTCGGGCAAATCCACCATCGCGTCCTCATCCTCGAGCGCCTCGTCCTCGAGGAACTCCTCCACATCGAGGGAGCGCACCACGGGCAATTGCGCCTTGCCCGCCTCGTCGAGTCCCCAGCGGATACCGATGATGCGAACCGCTCCGGCCACACCCAGCCACTTGATAAAGCTTTGGAAGTCGGGCAGTTTGATATAATCGCCGGGATAGGCGTAGGAGGAGATGTAGCGGTAGAGTTCGTGGGTCGAGTGAAGGCGCCCACCATCAGTCACGTCGAGGGCCTCCAGGATGTACTTCACCAGCAAGGGGTTGGCCTGGTAGAGGTGCGAGACGAGGACCTTTTGACGCTCAGCAGGAGAGTCGGCGGCAAGTAATTGGTTTGCCGGCGGCCGCAAGGTGATCCGACCGCGCTCTGAGAGTCCGCTTACGCCGAAAAACTCGAGTATCTCCGGGGTCTCCTCGCGCTTCCAGATTCCAAGCTCCCGGAGACTCTCCCTGAGCTGCTTGAAATTCGGTCGCTCGCGCTCGACCGTGGCCAGAATCGTCAAGAGTCTGTCCAGTAGCAACTCATCCTTGGTGTTCGGTAGCACCTTGAACCCGACCCGCTGCGCCATCACCTGCTTCCATCCTGTTGGAGCACCCTGTTCGTTCTCTAGTTTATCACAGTTGACGAAATCCCCCCTGAGGCTATCTTTTCTGGGGCCGGTCCGTCGCCGGATCATTTGAACGCCCCCAAAGGAGATGGGACGTGAAAGACAAACAGCCTGGAGCGAAAAATTCCCCCAAGAAACCTCGCGAGGCAACCTCACCGGCTACAAGCGAAGATAGCGCGCAGGACGACGCCGCTCCGCGAGCCGCGGCGAGCGACCAGACCGAGGGCTATGACGAGGAGGGGGAGCCCACGAGCGAAGACCGGATGTTCGAGGGCGAGGGCGAGGGCGAAGGCGAGGGCGAGGGCGAGGGCGGGGATAGTGAAGACGCGGGCGGCAAAGCGCCGCCGGCCCCACGCGAGCCCACCTACATCGAACGGCTGGAGGCCGAGCTGGAGGCCCGCGACGCCTTGCTGCGCGAATACATCGAGGCCCACAAGGCCTCCGAGAAGCGGTTCGATGAAGCCCGCGCGCGCCTTGAGAGCCGCCTCGCCGACGAGGTGGCGCGCGAGAAAAGCCGTTTGCTGACGATTTTTTTCGAAGTGCAAGACAACCTGGAGCGCTCGCTCGAAGCGGCCGACCAGACCAAGAGCTTCGACGCGCTCCACGACGGGTTGCAGCTAGTGGCCGGCCAGCTTTCGCGTACGCTTACCGAGCTTGGGCTCGAGCGCATCGACCCGGTGGGCGAGTCCTTCGATCCCAACCTCCACGAAGCCGTGACAACGGTGCCGGTGGAAGATCCCAAGGATCACCAGCGGGTTCAGCACGTCTTGCGCTGTGGTTATATGCACGGCGATCGGCTGCTCAGGGCCGCCACGGTAACAGTCGGGCAGTGTGTGAACAAGCGTTAGCCCTCGAAGAAGGACGCGAGGGGGGTGTGGCTCTTGGTGGCGCGGAGTTTCTGGATCGCCTTGGCCTCGATTTGCCTGATGCGCTCGCGGGTCAGCTTGAAACTGTGGCCCACCTCTTCCAGCGTATAACGACGCGATTCCCCGATCCCAAACCGCATCCGCAGGATCTTCTCTTCGCGCGCCGAGAGAGACCGTAGCACGTTCCCGGTCACCTCCCGCAAGTTGTCCCGGGCCAGGCTCTCGGAGGGGCTTTCGGTACACTCATCCGCAATGAAATCGCCCACCTGGCTGTCATCGTCACCCACCGGGGTCTCGAGTGAAATCGAGCCCTTCGACAGCTTCATGATCTTGGCTATCTGCTCGGGCGACAGCTTCAGTCGCGCGGCCAACTCTTCTTCGTTGGGCTCGCGTCCGAGCACCTGCTCGAGATAGGATTTGACGCGGGTTATCCGGTTGAGCGTCTCGATCAAATGCACCGGCACTCGAATTGTTCGCGCCTGATCGGCGATGGCGCGGGTGATGGATTGGCGAATCCACCAGGTGGCGTAGGTCGAGAATTTGTGGCCTCGCTGATACTCGAACTTCTCCACCGCTTTCATCAGCCCGATGTTGCCTTCTTGAATGAGATCGAGAAGCTGAAGGCCACGGTTCAAGTAGCGCTTGGCGATGCTCACGACCAACCGCAGGTTGGCTCGAATCATGATAGTACGAGCGTGCGCGACCCGGCTCTCGGCCGCGAGGATTCGCGCGTACACCTCGAACATGGTCGCTTCGGAGAGCTTGAGCGCCTTGAGCCCCCAGCGAATCTCGCGCAGATTCTCTATCGCCCGCTGATAGGCCGCCTGGCGATGCTTGCGGCGCAGCGCGGCGTCGCTCCCTCGGGGGGGCCGCATCCTCAAATCCTCACGCCGCACGTTGCACTGGTCGCAAGCCTCGAGGAGCCGGCGCCGGGCGCTCTCTATTTTGCGCGCGCGCTTTGTGAACCGCTGAGTCACGTGCTCGATGATGCGCAACCCGAAGTAGTCTCGCCGCAGCTCGCGAAACATGGCGAACCGGAAACGGCACAGCTCGTCGTTTAAGCCGGACCGTTCGCTCTTCTCGCGGCAGGCCTCCTCGAGCCGGTGGTACTCTCGATCAAACTCTTGCATGCGCGCCGCGAACCGCTCGAGTTCGGCGCGAGCCTGCTCGGTGTCACTGCGGTCGAGTTCCGTGTGAGTCGCCAGGAACTCGCCCAGATCCTTTTCGCCATCGGTGAGTTGCTGGGCGGCATGAAAGATGTTGTCGTGGCCCCAGGGAGTCGAAAGTAGTGCTGAGAAAATCTCGAACGAGGCCTCCTCCATCTCACGCGCGACGGTGGTCTCTTGCTTCCGTGACAACAGGTTGACGTCGCCGATCCGCTTTAGATAGATCAGCACGGAGTTCATCTCACCCCCCGGGTCGCGTTCGGAACACGTCCGCTGCGGAGCTTTGAAATGCGTGCGGAAACGTTCGGCCGACTCGCGCAGTGTGGCGCTGGAGAGGAACTCCTCGGCACAGGCGTCGTGTCTGCCGGACCTACGAAGTTCTGTGTTCTGGATGTTCATTGTTTTGCACCTCCCCATCCCTCGGTCGGTAGAGGATGCAAAACCTGGACCACTCTCAAGCTCATTCTGCGCAAAACGCTGCTCAATAAGTTTACCAGAGTCTCAGCCCCAAGTTCCACTCAAAATCCCTGCTTTGGTTGCCATAATCGTCGGTTCGTTCTGAGGAGCGAGCGTGTGGAGGCGCGTGCATGTGCAAGGAAACAAGCCGAATTAGGCGGAGTCGTAGCAGCGCTACGTCGAGCACTAATTCGGTGCAGGTGACGCCGCAGATGTGCGCGGATCCGCGCGCGAATGCCAGGATGGACCGACGATTATGGGGTTGCACTAGCCGATAATAATTTGATTATTTCGCGATGCAAAGTGGAGGATGGAGGTGATGGAGAAAGCGTCGCGGCGAACGTGGGGTGGGGCGGGGGGTGCGGGGGGTGCGGGGGGTGCGAGGGGCGGGCGCTCTCCTGCCCGGAGCAAGACAAATATGTCATACCTCGGGCAGGTTCTGCGCGGTTGCACCCGCGCCCCGGATCATTAGAAATAGTCCTCATCGCGCACCACCGGCTCGACGTGGCAGGGCCGGAAGCAGACCTCGTTTTGGGTTACGCCACCCTGATCCTGGAGCGGGACACACTCGTAGCCCACCGGGCAGCGGTCGAGTTCGGTCGGGAAACACTGGACAAAGCAGTAGTCGCCCAGGTGATTCCCGTCCTCGTCCTGCAAGCCGATGCACTCGTTGCCTTCGCCGCAGGCGTTTTCGTCGTTCGGATCACACGGATCGCAGTAGGGGCCCTCGGCCTCCTTGCACTCGCCCAGCTCGTACTCGCAGACCTGACCAAAGGCACAGTTCCAATGTCGTTCACAAGGTCTGCGAACGCACTCGCCGTCGTCGCACATGAACGCCGAGCGCTTGCAGTCGTAGTCTTCAAGGCAGCCCGGCAGGCACATGTTGGTCTCGGGATCGCAATAGGTCTCGCGCTCGTGGCAGTCGTATTTGTCGCGGCAGCTGCCCGGGATGCGGCAGCGCCCCTCAACACACTCGAGGCCCTCATCGCAAGGGTTGTTCACGTCGTGGCAGGCCTCCTGGCAGCGGTGGGCCGAGCAAACCTGGCCATCCTGGCACTGCTCGTCATCGACGCACCCCATGGCGCATGTGCCCAGCTCGTTGCAGATCTCACCATACGGGCAGTCGGCATCAACCTGACAATCCTCGCCGCTCCCGCAGGCGCGCACTGTCGGCACGCACTGCTTGCTGTCCAAACCGGAAATCTCGACGCACTCGTAGCCGGGGCCAAAGATGTGGCAGCCATAGTTATTCTCACAGGGCCAGCCGCAATAGCTGTTGCCGTCGGCGAAGTCCAGGCAGTGGCTGGGAGTGCTTATGTTGGGCGACAGGCACTGGACCCCAACCTTCTCGCAGATCCCGGTGCGCGGATCGCAGCGGTTCTCGCTGATACACGGCTCGCAAATTCCGCGTTGCTCGTAACACTCCCGCTCACAGGGGTGACAGTAAGAGCCCGAGCCGCAGTTCATGTCGGTCTCGCACATCCCATCGAAGTTGGGTCGGCACATGTAGTCACAGTCGCACCAGTGGTCCTCGGGGCACTGGTCGTCGACGGCGCACTCCCCTTGGCGCGGGGGGCCGTTGCCTCCGGTGTCGTTCTCGGTGAGGGAGTCTGAGCCCCCGTAGGAGATATCCTCGCGACCTCCCGCGTGAGTATCCGAAACCGAATCCTCGCCGTCACTCGAGCTGCACGACGCAGTGGCGACCAGGAAGGCAAGGCACACAATCCCGCTTGAAAGCACCAGGGTGCGAACTAGAAAACTCAGCGTAGCTCTGGCGGTCATTGTCCCCCTCCTGCCGATCATCAACAGCCATATTGCGGCGCCGGGCGTGCCGGAGCCAAAGTCCGGCGAAACGCCTCCGAATGCCGAGGCAAATTCACGGGCAATAGCATAGCAGGACGAATCCCAGGAGTCGACTCGGCGGGAGCCTCAACCCTAATTCCCCACCTGCACCGGCATTCGCGCGTCGCTACGGGGCCATCTGCGGCGTCAGCTTCACCGATTTTTTTGCTCGACGTAGGCGCTGCGTTGGCCCGGCATGCACCCGACTCCACACGCTCGCGCCTCAGAACGAACCGACGATTATGGTGTCGAGCCCGGTGTTGACCGTTTGGCAAGACGCGAGTTATACTCACGAAACGTCGTGCTTGTGGTCTTCGTGGCGCCCTCGGCGAACACCACCGTTGGACCAAGACTGAAGTGAGGGCTTGTTACGTGTCCGAATGAAAGGCACGGGAAGAGAAACCGAGATGACCGACAAGAAAAAAAACGACAAACGAGAGGGAGGCGCGACCCTGGAGAGCGGCACGCACGGCTTGCTTCAGATCTCCGATCCGGTGGTCGAGAGTATCGCCGGGATCGCCGCTCGTGAAGTCGAAGGGGTGTTTGAGCTCGGTCGTGGTGGATTGAGTCGTGTCGCCAAAGCGTTCAGCAGCGACAACCCCGGCCGTGGAGTGCGCGTCGAAGTGGGCAAAACCGAAGTGGCCATCGACCTCGCGTTGGTGGTCTCCTACGGCCACAGCATCCAGGAAGTTTGCAACAATGTGCGCAAGTCCATCACCGAGCGCATCGCGCAAATGACCGGGCTGAAAGTCAAGGAGTTGAACCTGACCGTGGTCGACATTCACTTCCCCGAAGAGCCCAAACCACAGCCCGAGCCCCGCGTGCGCTGATTCTTCGCACCCACGGGGCCGCGCGTCCGCGGGCAAACACCTGCGGCCGGCGCCCCCCAGAGCGAACTCCTCGCGCCGGAGGGAGGCCTCATGAACGCATTCAATCGAGTTCTCGCGGTGCTCTTCGCGCTGTTGCTCATAACGGCGGCAGCGGGCACTCTGCTGGTGTCGGCTGAGGTACTCGCCCCCTCCTGGTTTGCCGTTGACTGCCCGCTTTATCTGCTGAGCGAACAAATCAGCGCGCTGACGGGTGGCGAGCGGATCACAACTCAAGCTGTCGCCGGTGTGGTTCTGCTGGCCGGGATCCTCTTGCTGGTCTTGGAGCTGCGATCATTGCGACCACGGGCGCAGACATTCGAGATCACACAAAGTGAGCACGGGCGCATCTCGGTCGAGCCGGCCGGCATCTGTCGGTTGATGGAGCGCGTCGCGAGCGCGCTCACGGGAGTGGTGGCGTGTCGCGCCGATGTCAAGGAGAGGGATGGCGCAATCTCCGGCCACTGTGTCCTCTCGACCACCAGCGACAGCGCGGTCAAGGGTGTCGCCACCGAAGCGCAAGCGCTGATCTCGCGCGCGGTGGCCGACCAAATCGGCATCGAGTTTGCGGATCTCGAGATTCGGATCCGAATAACAAACGAGAGCTCCCCTGAACCAAAACGGACGGTGGAATAGTGAATCTCCCCCACCGCCCTCGAGATGAGCGGGTGCTGGCCGGCACTGCCGCCGCTTTGGCACAGGCGAGCGGCCTGCCGCTCCTGCTCATCCGCCTGCTATTCGTGCTCCTGACCCTCGCCAACGGCGCGGGGATTCTTCTCTACGCGCTCCTCTCGCTGCTCCTCCCCGACGAAGAGAGTCACGCCACTGATCTGGCCACGCGGGTCCGCGAGAACATCGACGAGTTCCGGGAATCGGCGACCGCGTTATGGGCCGCAATTCAAAACGAGGCGCGCGCCTGGCAGGTGCGGCGCCTGCAAGGGGACTACCTCACGCGCAAGCGGGCATTGCTCGGCGCCCTCCTGCTGCTCGCCGGTGGCGTCTGGTTTTTAATGACCTTGGATCTTCTCGCCTGGATAACCTTCGAGCGACTGGTGGCGATAGTCATTGTAACCGCCGGTGCCTACTTGATCTCGACACGCACTTGAGTATACCCTCGCCTCATCCGGTGGCAATCACCGGGGAGTGCAAATGTGTGCTCAACACAATACGAATTGCAGGTGAAACTTGCACTCGAATGTGCTTGCGACCCCGAATCGGGCGAATTCACCCGGGCAGCCACCCTTGTTACCATGTCTGCGAAAGGGCGCAACTAGTTGCCGTGCGTAGGTGCGGTGGAAGGATTTCAAATGAGCGTCAAAAATATCTTCGCGGCGTATCTTGAAGAGCAGAAACTCGAGCTCGCCAAGCAAACGATTCGCAGCGCCCTGAGCCAAGGGATCCCCCCCAAAATGACCCTTGGCGCGGTCATCGACGATCTTCAAACCGACCCGCACTTGTGGGAGGCTTTCCGGGCTCTAAAGTTCAGCGAACTCAAGGCGCTCCTGACCGAGCCCGCCGCCCCAGGGATCGGCAAGCCGTCTCGCAAGCGGGGTGTCACCGCCAACCGCATCATCCAATTCGTCGCCCACAACCCCGGCGCCCGGCGCAAGGAGATCATCAGGGGCTTGGGGCTCAAGGGGGGCACAATCTCTTCCCAGCTCCGTACACTTCGCGCCACGGGGCGACTGCAAGGCGAGGGTCATCAACGCAACCTGCAGTATTATGTCCCCTGAGAAGCACTCGTTTCGACACCACGCCTTGTTGACGATTGGAAATATACATGAATGACCAAACCAGGCGACCGCTTGGGGTCGCGATCACCGGGGCCGCCGGCCGCATGGGGCAGGCCTTGGCCGAAGCGCTCGCCGACCAGGATAGGCTGCGGGCGGTGGCGGCGTTCGAGTCCGACCAAAGCCCCCACCGCGGCCGGCCGTTTTGCGACGTGGCGATAACCGGGTTGCATGACGAACCAAAGCCGGAGATCGATGTGTTCATCGACTTCTCGGTCCCTCGCGCGTGCTTGCGTTACGCCGAGGAGGCGGCGCAAAGGGGGGCGGCGTTCGTCAGTGGGACCACCGGCTTGAGCGAGGCGGAGGATCAGGCACTCGACGGGATCGCCCGCCGGATCCCGCTGCTCTGGGCGCCCAACATGTCGCCCGGGGCCAACCTGCTCTTTGGTCTGGTGGAGCTGGCGGCCAAAGCGCTGGGCGACGATTTCGACCCCGAGATAATTGAGATCCACCATCGCTACAAGCAGGACGCGCCGAGCGGCACCGCGCTGCGCTTGGCCGACGCGGTCGGGAGTGGGCGCGCGCTCAGGGCGGTACACGGTCGCAGTGGCCGCCCGGGGCCGCGGCAAAGCGACGAGCTTGGCATCCATGCGTTGCGCTGTGGCGGGGTAGTCGGAGATCACACGGTGATCTTCGGCGGCAACGCCGAGCGTCTCGAGCTGACCCACCGCGCGGCGGGCCGCGCGACTTTCGCAAGCGGTGCGTTGCGAGCGGCAAGTTTCATCGCGGGCCGCCCGCCGGGCCGTTACACGATGGCGCAGGTGTTGGGTTTGAGCGCCACGAACGACTAGCCTCACTCCCCTCGCTCCACGGACGCGGTGGACGATTGAGGTGATCCTCAATCCTCCACCCTTTTCCGGGATTCGGGAAGCGATTCGGGCACAATTGCGGCGTCACCTTCACCAAATCGATGCTCGACGTAGCGCTGCTACGACTGCGCTCGATTTGGCTTGTTT
>PWKZ01000151.1 GCA_003559575.1 Bradymonadales bacterium | reverse complement strand
GTGGAGCCGGAAGACCAGCAGTAAGATAGCGACGGAGTCTCCCGGGCACGTATAATACGCCACAGGATCTTTTGGTGGCCGGCGTCGGCAGGTCCAGGCTCCGGCGCCCGCGAGGTGCGGCGACAAGGCGATGGTGGACGAACGACCCAGCCCAGAGAGCGCGAGTGAGCGGGAGAGAGTGACACGCCGCCGTTGGCCGCGGCGCCTCCGGTGGGCGGCGGCGGCCTTTTGCGTGCTGCTCCTTTTGGCCGTGATAGCGCTCATCGTGGTCGTCCGGAGTCTCGATCACCCGCGAGTCAAGAGCGTGGTCACACGTGTAGTCGGCGACCGGATCGGGGTGGGCTTCGACTATCAACACCTCTCGCTCTCCCTCTCCGGGTTGAAGGCCGAGGGGCTGCGGCTCGCGACCCCCTCGCCGTTCACGGAGCACGCCCCCTCGATGCTCGAGATCGATCTGGTGGACGTGCGCGTGCCGCTCGCCTCTCTGCTGGCGCGGCCTTTGACCTTGCCGCGGGTGCGAGTCGAGGGGGTGCGCGTCGCGCTCGTCGTCGATTCCGAGGGGCAGAGCTCGCTGGATCTGTTGGCAGGCGATGAGCCTCCGGCCCCACCCGACCCACGACCGTCAACGTTGACCGAGCTGCTCTCTCCCGCGTTGCCCTCGTTTCGCGGCGGCTCCATCGACATCCGAGATGTGACTCTCAACCTCACTCGGCTCGACATGTTCGGTGAGGTGGCGAGCGTCGAGTCGCTCGAGGGGCTCGAGCTTTCCGGGCGGGCCGGGACCTGGCCGGAGGTCAATGGACGCTTTGTTTTGGCGTCGCCCGGCGCGGTGGGTCCCGGGAGTCTCCCCGAGGCGATGACCGTGGTGCGTGTCACACATGGCCGGCCGCCGTTCGAGAGCACTCGGGAGGCGCGCCTGGTGGTCGCGCTCTCGCTCGAGCTAGCGCGCGACGAGCAGGGACTCTCGATCTTCGAGGTGGGCGCTCGCGCCGATCTGCACGGGCAGGATCTGGTCTCCGATCTTCCGCCCAGCGGGCCCTTGCTCGACCTGGCCGGCGAGGTAACGGTCTCGCCCGCCGAGGGGCGCACTCGGGTTGTGCTCACCCGGCTCGGTCTACCGGCCGATCTCGGCGACGCCGAGCTGGTCGCCGATCTGTTTGATCGCTTGGGCCGTGCCCCACGGATCGAGGTGCGTCGCGCCAGGCTGGCGCTCGATCTCGATAAAATCCCTGACGGGCTGCTCCAACTCGTCCCCGGTGTCGAGTTCGAAGGTGGCGCGCTGGCGCTCGCGGCCGATGGCCTCACCATCGACGGCCGGCTGCCGGGCTTGCCGCTTCTCGGCGCGCCGACCGTAAGCGGTGGCCTGCGCCGCCTGGCGGTTTCGCTCCCAGGGGCGCAGCTCATTGAACTCCGCGGCCTTGGGTTTCAATTCCGCGCCCAACCCCATGACGGCGGTACGTTCGCGCTCGAAGGCGAGATCGAGACGGACGAGCTGGTCATGAATGCACCCGGACAGCGACTTCACCTCCGCTCGCTCTCCGGCAACTTCGATCTCACCGGGTTGCCGCCGTCCGAGGACGAGACGCCGCCCGCCGGCCGTCTGTCCTTGCACACCGCCGCCGGCGAGCTGACCGCCGGCGGCGACGACGCCACGGGCGCGAGAGACTTGACGGTCGCCGCCACCGGCGCGAGCGCCGAGCTGCGCGCCGCGCTGGATGACGACGGGAGAATCGCCGCCACGCTCCGCCTCCCACTCGACCACGCCCTGTTGCGGGTCAAGAGCGGCTTTTCAGTGTCGCTCGATCAGGCGTTTGTCTCTCTCTCGCTCAGCGACGCGACTTGGACCGAGTTTCAGGGCGAACTCATGGCCGAGGTGGGCGCGGCGCGGGCGGCGCTCGCGCATCCGTCGGGTCGGATCGCCGCCGCCGGGCTTGGCGCCTCGGTGAGTACCGTGATGTCGGGCGCGCTGCCGACAGCGCTGGGCGGCACGATCCCGTTTGCCCGACTCGATCTCGCGGGCGCCGCCGGCGGTCCTTTCAAGCCCGTCGAGCTTTACGATGGACTCCTGACCTGGCAGCTCGACGAGTTGGCGCTTGATCTCGACCATCCGTTGCGCTCGACCGGGAGACTCGAGTTGGCTCTGGCGTTTGCTGATTCACCGGGCGGCGCCGAGCCTCTTCTCGATGCGCGTGCCGCCATCTCGAAAGACCCTGATGACGCCACTGTCAGCTTGAGCCTCTCTGCTCCGGATCTCGCCTTCGTGTCGCGCCTGTTGTCGCCACGGCGGCATCGCTCGCTGCCCGTGCGCTGGCGCGATCTGGGCGCCACGCTCACCACCACCGCGCAGGTGAGCGGCTTGGGCGGCGATGCGGCGCTGCGCTTCGACCAGCGGAGCATCCTCGCGCTCGAGCGGCTCGCCGCCCGCGTCGGCGGCAAACGGATCTCTTGTCCGTGGCTGCGGATCACGATGAACGCGCGCGGGACAGGCGCCTCCATCAACTCCTTCGACGCGGAGCTTCAGGCGGGGCGACCATCCGTCGACCGCCGTCTGGTCGCGGGTGAGTTGAACGCGTTCGCGCGTGCCGAGCGCCGGGGGGGCAGGCCGCACTACCAGTTTGGGGTGCGCGGTGGCGGCGGGGGCGCGCGACTCGACGGTGTGATCGATCTCAGTGTCGGGCGCGGCGGAAGCGTTGACTATGACCTGCGACTCGAGGCCGACCGGCTCGACGGGCTCAGCGGGCTTTTGGGCGGCGCCACCCCGCCGCTCGAACACGTACTGGTGGGCGACGATTTTGGGGTGCGCCTCGCCGCCGCCGGCAAACTGGAAGGGCTGGTGCGCAGGATCGATTACGGTCTGAAGCCGGTGATCGCGCCGGCTCGGTCGATTCGCCCGTGGGGAGACCAGGAGTTGACCGTGACGCTCCGCAACCTCAGCTGCTTGGCGGATGAGACCACCGCGTTTTCCCCCGAGATTTCAGTCAGCGCCAACGCCGCGCTCAGCGAGGAGGGAGGCGCGGGCACTATCAGGATCGCCCACGGCGGGGTTGATCTCGCCGCCTCCGCGCGGCGCCTGCGGCTCGGTGAAGGAGCGCATGAGCTCTCTTTCGAGTTCATCGGGCCGCCGTCCGCAGGGCGCGTCACGCTCATGCTCGCCACTCGCTTCGGCGAGGTGGCGCAAAATATCGCTCCCTTCTACCCGCCGGGGCCGCTCACGCTGAACGCGCGGGCCCGGCTGAGCCAGTGGAGCGCGCTTCGGCTCGATGAGCTGACGATTGACAGCCCGACCGGTGGCTCTCGCCTGGAACTCACGGCGGCGCTCAGCGGCGGCGGGAGTGCAGGCGCGCTTGAAGCCGGAGAGTTCGGGAGTATTCCCGGGCGCCGCGCGCTCGCCGTCGCGGGGGTGCTTCATCAGCAGCTCGACAGTCTGCGGCGGACAGAGTCGGGCCCCCACGGGAGCGGGCGATTGCGTGTCCCGTTCCGGGTGGAGTCCGGCGATTTCACCCGCTACCGCGTCGAGGCGACAGTGGAAGCCGACAATGTCGACGCCGCCGTGCCGTCGGCCGAGGCCAGCGTCTCCGGGTTGCACGGCGCTATTCGAGTGGCGCAAGAGTTGGTCCGTGCGGGGGACGGATCCCTGAGCATGGTGGTCGGTCCCGCCCCAAACGTATACTCGCGGGTGCGGTTCCACGATCTGCATCCGTTTTTGACCGGCGGCAGTTTCCTTAGAGCTGATCGGGTCAGGGTGGGGCCGGTTGATATCGGCCCCCTCGCCGGAAATTTCCGTATGGTGCATAACCTGTTGGCGCTCGACCAGATCGAGGCGGGCTTCCGCGATGGGACGGTGGCCGGCCAACTCGTCGTCAACTACCTCCCCGATGACACGGTGGTGCTCTTCCGCGGCAACGCCACCGGACTGCGGCCGAGTCGCACCGACGAGCGACTCGACGCCAACGCGGCGCTCGTCCTGGCGCTCGACCGGATGGAACTCGATGGTCGCGTTCAGGTGGTCCGAATTGGCCGCCAGCATTTGCGCGACCTCCTCGATCTGTTCGATCCGTATCGTGAGGATGTGGCGATCAATCGGATCCGAATGGGGCTCGCGCTTGGGTATCCGCGCTTCGCTCGCGTCGAGCTCGACCACGGGTTTCTGTCGGCCAAGGTCGAGCTTGGCGGGGCGGCGTCGCTCCTGCGGCTCGATGAGATTCGCGGGATCCCGACCGCGGCGTTGCTGCGGCGTTTTCTGGCTCCACTGCTGGATAGAGGAGGGGGCACCCCATGAGCCTGAATATTGCCTTCGCGCGTCCGTCCATTTTGACGGTGGCGGCGGGCGCGACCGCCCTGGTGGCGATCGCGATGCTGCTCGTCAGCGGCTGCGTCCGTGCGCCGAATGTGGCGGTGGTGGATCGCAAGACCGCGCTCGAGGAGCAGGCCGCCGGAGAGTTCAGAGCGCTCGAGAACGAGCTCATTCAAGCGGCGTTGGCACCCAAGGGCGAGGACTTCACGCGCGCCCAACTGGAGGAGGCCGGGGTTGCGCCGCTCCGCGAGTTCGATCGAGTGGTCGCGGTGTGGGGCGTCTTGCGCTCCGACAAGGAGGTGCTGGACGATCTCCAGGCGCGCGGCTGCCTTGGAGAGGGGCTTGACGGGTTGTTGGTCGAGACGCCGGACCTGTGCCGTGGTGACTCAGACAAGGCGGTGGCCGACGCACTCGTTCAACGCACGAATCGAAGTCGGCGGCAGCTTTGGCGTTACATCGATGAACAGCGGCCTGAGTTGGGTGCGCCACAGGTGCGGGAGGCATGGCGCGCCACCCATTTGCGCAGCGTGGCCTGTGGAACACCGATTGAGATCGCCGCCGGCCGCTTTGAGAGAAAGCCATGCGACGATTAGTCCTGTTGGTTTCGGCGATCCTTTTGGCTCCGGGGCCGGTCGCCGCAGGCGGCCTCGAGGCCGATGTGTTGCGACACCCGACTCGGATCACCGCCGGGCCGGCAAATCGCTACATGGGGGTGCTCTCGCCGGACGGACACCACCTGTATTACGCGAGCGACGCCAGGGCGACGAGTGGTCTCTATCGGTTCGATCAGCGCACCGGCAGCGAGCGCTTGCTCTTCGAACTCGACGCCGACGCCACATACCCTCGCCTGAGCCCCGACGGGCGCCACCTGTTGTTCGTCTCCTATCGGCAGAACGCCACCGGCGACGTCTGTGTTATGGACCTCGGACGGGAGACTCACCGCTGCTTGACCGACTCCACCACCGCCGATGTGCAGGCGGTCTGGCTCGACGGCGGCGCCGCCGTCGGAGTGGTGCAGCGTTCGGGCTTGCACGCCGACTTTGTGCTGCGGCGCGTCCCCCTCTCGGGCGGGCGGGGCGAGGTCCTCATAGATCATAACCTCTCCGCCCCGGCGGCTTCGCCCGACGGGCGCTTCATCGCGTACATCCCGCTCGAGCGCGGCACGGCCGACGTGGGCGTGACCTTCTCCATGCGTCTCGGCGAAGGCATCACCCTTTTTCGCCTCGCGGACGGCGCGTCATACACCTACCGCCCTCCTCTCCCGGGAATCAGCGGCTTCCCGGCGTTCTCCGAAGACGGCCGGTACCTATATTTTTCGCAGTATTTGAACGACACCAACTTCGACGGAGTGGTCGACGGCAACGATCATAGTGTGCTGTTCCGCGTGCCGCTCGATCCCGACTCACAGCCGCCGATTGCGGCGGCGAGCGCCCCTGAACAGCTCACGAGCGCCGCCTGGAATTGTCAGTATCCCTCGCCGGCCGGTGACCGCCTGGTGATGACTTGCGCGCACGAAGGTTCACTCGATATCTACGCCCTCTCGCTCGAGGGCAGCGTCCCGCGGAGCTGGTCGCACGAGCGTCTCGCGGGCGAGCTTGCGGCCAGCCGAGACCACTGGGAGAAGCTACTGCTTCTCGCCCGGATCGAGCTTCTCGCGTCCTCTGAGGAGCAACGCCTCGCGCGGCTTCGTCTGATGATGTTTCTCCACACCGAACTCAAGGAGTACGAGTCGGCCCAGTTTTATGCCGGTGTACTGCGGCAAGAAGAGGCGCCCACCGCCGAGCGGCGTGAGGCGGCCGAGTGGGCGCGCGTCATGAGCGAGCTTGTCGCACATCGTCGAGAGAAGGCGCGGCTGGCGGCCGGCCGTTTCGGAGATCGGTTTTTGGCCGGCGAACGCGACCGTATCCGGCGACTGGGCGACTTCGAGCACCGTTCGCCGTCCGTGGTGGCGCTGGCGGACGTTGTCTTGAGCGAGGTCTTGGATGTGCTCGGCGACAAGGGCGCGGCACGCGCCGCTTTTGAGCGGGTGAACGTCGACGAGATCGACGACGCTCTCGTCCTGCGCACGGTGGGCGAGGTGGGGAGGCGCCACTACCGCCTGCACAACGAGCATGCCGGGGCGCGCGAGTTGTTGCGCACGCTGTCGGAGCACGACGCGCTCGAGGTGGAAGAGCGCCTGTTTTTTGCAGACAAGTTCGTCGCGGAGCTGATACGGGGACGCGGTCGTGCGGAGCAAAAGCGTTTGATCGCGAAGCAGCGGGAGTGGAATCCAGGCAATGAGCTGGAGCTGCGGTTGGCGCTCGAGTCGTTTCTGCTTCGGCTCGGTCACGACGACAGTGAAGAGCTACGCGAGGGGATCTTCGAGCTTTACCGGGGCGCGCGGGACGTAACCCGGCGCAAGCTCTTGGTGTTGACCACCGCGAGTCGCGCCGCGGCGCTCGACGAGGACTATATCCTGTACGAGTTCGCCAACTCCTGGGTCAGTTGGCTCAAAAGGGCGCACCCCGAACGGCGTTATGCCGAGAAGCTCTATCGGCAGGTGGCGCTCGAGCGGGCCTACTCCATGCTCGCCCGCGAAGACTACAGCGACGCCCGAGGGGTGTTCTACGGGACGACGCTGCTCACCGACTCGCTTGCGGCGCACATCGGCTTTATCGAGGCGCGCTTTCGCGAGGGCCGTGACGAGGAGTCGCTCCGCGCCGAGTATGCCGCGCGCTACCGGCAACAGCCGGAGAATCCGGTGCATGCTTTTGTGCGGGCCTATTTGATAGCCAGGCGGTTGCCCGAGGCGGAGGACACGCAAATCCACGAGCGGTGGGCGGCTCTGGCCATCGCGCGGCTGAGATCGGCGGCAAGTAGTTTCCCTCACAGTCACGAGGTTTTTCTGCTTTGGGGGTATATCGCGCACCAGCAATTTTTGCGCACCGGCGACAGCGAGGCGGCGATGGTCGCTCACACTCGCTATCTGTTGGCGCTCGATCTGGCGCGCACGGAGCCGCGGGCGCGGGCGGCGCTCCATCTGGCGTTAGGGGTTCTCCAGGGATCACTCGGCAACCATTCAATCGCCGCGCGCCACTTTGCCGCGCGCGGCCGTTATCAGTTCCTCGCGCCGGCGCGCCGGCTCGCCTGGCGGCTCGCGTACGCCCGCAGCCTGTTTCACCTCGATCGCGACGGGGAGGCCGCCGACGAGGCCGAGCGCGCGCTCGCGCTCTCGACCGGGGAACTCGAGCGCTATCGTCCGCTGGCTCTCGACCGCGCCGCGCTCTACAGCCACTCGGCCGGTCGCTACGCGCGGGCGCGCGAGCTATACCAAGAACTCGAGCCTCTGATCGACTCTGGTTGCCCGACCGTCGGCTCGCTCGCCAATCGGGTCAAAGTGCGCCTTGGGCATGGCGCGGCGGCGCTCGGAGAGGGCGCGTACGATCACGCGGCGCGCGAGCTGGCCGCTGCCCGGGCGCTACTCGAGGGTACGCGCGAGCCGTTCAGAAAGGCGAGCACGGCGGCCGGTTTCCAGGGCAAGTTGTACCGCTCTCTCTTGGACGAGATGTTCAGCCGCGAGGACTACGCGAGCCTCCTGGCGGCGATGGAGGCGCACGCTCTGCGTGGGCTCGGGCGCCTCGACGAGGCGACGGCGGCGATGGAGCGGCGGCGCGATCACGTGAGCGATAGGTTCGCGCGCTTCGGTCTCGATGAGGACCTGCTGGAGCTTGCGGTCGCGAGCTACCACCTGGCCGAGTACGCCTATCGCCAGGAGGCGATGGAGCGGGCGCTCGCGCACGTCGAGTTCGGGCTCGAGCGCGCCCGCGAGTTCGGCGAGCGGACCGGCACGCTGATGACACCGGTCCGGTCGCGCTTGCTGGCCGCCTATGCCGAGCTGCACCTTTTTGGTAAGGTGCCGGTGGAGCGCTTTGCGCTCGGTCTCCGGACAGAGCTCGACAAGGCTCACGAGCACATGGCGCGCTACCCATCCCCGGCTCAGGCCGCCGATCGCTTCCTGCTGGGGCTGTACTTGACGATGCTCGAGACCGACCGGACAGGAGAGCCGAAATGAGACTCGTTTCCCGATTGCAGGCTGGGCTTCGAAGGGTGTTGGTGGTCGTTGCGCCGGCTGCCCTCCTGGTCGGAGCTTCGGCCTGCGAGTCAGACATGTTGGACGAGCCTGGTTCGTTTGCGGGGCTCTACTCGGGCTACTTTCAAAACTGCGCGCAGTGTCACGCGCCCGGCGCGCCGGGGCGAACGAGCGATATCGAGGCCACCTTGAATTTTGCCACCGAGGCCGAGGCGCACCAGTCGATAACGCAGGGCAGCGCCTCCGGGCTGGTCGGAAACCAGCAGGCCTGCAACGGGGTTCGGTTTCTCGGCGCGAGCTATGAGACGAGCTTGGTGGTCGCGGTGCTCGACGAGAACGTGCGCCACGGCTTCTCTCTCGCCTCGCATCCGGGGTGCGACGCCGACGCCATCTCGGACATGACCGTCAAGGTCGGCTACCCGCCATCAGCGTCCTTCCTGCACAATCTGGCCGCGTGGATCGAAGCCGGCGCTCCGCGCTGACATCAGAATCATCCTGCCGCAGCTTGGGGTGCGAGGTATGAGAGAGACCACTGTCCCGTCCGAGTGCCTTGAAGAGTTTGCCGTCGAGGTAATGACCGCCGCAGGATTTTTGGCTCATGAGGCGCGGATGACCTCGGCGAGCCTCGTCCTGTCGAACCTGACCGGCCACGACTCGCATGGTGTGGTGAGGATCGCTGACTACTGCGGCGGTCTCGAGCGTGGCGAGCTTCAGAGCGGCGTCTCGCTCGAGGTGGTCGACGAGACGGCGAGCTCATGCCTGGCCGACGCCCATCGGGGACTCGGTCAGGTCATGATGCCGCGGCTCCTATCTATTTTGCTGGCCAAGGCCGCCGGGCAGGCGTGCGCCACCGCCGCCATGCGCAACTGCGGTCACGCGGGCCGGCTTGGCGAGTGGGTCACCGAGATCGCCAAGGCGGGGATGGCTGGGATGGTCGCGGTGAACGACAACGGCGCGTTGCGGTTCGTCGCTCCGCCCGGGGGGCGCCGGGGGTGCACCAGCACGAACCCCGTGGCGTTCGCGATCCCTCTCGGAGGGGACGAACTCTTCAGCGTCGACATGTCCACGAGCGCCATCGCGATGGGCAAGGTCAGGTTGGCCTATCATGCCGGTCGCGAGTTACCGGCGGGAGTGCTCCAAGACTCGGAGGGGCGACCGACCAATGACCCCGCCGTCATGTTCGAGTCCCCAAGGGGAGCGGTGTTGCCCATTGGGGGGCAGCAAGGTTATAAGGGGTTCGGACTCTCGATGGTGATCGATCTACTGACGGCCGGGCTCTCCGGTGGCCATGCGCCCCCTGCTCCGGCCGGGGCGGTTTCGACAAACAATGTGCTCGTGACCATCTGGAACCCCGCGCGCTTTGCCGGGCTTGGCCACATGCGGGAGCAGGCCCGGCAGTATCTGGATTTCCTGCGCGGTAGTGAGCCGATTGTTCCCGAGATGCCGATCCGGCTCGCCGGTGATCGCGCCGAGGAGGAACACGAGAGACGCAGTCGGGGCGGTGTTCCGCTCGATACCGCCACAGTCGAGACTCTCCGCCGAACGGCCGAGAGGTACGGTGTGAGTGGCTCGGAAAGGATTTTCGTGTGACTGTCGAAGCTCAAGTGGCCCGCGAATCGCGCTCTCGCGAGCTGCTGTTGTGTGCCGGGGCCGGTCTTCTGAGTGGGCTGTTGCTCTTTAACTCGGATTATCCCATCAACCTCTGGCCCATGATGGCGTTGGCGTTCATGCCGTTATTGGCGGTCCTGGCGCGGCGGCGGTCGCGCGTCGCGACCGCCGCGCTGGCCGGCGTCGGCCTCTCGCTCGGGTACCTCATCCCGCTCGTTGTCATCCTCCGCTTCCCGATCTCGATGTCTTTGTTTTTTATTGCTTATTACGGATTGTTCTGGGTTCTCTTCGCGCTCCTGGGGCACGCGTTGTGGCGCCGCCCCGGGGTCATGGCGGCCCTCGCCACCGGCGCGCTGGCGGGGCTCGTGGACTATGCGACCTATTCCGTCGTGCCCATCTGGGGGACGGCGCAGTCGCTCGGCAAGACATGGATCGATTGGCCCTGGGGCGTCGGGTTTGTCGCCTTCACCGGCCTTGCGGGAGTCGTGGCGGTGTTGGTGGCCTTGCAGTCCCTCGCGATGCTCGCCATCCGCCGTCCGGAGGCCAAGGCCGGCGCCGGGATCGCGGCACTGAGCCTGATGGGTGTCGTCGCCGCAGCCAACTTTTGGGTAAGTCCCGGGGAGCCCGAAGGGAGCGTTCGGGTCGCCGCGTTGACCATCCTCGAGCCCCGCACCGACGACGACCGGCCCATGCCCGCGCTCGCGAATATCGAGAGCCACATTCGCCCGATGGTGGCCGAGGCCGTCGAGGGTGGTGCCGAAATAGTGGCCACTCCCGAGTATTCACTGCGAGTCGAAGCCGAGGATCGCGACGCGACCCTCGAGGCCTTGACCTCGCTCGCCCGCGAGCATAAGATTTGGCTCTTCGCGGGTCTATTCGACAATGTGGATGAAAAGAATCGCTTGCTGTTCATCGATCCCGAGGGGCGGACAGTGGCCTCGTATGAGAAGGTACACCTGATCTACCAGCTCGAGTCTTACAACCCTGGCGACGGGACACTCGCGCTCGTGACGGCGGCGGGGGGGCTTTGGGGCGGCATGATCTGCCAGGACGACAACTTCCCCGAGCCGGCGGCCTCCTACGCGGCGGCGGGGGTTCAGGCGATGGTGGTGCCCACCTTCGACTGGCGCGAGGTCAAGGATTTCCATTTCGAGAGCAGCCGGTTCCGCTCGGTCGAGTACCGCTATGCGATCTTGCGCTCCGCGATGAACGGTATCAGCGCCATAGTCGCTCCGGGGGGACGAGTCGTCGCCATGAGGGACGCTTACACCGACGGAGAGGGCGTCTTGGTGGGGGATCTGCCCCTGCCGGCGGCAGATGAGGTCCGTGCGCGAATCAGGGCCTGGTTCCTGGTGGCCTGCGGACTGCTGGTGGTGGGTGCCACCCACCCCGGGAACTTCTTGAAAACATGGCGGGCGCGCAGGCAGGGCGGCCGAAGGTCGGCCCCGGTGGCGAATGGAGTGCGGCGCGACTGTTAGTTTTATTTCTCGCTTCCCGAGGAGGGCGGCGCTTACACTCGAGGTGGACTCATGCCGAAAGGAAAACCATCACGTTTCGAGTTGTTTTGGACGCACTCGCGCTACGCCGTCGTTGGTAAGGACGCCGAGCGCTCGTTTCCCAAACTCTCCTACAGGGCGCTCAAAGAACTTGGTAAGACTGTCTATCCGGTCTTGGAGAAGGGCGGCAGTGTGGAGGGGGACACTGCGTTCGCTTGCTTGGCTGATCTGCCCGAGCCGGTGGACGCGGTTGTCATCGAGGTTCCGAAGGAGGAGACCGAGGGCTTTGTGCGTCAGGCCGTCGGCCTTGGAGTGCCGCGGATCTGGATCCACGATGGGCGCCACACCAAAGAGGCGCTCGCGCTGGCGGAGGCCAATGGGCTGGAGGTGCTCCACGGCACCTGCGCGGTTCAGTACCTCACCAAGGGCTTCTCAATTCACGCCATACACCGTTTCTTCCGCAAACTAAGTGGAAATTACTGAGAAGTCCCCGGGGGTCATCTGACGCTCACTTGGGCCCCCCCAGAGGTCGAAGCACATCTCCGGGCGGGGCGTGTGCGGATTCCGAATGCGAGGGGGCGCCTATTTCCTGAACGCGCCCTGGGTGACACCCTCGATCTCCACCTTGTAGTTGAGCAGACCGATGTGGCCATCGACACTCTGGCCGGCCCTGGCGGCATAGCATTTGTTGCTGTAGATCACCCCGTCGCAGCCGAAGACCGGATCCCAGAGGTCGATGCACATCTCCGGGCGGGGCTCGCAGCGGCCCACTCCGTCGCAGTCGCCGGTTTCCTTGGCGCAGTACTCGGACCTCGGGCAGTCAATGTTGGTGCGGCATCGGTCCGGCGCCTGCGGATCGCACTCGCCCTCGGACGCCACGTTGACTCGCGCCGCGGCGGCCTCACAGGCGTTGCCGTAAGTGTTGCCGTCGCATCCACAGACCGGATCCCACAGGGTGATGCACCCCTCCGGCGGGGTAGCGCAAAAGCCCGCGCCCCGGCATGCGCCCACCGGCTTCTCGCAGTACTGGCCGGCGGGACACTCGAAGTCCGAGAAACACTCGACGGCCCCCTCCGGGACCGGCTCGCAGGACCGGGTGGAGCCCGAGCCTCCCACCACCAGGAGTCCCAGAGTAAGGAGCAAGAACGTGGTTCGCCGAAGATCTTGTTGAGAGTTCATGCCTCATCCCTCCTTGCAATTGATTGACGGCATTTCAAGCGAACTCGCTGACATTTGACGACGTTTCCAACATTTCACCGGTTATTTCATTCAAGAAGAGTGCCAAAAGATCGGTGCAGCGGCCAGTTCCGTATGATTGCGGCGCCTTATGGCCGCCCTTGGCTCTTGGTGCGGCCACCGCAGAGCTACCGGCGCGACAGTGTTCCTGATCCGAATGTCAGGCCGGCTACCGGCCGCCCTTGGCTCTTGGTGCGGCCACCGCAGAGCTACGGGCGCGGCAGTGTTCCTGATCCGAATGTCATGCCGGCTAGTAGCTGCCGTGGGTCGAGACGGTGACGGTCGATGCCGACTCCTGAGAGAGCCCGCGCGGTGCGTCGGTTTTAATCCTCTCGGCCTTTGGACTGCGCGCTCAACTCCTCCGCCGCCTTGGTCACCAGCGAAGGCCGCAGAACGTTTTTGAAGCGCACCGTCCCCGGCGGTAACGGGGGGAGACTTCCCTGGTCGACACGCAGCCGCTCGCTTACGGCCAGCACGAGGCTTTGGGGCCCGTAGGCCTTCAGAAGGTCCAGATGGCGCGCGAGACCGGCGCTCCTGAAACTCCATACAATCTCGAGGAGCACCTCGCGTCCGTCTTGATGGCGCAACAGATAGTCGGGTACGAGCGCGCCTTGTCCACCGAGAGAGACAAGCCTCTCGGCGGGCGCGAGTGTCCAGGGGCTCCGGTGGGTCGCGAAGCGCTCCTCAAACCAGCGCTGCTCCTCAGGGACCCAGGCGCCGGTGTCCCGGTAGTGGGAGCACAAACCTTGCCTCGGGGTCAAGACGAAGGTCGCTTGCCGCCGCGCCTTGCCCCATAACAGATCGGCCGTGAGCCGCCATCCCTCACACAAGAGCAGCGCCGGGAGAAACTTGGCCAGCCGCAGGCCGTAGCGCTCGGCGCGCTTGAAAAGGCTCAGGGGGCCGTCCAGTACGAGGCGCAACCCGCCGTCGGGGTTTTTCGAGGTTGGTTCCAGCTCCTCGGTCAAAAACGAGAGCCCGAAGAACTTCACGAAACGCAATAGTTGGCGGTAACGAGCGGGCGTATTGCCCTCAATCTCCACCACGAGACGGGAGGCCGAAAGCAAGACCCCTTGCGCGAGCGCCACGTTGTATCGTTGCAAAAGTCCGCCGGGCTCAATCGGGGCCAGGCGCTGGAATTGCTCCGCGCCTTTGAGATCGGCAAACAATCCCTCTTCGATTGCAGGGATCGAGAGCCCGCGCTCCTTCGCCACCTCCTGAAGCGCGATCGTCCGGCCTATCGTGCTCCGCGGGCTCGTGTCCTTGCTCCCGGGCTCGGCGCGACGCTTGTGCGCTGCGGCGGCCAGAAAAACCCTGCGTCGCAGCAGAACCGGATCCTCGTCCCCGACAGGCGCGAAGTCGGCGTGATCGAGGAGCAGCTTGACAAGACCACGACGCAGCGCCGGACGCTTTGCCGCGCTTACGAAGTCGTCCAGCGCTTCTTGCAGCTCGGCGTGCGTGTGACCGAGGTGGCGTTTGAACAGCGTGATGAGCGTCGCCGCTTCCAAAAGGAGCGCGGGGTCGTCGGTGGCGATGTACTGTGGACGGACCTTGCCGTCTCGCAGGCGGGCTATGACCATGTCCCGGGGGAGCATGTTAGCCCCGCGGTTCGATGCGCGAGAGGCCCAGGTAGGGTTGCAGCACCTCGGGGATGGTGATGCTGCCGTCTCGCTCTTGGTAGTTTTCAAGGAGCGCGAGTAGGGTGCGGCTGACGGCGATGGCAGTTCCGTTCAGTGTGTGGACCAACTCCGGTTTGCCCTTGGCGGTCCTTCTGAATCGAATCCCCAGTCGCCGTGACTGGTAGTCGGTGCAGTTGGAGGTGCTCGTCACCTCGCCCCACTCCCCCGCCTCGCCCCGCCCAGGCATCCAGGCTTCGAGGTCGAACTTGCGGTAGGCGGCCCCTCCGAGATCGCCCGTGCAGATATCGAGCACCCGGTAGGGCAGCCCGAGCGCTTGATACAGCTCTTCCTCGACCGCCAGCATTTCGTCGTGGATGGCGGGTGAGTCCTCGGGAGCGGTGAAGGCGAACATCTCCACCTTGGTGAATTGATGCACGCGGTAAAGCCCGCGCGAAGCCCGTCCGTGGGCGCCGGCCTCGCGCCGGAAGCAGTGCGACAGCCCGACAAACTTGAGCGGCAGCTCCCCGGCGGTGAGGATCTCGTCGGCCAACAACCCTCCGAGGGTGATCTCGGCCGTGGCGATGAGCCCGAGATCGGTCCCTTCGAGCGTGAAGATCTGCGACTCTTGACCGCGCGGCGAGAACCCGACCCCATCCAGGACATCGAGGCGCGCCACGTCAGGGGTGATGGTCGGCACATAGCCCCGGCTCATCAGCCGGTCGATGGCGAAACGCGCCAAGGAAAGCTCCAGCAGCACCGCTTCGTTCTTGAGGAAGTAGAAGTTGCGCGCGGCGACCTTGGCGCCGCCGGCGAGATCAATCAGTCCGAGGGCTTCACCTAACTCCAGGTGGTCCTTGGGAGTGAAGTCGAATCGGCGCGGGGCGCCGACTCGTCTGATTTCCGTGCTCTCATCCTCGCTCCGCCCCACCGGGCTGTCCGGATGGGTCCGGTTGGGGAGACGTTTGAGTTCCTCGAAAAGATCTTTCTCAATGTGCTGCAGGTGGGTTTGCAGTGAGGTCAACTCACTTTTGATCTCGCTGCCCCGGCAGATTAGCGCCTGGCGCTCCTGCTCCGAGGCCGGTCCCATCGCGCGCGCGGTCTGTTTCTGCTCGTGGCGCAGCCCGTCGGCGCGCTGGATGCCGCTCTTGCGCTCCTCGGCCAACGCTAGAATCTTGTCCAGATCGACCCGCACGTTTCGGTTGAGGGCGTTTTGGCGTACCTCATCGGGATACGCCAAGACGTACTTGAGATCCAACATTGTCGCAGTCCTTTGTCAGTCGTTGGTGGTCGTCCCGGCGGTTTCCTGGTTGTTCTCAGTGGGCCAGGGGATGACGATGCTTGAAGGGTCGAACGTGGGCGGCGGCGGAAGGACACACTTTCTGTTTTCGCATCGTCCGCGGGGACAAATGGCGACGCGTTCCCAGCCGCTGCCGTCCTCCAGGCAGACCCACTGGTCGCCTTCCATACAGACGGAACGATTTGGGGGGCACGCTTCTTGGTCGATCGAGATGCAGGCTCCAACTGTCAAGCAGGAGAGCAGCACACCAACCATCAATCCAATCTTCAACCGCCTCATCAGCCCCCCTTCAGAAACGAGCTTGCCAGCCAATGCCCACTCCATCAGGTAAAATGAGCGGAGTCACCTCGGTGTTACCCACGGTCACTCCTTCCCGATGTTCCGCATCTCCTTGACCCAAAGTTTGCACCACGAGGAGCGTCGCTCCGGCACCCAAGAGCGCTCCGCCGACACCATAGAGGATCCAGGCGCTCTTTTCATATGCGTGGGCTTCGTCTCGAAGTGAGCCATAGCGTTCAATATTCCATGGAAAGTTGGACAAGTCGTTGGCTTCATCGGCGCGGACCGCCGCCATGACGTGCATGATGGCCCCGACCAGGACGCTTGCGCCGCCCACCCCGACACCGGTCCACCCCGTAATGGCGAGGTTGCGCCAATACTCATCGCTGCGAGGCGGTCGCGCCGGGCGCGGGGCGCGCTCCACTCTGCGCTCTCGTTCACTCCGCGCGAGCTTTATCCGGACTCTCTCGCGCCGATTCGGTTGCACGCGGAGTCGCTCCTCGTGAGGGAGGTAGCCTTCGAGTTGGACTCGCAAGCCATATTCCCCGGGTGGAATTGAAATCACACCGTCTTGGGGGACGTCGATTACTTGTCCGTTCAAAAGCACCGTCGCGTTGTTCGGCTCGAGCACGAACTCGAGCGATCCCGGTGCCGCTTTCCTGGCTAGTTGAACCGCCACCTGAGTGACCGTGTCGCGATTCACTTCGATGCGACGTTCAAGCGTCTCGTAGCCCTCACGTTCAAAACGTAGTCGGCGCAGTCCCGGGCGGAGCCATAGCGCCCCCGGAGTCCTTCGAGTCGCGCCCTCGGGCCATCCGGCCACCGTCACCCGCGCGCCACCTGGCTCGGAGTTGATGTCGACCCTGAAGAGATCGTCGTGCAGCACCGAGGTCAATGCTTCGCAGCGTTGTTGTGTTTGGGTCTCGGCGGGGAACTCGCGCGGCACCCGCCCGCAGTAGAAATGCGCAAGCTCGTGTTCTCCCACGTGGAAGAGGGCGAACGCCAGTCCATATAGACGCGGCGCCGAGGGCTCGGCCAAGACGATTTCCCCAAGCAGGCGCGCAGCTTCACGGAATTTTTGTTCGAAGTCACGCGGTCCGGTGCTGCCTCTGTCGCGGAAGGCTTGTCGCTCGCGGATCGCCTGGCCCACAAGCTCGCGCGCGCGCTCCTCTTTTGCGGCGATCCCCGGGTCTTCGGACGCCCGCGCCGTCGCGGTCACGCCGCCGAGCACGAAGGAAAACAGCGCCAGCGCGAGCGTCGCCGAGAGCAATGGCCGGCAGGATTTTCGCCCGAGCGAATTGTTCACACTGTCCTCCCCTCCGCACAGGTTGTCGCGAGAGCACAAGCTCCCGCGGTTACTCTAGAAGTCCGGTGCCGGGAGATCGACCGGAGGCGGGGAGGGTGGCGGCCTCCTCGGCTCAGGTCTTGGCGCCGGACGCTCTCTCCTCTCGGGTCGTGGGCGCGCGGGTCGGCGCGGCCTCTCTTGAGGCGTGGGCTCCACTTTCGGGGCGTCCTCATCGCTTGGAACGCCGATCTCCTCACCGGGCTCTTTCACGGTTGGATCCGTCTTGGGCTCATCATCATCGGGATCGATATCAGGATCGATGGCCTCTTCGAGCACGATCTCCCGTTGTTTTTCCTCGCCGAAGACCACGGTCAGAGTTTTGTCGGTATAACCGGGCAACGACAACACCAGTTCGGTCTGCGCGCCTTTCTCGGGCCCGCATAGCTTGTGGGGGGTCCGCCCCAGTAACTCGTCTGCTTCGCGCAGCTCGGCGCCGGGTGGGATCGAGCTGACGGTTATGCAGGGCCGATCCTCGTCGGGGGGTATGGCAGGCTCGGCGCCGGGATCGAGTTCGACCGGGGCCGGAGGCGCGACTGGTGGTGGCGGGGTTGGTCGCACTCTCTCGGGCAGGAACGGCAACGTCAAGAGATCCAACCAGAGGAGCACCCCGATCACCACAAAGACGAGCAACCCACCGACGCTCGCCAGGAGGGCGGTGGGGCGGATGCCTCTCTGCGGGGGAGTCGGAGCTGGGGGGGCGCTGGTGGGTGCCGCGGCCGCTTTGAGTGCCGTCTTGGAGGCCATCTCGGTGGCGCGGCGGTATTCGGAGAGCTTGCGCAGTGGCACGGTCGGTGTTTCGGACTGCGACTCGTCCTGCGCCTGCTCGATCAGTTCGATGAAAACGCCGGCGCTCGGGATGCGATCCTCGGGCGCGCGCGCAAGTGTTCTGGCGAGCAGGGAGTCGAGGGTTGGGGGGATGAGCCCTCCCACCGGCACCTCCCAAAGCGACTGGACCCAGTTGCGCCGCGATTTCCGGCCGTCTTTGGCCGCTTCGGCGGCGCGCCGACCGGTCGTCATCTCGAACAGGATCGCGGCTATCGCATAGAGGTCGCTGCGGGGAGTCGGCTCTCCGGCGGCACTCTCGTCGTCCTCATCAGCGGTGCTTCCATCGACCTCGGGCGCGGCGTAGTCCAGGGGATCGACGCCGCCTGCCTCGGGGGTTGTCGGCCGCTGTTCGGGCAGCATCCAGCGCCCGACGCCATAGTCTCCGATTCTAATCGATTGCGTGCCTTCAGGGTCTCTGATGACCATCACTGAGAGCGGGCATAGTGCGCCGTGAACGACTCCAACGGCGTGGGCCTCTTTGAGCGCCGCTGCAATCTTGGCAGCCAACTCCAACGCCTGCTCCGGCGCCAGTTTCTCTTCGCGATCCAGGAGGACTCGCAGCGACTCGCCCTCCGGTGGATCGGTGACGACGAAGATCTCGCCGGAGTCGGTGATCCCATGGTCGGTGATTCGCTGGGCGTGGGGGTCGAACAGGCCGGCAGCGCAACGGATCTCGGCCAGGCACTTGTCGACATCTTCCTGACTGTCGAAGTTCTCGGCCGGCAAGAGCTGGATGCGGACCGGACGTCCCGAGGAACAGGATCGGGCGGAGATCAATTCGGCGCCCCGGTCGACGCCCAAACTCTCCATGATCTCATAGCGCCCCGCCAGTCGCGATTGTTCTTGCATGTCAGTGTTCTGTTTCAACCAACCGCCTTCAATCCGTGCCGGCCCGTTATTCCGCCCCCACATGGGACACATTGTGCCCTAGTCTAGTCATCCTTGCCCTGCCGGGCAATTATAGACCTGGTCAAGAGTCAGGCCGGTCCCTTTGAGCCCGTCCAGGGATTCCGTCTCCCAGCGCTCAGTCACGACACAGTCGACGAGGCGCGCGTAGTCTTCCGCGCCCCGGCTCCGCGAGTCATGCTCGAAGATTGTCTTGTTGTGTGCCGGCGCCTCCTTGAGGCGCGTGTTGACCCGCACGGGGGGCATCACTTTTTGTCCGAAGTAGCGCTTTAAATTGCGAATCACGTCGCGCCCGATTCGGGTGCGGTGATCGAAAAAAGTCGGCACGACTCCAAGCACCGCGATGGGGTGAGCCATCGAGTCGTTGATGTGACGCAGCGTCTGTAGGATCTGGCGGACTCCAACCAGGGAGAGAAAGTCGCACCCAACGGGGATGATCACCTGATCGGCGTAGTAGAGCGCGTTTTGGTTGAGCAGGCTGCGCGCCGGGCCGCAGTCAACGATCACGAAGGCGTAACCTTCGAGGGCGTTCAAGCGCTCTCTCAATATACGGTGGGCGCCCGCAGGATCACGGCGCGCCAGTTCAAGCTCGGTTTGTTCGAGCGCGCCGCCACCGGCCAGCAAGTCGAGGTTTTCACGCGCCTTGACGATGAACTCCTCCGGAGCGCGCCCAGCGCTTGCCATCAGCCCCGCCAGCCCGGTCCCCTGAGCCTCGATTCCGAGTGAGATTGCCACGTTGCCCTGAACGTCGACGTCCACGAGCAAGGTCTTGAGGCCTCGCGCGGCCAGGCCGGCGGCCAGGTTGACCGTGGTGGTGGTCTTGCCGGTGCCTCCCTTCTGGTTCAAGACGGCTATTCTCCTTAGAGGCGCCCTCTCCCGGCGCAGAGTCTCCATCGCATCGCCACGACACTTCATGCTGCAGTAGTTGCGTCGCTCTCCCCCCAGCTGCACCTGCTGGTAGGCGTAGACCGGATGAAATCCTTTGCCGCAGCCGTGGCACACCACTTCACCCTTGAGTGCCGCCTCGGCTTTCATCCGGCACGGCTGCGAGCAGTAGTGTCGGGTGACCCCGTTCGCCAGGCCGGCCTGGAAGCTGAATCGTTGCTCGAAAGCTTTGGCGCACACTGCACAAGTTGGCATACGCTTATCATTCTCTAGAAATCGAGACAAGGGCGCCGAGATAACCATAATCGTCGGCCCATCCAGGGATTCGCGGACGGATTCACGCCCATCTGCGGCGTCACCTGCAGAAGAATTAGTGCTCGACGTAAGCTCTGCGTTGGACTCCGCCTAAGAACGGCTTGTTTCCTTGCACATGAACGCGCCTCCACTTAGCGGGTCTCCTCAGGACGAACCGCCGATTATCGGATGGCGTCAAATCAAAATGTCGATCTCTGCCTCTTCGTTCAATCTTCGAATGAGATTGCGGCGCTCTTGGAAGAATTTTTTGTTGCGCAAGCTCTCCTCAATCTGCTCTCGGACATCCTCGAACGGCCGTTTTCGCTCCTCACGCTTCTCGATGACCTTGATGATATGGAAGCCGAAGCGAGTCCGGACCGGATCGCTCACTTGCCCGGCCTCCATGGAGAACGCCACATCTTCGAACTCCTTGACCATCTGGCCACGGCCAAAGAAACCGAGCTCGCCGCCCTTGGGAGCCGAGGGGCCTTCGGAGATTTGCTTGGCCACCTCCTCGAACGCTTTACCCTCTTTCAGTAGCGCCAAAGCCTCGCGAACCTTCTTCCTCGCCTCGGCGACTTGCTCATCGGATGCGTCTTCCGCGACCTTGATCAGGATGTGGCTCGCGCGGACACCCTCTTTGTCCATGTAAAAGCGCTCGTTCTGTTCGTAGAAGTCCTTGGCCTCGGCCTTGCTGACAGCCATGTCGGCGGTCTTGTCGATGAGCTTCTCGAGCGCTCGCTTGGCTTGCATCCGCTCTCTTATCTGCTCGGCGGTCACCTTGCCATGCTTGAGATAGTTCTCAAACTGCTCCTCGGTACGGAAACGCTGCTTGTAGGAATCGAACTCGGCGTCGATCTCTTCGGGAGTGGCCGCGACCCCTAGCCTCTCGATCTCTTGCTCGAGGAGCAGCTCCTCGATGTGTCGCTGGAGGATGGTCTTCTGGAGCCGCTCCAGCCGCTCGGGAGGGATCTGGGCCCCTCGAGCGGCGATCCGCGCGATCTCCTCGCGGAATCTGTCGGCCTCGAGCGGTACCCCGTTGACGGTCGCGATGATGTCCGGGATCGAATCCAAAAAACTCTGGATGTGCTCGGCCGCCGCCTCTTCCGCTTGCTCGGCCGGGGTGAGCTCGTCGGGGTCCGCGGTGGGCTCCTCGGCCGGAGACTCTTGCTCCGGCGCCGGCGGCTCCTCGGGAGGCGCCGGCGGCTCGCTCCTTTTGCAGGCCGCGAGCGCAAATGCACAGGTCAGAAGCACCACTATCTTAAATCCCCTCATCTCCAAGCCTCCTTTGAAAGATTCTAGTCTGTCCCGCGCAGTCTGTTTTGCGAGATCGGCAACGCCCACCGGCGAGTACGGCGACATTGGCGGCAGATCTCTCCACGGCACCGCAGCCTAGCAGCCTTGCCCAACCCAAGGCAAGACCCTAATTCCCCACCTGCACCGGCATTCGCGCGTGAATCCGCGCGCGAATACCAGGATGGGCCGACGATTATGGGTCAGCTATCGGCGCTTGAACGCTCTCAGCCTGAGGCTAGGATCTTACGGTCGAGCAATAGCCAGGTTCAGGATGCCGAGCGAGGGCGGAAGTTTTTGCTCAACCACCCTTTGGCGATCACCAGCAGCGCCGGCGAGATGAGCGCGATCGATCCGAAGATGAGCCACATCGTCTCTGGATCGCGCGGCGGGTCGGCGGGGCAGTAGGTGGCCATCATGTGGCCCGTGTAAAGTGGCGCGATGACTTTGGTCAGGAACCAAGGGAGTTGGGCGACCCCCATGTATTCGCCGGTGCGGCCCTCGGGGGCGATCTCGACGGCGTACTGGAAGAACCTCGGCTGCCAGAGTGCTTCGCCGATGGTCATGAGCAATAGATAGCCGAACAAGAGGTAGGCGTTGGTCCCGAGAGCCAGAAGGAACGCCGGCGCGGCCATGATGAACGTGCCCGTGATCATCATGTTGTAGACCTTCTTCTTTTGTGTCAGAGCGGTCACTATCGGCACGAAGATGAAGATCAGCAGTGGGTTGAAGTTGGCCGCTATTTCGAACTTGTCCCCGACCCAGCCGGTGTAGGCGCGCGAGATATACTGGGGCAGGACGAGCCAGTTGTATGTGTAGAGGGTCTGGACCGGAATGAGCGCGAAGATGAAGAATGTAAACCTCAGATCGCCCAATGGGTGGTGCTTGAGCCAGTGGGCCATCCTCGCCGGTAGGCCACGCGGTGGCGCGGCGGCAGCTTCGCTCATCGCCTCTCGCGTGTCTTCCGCCTGCGGCGCCTCACTCTCGCTCTGGGCGGTGGCGGCTTCGGCGGCCTCCAGCTCGCGCTCCCGTTTTGCGCGCTCGATAGCTTTCTTCTCAACCACACCGGTGAGAATGACCGCGGTGGCAAACAGCGAGGCCAGGGTGACACAAGTGTAGACCCAAAAGACCCCGGTGATGCCGATTCCGGCAAACTGCTCGTCACGCAGCAAAAAGGCGAAGGTCGGGATGTAGCCGCCCATGTTCATGAGCGCATAGAGCATCGCGAAGCCCATCGCCGAGGTTTTGTTGCTGGTGAACTTGCGCACTCCCGCGTAGGCCGCCGGTTGATACATGCCGTATCCGATGACGACCGCCAGGATTCCGGCCATGGTCATCATGTGGAGCGGCGACCACAGCCCGGCGGGGGCAAAGAGTCCCGGTGCTCCCGAGATCAGTAAACGACCCACGAACAGGCAGACGAAAGAGGCGATCAGTGTCTTTCGGATCCCATAGCGGTCGGCGAGCGTGCCGAGGAAGAACATCGAGATGGTAATGCCGGCGGTCAGGACCAGCACCATTCGGTGCGACCAGATATCCGGCTCCATGAAAAAGAACTGCGCGAAACGGTCGGGGTCCCGCAGCAAGAGCGCGACGAAGTAGGTGTCCTTGAGGAAAATGTGATCCGAGAAGTGGATCGCGAGATACCCAAGGATCCCGAAGTAGGCCATCCCTTCGAGAAGGTAGGAGAGGTTGATTCCCCACAGAGCGCGGGGCGCGTCCAGAAGATCGAGGAATGGCTGGACGATTTCCTTGAAGGGGGTTTTTTTTGTCTCTTGCGTCTTGGGACCGGTGGTATTCGCCATGGGCTCGCTACTCCTCTGCGCCGGAAGATGCGCCAGAGGACGATAGTAGCCGCAAGCGCCACCGGTCAACCCCCACGAGTTCCGGGCTCGCCGACGCGGCTCGAGCTCAGAAGCGGAAGCGTGTCCCCAGGCCGATTGACTTCCCGTCAAAGGCGCCGCCCACCGCCGGCATGAGATCGTGGAGCGCGAAGTAGGCGCCGATGTCGAGGTTGCCGCCGAGCATGGTGCCGCCGATGGTCAGCGCGGCCGGAATCGAGGTGCGATCGCCGAAGCTTCCCGGCCCCGTGAAGCCCATTCGGGTGCCGAAGGTGAGATCGAAGAAGAGCCGCGGGAGGACGCTGTAGGTGACGCCGTAGGCGAGGAGAAGCGCCATCTGGGGAGAGTCGCCGCCGGAGGTGATGTAGTCGTCGGAGACGAAGCCGATATCAAACGCCAGGCCGGCGTGCAGTTTCAGTGTGTCCTTGAGCGCAATGTACTGGAACGGCAGCCCGAGACTGAGCCCGAGGAGTTGATCACCGAAGCTGTCGATGTAACCGGCGCGCGGGCCGACCGGCCCGAGGCCGGCGTCGCCCGGGAGGTAGAGGCGAAGCTCGGCGCCCAGAGAGTCGAGAAACGCGTAGCGGGCATAGAGGTCGACGCTCCCGAAATTGGCGCCCTGAGCATCCGCCCCGTAGTTGAGCGCCACGACATCGGCACCGATCTCGAGGTTTTCGACGACGCCCCAGGCGAACCCGACGCCGACGAGAATATCCTTGAATGCGCGGTCCTTGTTGAGCCCGAAGTCGAGATCTAGCCCCACCTCCAGGAGCCCGGGGGTGAGCACCAGCGGACGGGCTGCCATCGCTTCAGGATAGGCCTCATGGCCCGAGGCGTGCGCTTGCAGCGAGACCATCATGATGGCCGCCAGGGTCAAGAAACCGATTCGCTTGATCATACATGCACTCTCTTTCCAGTTGTTGCCGCGGCACCCCGTGTGCCGCGCGAGCCGAGGTGGTCCAAAAAAACGTTCGTTGGACCGCTCGGCGGCGGTCGAGCTTTGCCCGCACCGATGCCAAGCGCCCGACGGATGAGCAAGCATCGTGCCGAACATCAGGGTTGCGCCCGGAGACAAGCTCCAGAGGGCGATAAATGGCGGGAGTTCAGTTGGTTGGAGGCGATGGGGCCGATTCAGGCGATGCGAGAGAGGGGCATCCGTTTCGTGGGGTGTGTGCGAGAACGCACGATTTTGCTGCGGGGTCGAGAGAGGAGTGTGCGAAATCGCACCTCCGTCGGGGTGGATCAGCGCTCGGATTCGCGCAGGCCATACTTTTCGAGCCTTCGAAGGAGTTGAAAGCGGCTGATCCCCAGGATGCGCGCCGCCTCGGTCTTGACTCCCCCCGCGGACTCTAGCGCGCGCTTGAGCATTTGGGCTTCGAGGGTCTCGAGGCTGTCGACGCCCGGGACAAATTCGATTGGGATCCCTGCGCTTCTTTTGGGGGGCGCTCCAGGGTGGGGCGCGTGGCGGAGCATTCGTTCGGGGAGGTGATGGGGGGCGATGAAACCGCCTTCGGCCAGAATCACGGCGCGCTCGATGATGTTCTTGAGTTCGCGCACATTGCCGGGATAGTCGTACTCACAGAGCCGGGCGCGCACCTCAGGTGACAGTGGTGACGAATCGAAGCCGGCGCGCTGGGCGATCTTTTCGAGAAAATGGGCGGCGAGCAACAGGACGTCATCGCCACGCTCTCTGAGTGGCGGGATGTGGATCGGAAAGATCGCGAGCCTCTGATAGAGGTCCAGCCGAAATGTGCCGTCGGCGACCATCTCGGCCAGCGCGCGGTTGGTGGCTGCCACCACTCGCGCCGCGAATGGACGCTCCCGCGTGGAACCGACACGCTGATAGCGGCGCGACTCGAGGACGCGCAGCAGTTTGCCCTGTACACCGGGGTCGATGTCGCCCACTTCGTCGAGCAGGATGGTGCCGTCCTGGGCGTCGTGAAAAGCCCCTTCGCGGGTGCGATCAGCGCCTGTAAAAGCCCCTCTCTCATGTCCGAAGAGAACGCTCTCGGCCAAGGTCGAGGGCAGCGCGATGCAGTCGACGGCCACAAACGGGCGGGACTCGCTCTCCGGCGTCGAGAGCGTGTGCAGTAAGCGCGCGGCGACCTCTTTGCCGACTCCCGTCTCGCCGGTCAGGAGTACCGTCGTGTCCCGACAGCGGGCCACCTTTTCAAGCTGCTCCACGACGCGTAGGATGGCTCGCGAGTTACCGCAAAGCCCCTCGGCGCGAGGCTCCGGCCACCCCCGGCTGACGTCGTTGAGTCGCTTGATCTCAAGGACTTTGTCAATGATTGGGCGGACGCTGGTCTCTTTGACCAGGTAGTCCTTGGCGCCAAGCTTGATGGCCAGGACCGCGTTGGCGATGGTTTCGTAGGCGGTCATCATGATGACCGTCGCTTTGCTCTGCCGGGACAAGAGCGACGGGATGAGATCGAGCCCGTCCCCGTCGGGCAGTTTGTGGTCGAGCACCACCGCCTCGTATTGGGTGCGTTCGTTCAGCGCGAGCGAATCATGGACCGTGTTCGCCACGTCACAGCTGATTCCGCTTCTCTCGAGTTCGCGGGCGATTGCGTAGGCGTAGAGCTGCTCATCCTCGATCACCAGCACACGGAAGGGGAGATCTTCACGCGTTTCGTGAGTGTTCGGTTGCTCGTTCATGACTTGTCCCCTTTGGTGGAGCCGTTCGGCGAGTGAAGCGGCGGCGGACTGGACGGTAGAGTGACGGAGGCACGGCAGCCCCCGCCGGATCTCATGCGTAGTGCAATAGTTCCTCCATGGGCGGTGACGATCCGCTGGGCGACTGTCAGTCCAAGACCGCTGCCATGAGGCTTCGTGGTCCAGAATGGCTCGAAGCAGAGGTTGCCCCGCGCCGGGAGTCCCGGCCCACGATCTTCAATGTGGACGGTGACGTAATGGGTGTCCACCTCGGCGCGGCACTCAACGACCCCGCTCGGTGGCGAAGCCTCGATGGCGTTTTGGAGTAAGTTGAAAAACACCTGCTTCAAACCTTCGTTGTCGCCGCTGACGGTCATCGTGGACGGGAGATCGCGCTCAATCCGCTTGCCGCCGCGCCGCAGACTCCCCGCGAGCACCCGGGCGGCGTTGTCGATCAAGTGCGCGACCTCGGTCGGGGCAGTGGTGGCGTCGTAGCGCACGGCCAGCGACATATAGTCCTTCAAAATCAAGTCCAGGCGGGTGATCTCGTCGGCGAGCAGCCCCAGTACTCGGTCCTGTTCGCTCTCAGGTTCATTCTGAGCCTCGCGTGTCTCACGCCGGTCGGAATCAAGCGAATTAAGGGACGCGCCAATCGCCAGAAGGGGGTTGCGGATCTCGTGGGCAAGCTGGGCGGCCAGCTCGCCCATCGTCGCGAGCCGCTCTTTGCGCATCACGTGGCCGACCCCGGCACCCGCGGCGGGCGCGTCCGACCTGTCCCAAAGCATGACCAGGAAACCGAGGGCGTCGCGCGAATCATCGGCCAGCAATAGCGCCCGCAGGGTGCACGGCAAGACGTGGCCGGACTGGTGGCGCACGATCACGTCCTCTTCGTGATATCCATCGGTGAGGAACAGGAATTGCTGATTCAAGATCGACTGTATCTCGCGTGGATCGCGGAAAAGCTCGCCCACGGGGCGGTCGATTATTTCGGCGGCGCGATAGCCCAGCAAGCGCTCGGTCGCCGTGTTACAGGAGGTGATCCGGTAACGCGGGCAGACGAGCAGCGCCGGCGCGGTCTCGCCAAGCGCCAGATGAAGGAGTTGGCGCGTCACCGGAGGGCTCTGTTCTCGACCGCCGTATATCAGCCGCGCCCGCACGAGTGTCTCATCCCCGAGGGTCATCCGCTGTAGTTGCGCTTCCCATGGCACGCCGGGTGTCGGCGCGGCCGGCCACTCGAAACGGTGCTCGTTCAACTCGTTGTCCGGCGATGCGATAATCGCGGCTTGCGTCTTCAGTTGAGCGAGAAGATCCGTCGGGAGGGCTTGGGGCTCCTGTCTCTCGTTTGATACGGCACGGCCCACGACCACGCCGGCGGCGTCCAGAAGCAGCTCCGCCTCGACGCGGCCGCTCGAGTCGTGGGGGAGGGTGGTGCCGAGCGCACGCACCTCGTTCTCGAGCAGCTCTCCAATCCGCTCGGCGTAGCGTAACATGACCGCGCGCTGCTGGACGCTGAACGGTTCGGTGCCCCCCTTTTCAAAGACAATCAGGCCGTAAGTGCGGCCACAATGCAGAACCGGCACGAGGATGAATCGATGTGGTCCGATAAGCTCGGCGACCGCGCTCACGACGTCTTTTGGAAAGACATCACCGACCAGCTCAGAGAGGCAACCCGTCTCGCGAAGCTCCCCCATCCGGAGCGCCTGCAACGCCAAGGAGCCCTGAATCGATTCGACGGCGAACGCCCTCAGCTTGAACCCACTGCCGAACATCGACTCGATATTGCGGATCAACTCCTGTTCGTCCTCCGACACCCCGATGCGCACGGCGACCTCTTTTTGGTCGGCGTGGTAAACTATCAGGTTGGCCGAGTTGCATCCCAGAAGCAGGGCCGCGCCGCGCAAAATCGAGCTGAGTAGTTCATCCACATTCATGAATCTGTTTGCCCCCGAGATCGTGAAAAGCGCGGCCTGCCCCGGTGTGCAAAAGCCGCCGATGGTGCCTGACAAGCTTAGGCCCCCGGCGACGCCGGAGTCCAGTGGTCGGCCCGCGGCGTTGAGGTCAGAGGCAGTTCTCGATTGATCGGACTCGGGGTTGAAAGCCGTCGGGGAGGACCGGCGGCGATGAGATCGAGAAACGCTTTGGCGCCAGTAACGACTTGGTCTTGTACTGAACGTCGACAAACATCACGCTGTTGGCCTGCATCTGAAACGGGACGACTTTCATATAGACGCCGTCGCCCTGGTGGTCGAGCTTGTCGCCGATGAAGAGATAGGCATCGTCGTTGCTCCCCCAAGCTCGGACCTCCTCGACCTCAATTCGGCTGCCGCCGCCATCAACCTGTGCCACCACGGTCAATAGCGGGCCGTTCGGCGTCCACTCGACAACCGGGGCGTGAGGCAGGTGGGTGAAGTCGGGGTCATGGGACAACCAGTGCCTGAACCACATGCGTTGCCCGCCCGTCACCCGCAGGTTGGCACGCTTTTCAATCGTCTCGGTGTCTTCAAAGCCACTCACCGAGTAACACCCGTGGTCAAAATTGGCCACCAGCGAGGTGCGCTTGTCGTCTCCGGGGATCGCGTCGAAGGTGGCCATATGGGCGGTCAAGGGGAAAAACTCGTCGCCGGTGCCATTGATCATCAGCAGTTTGGTCGAGCTGGCTGGGAGCAGAGAGCGGGAGTCGAGATGCTCGATGAGCGTTGTCCACTCCGCCGAGGCGGTGGTCAGGCCGGCTTGGTCCAGGAGAGCGTGCTGCCAGGCGAGCGGTGACTTGACCGCTTCGTCCCAGGCGCCGGTGCCGCTCACCGGGACTCCGGCTTTGATCCGTTCGTCGACCGCCGAGGAGATCAACGTGGTCACTCCGCCGGCTGAAAAACCGGTCATCCCCAGGCGCTCGGGATCCACGTCGGGGTGGGCCGCGAGGCAGGTCAACCCCCTCATGGCGGCCACCGCGTGGGCCCAGAACCAGCTCCCACGGGGATCGACGAGCGTGTCGAACAATCTGTAACCCCCGGCGTGGCCGGCGCCCAGACCTTCGGAGGTGTTGGCCGGCTTGTCTCCACCGCCTGGTCCGGTGTACGCCAACACAAACATCTCCAGGAGGGATGCCGTGCCGGTGGCATGGGACTCCTCCGCCATCCCGCCCAGTCCGTGGGATTGGACTATGCCCGGGAGGTCGCTGCCGTCTCTCGGGCGCGCCGCGTAGCCCCTGATGCGAATCGGCACGAGGACACCCATCACCGACTCGTAAGAGAGATAGGAGATCTCGAACAGATCGAGCCAGACTCCATTTTTCAGCACGGTAGAGCGGGCTTCGAAGCGGCAGTCGGCGGCCTCCGGGTCGCTGATTCGGGCCATGTCGAACAGCCCGGTCCACTCATCTTCATCACCCGGTTCAGTGGTGTCGATTGCGCAATCGGCGTCATGCCCGGGCGCGTCGTCCGGCGTCGCGTCGGCAACGATCACGTCCGGGTCTTCCGGGATGGGGCGCGAGGTGTCCGTGGCGTGGCCGACATCGTATTCGACGGCGTCGGTCAGCGGCCTCCCATTGTCGCCGGTGGCGGCGGTGTCAGGGGTGACAATGTCGGCGGGGGCCGTGTCGGCGGTGTCGGGAGTGGCGGTGATCGTCTCCGAGATTGGCGGGCTATCCGGGGAGTCGCTCGAGGTACAGCCATGCAGTGCCAGGAGAACGGCTAGAAGCTTGAGAAGCGAGGATGGTTTCATGTCCGAGTACACCAGTTCGGTTGAGCCTTGCATGTCATGCTTCGGAGGATCCCTCTCCATTGTAACTATACCACTCTCTCTCCGGCTTGGTCGAGCTATCGGCCGCCAAAGCAGGAAGCGCCGGCCGATTGGCAGCGGGCGGGATCGTTTAGCGCCTGGTCGGCGCACGCCATCCACTCCTCGTCGTTGAGGTCTGCCGCGCAGTGGGAGTCGAGGCAGTCGTACAAACTCCACATGGCGACAGTGGCCTCGACCGTGGCTGCCGCGAAGCAGGCATCAAAGCAGGTGCCGTCGCCCGAGTGACACCAGCTCAGGCAGTCGATTAGCGCGGCACAGCTCAGGCAGTCGGGCGATTGGGCGGGGTCGCAATAGACGATTCGACAGGCGCCGGTCGCGTCGCACCCCCGGTGTGTGGGGCAGGTGCCGCAGCTCCCGCCG